>DETG01000023.1:0-38457 GCA_002361535.1 Prevotella sp. UBA3294
AGTCGAAGGGTATGCTCGACATCGCTGACCGTAAGAGTGCTGAGCTCGAAGAGGCCTTATGGGAAGCATCCGAGCAAGGGAAATATCCTGTGCTCTGTGCGCAGAGCCCTTGTCTGCACCGTATGAAGAAGGTAATGAAGAAGATGAAGCTGTACGAACCAGCTGAGTTCATCATGAAATACCTGGTGCCACGACTGGACTTCCATCCGACAGATCGTCATATCGCCCTTCACCTGACTTGTTCAACGCGACAGATGGGTGTCGATAAGGATATGGTGGCCTTGGCAAAGCTGTGTTCTACCAACGTGTTCCTACCCGAGGGCGTGGGTTGTTGCGGCTTCGCCGGTGATCGTGGTTTTACCTTCCCGGAACTGAACAAATATGGTTTGCGCAAGCTGCGCCCGCAGATTGAAAAGAACCACATAGAGGTGGGATACTCTAATAGCAGGACCTGTGAGATTGGATTGGAGACGAATACAGGCATTCCGTATATGAGTATTGTGTATCTCGTGAATGAGTGCACCACCAAGAAGCAGTAGTCTTTTCCTCTACGAATTAGACGTATTAATTATCTTCTCTACGAATTAGGCGGATTAGACGAATTTAAGGTCTTTCAAAGAGTTGATATTCTTCATCTCTACGAATTAGGCGAATTAGACGAATTTAAGGTCTTTCAAAGAGTTGATTTTTTCATCTCTACGAATTAGGCGGATTAGACGAATTTATGGTCTTTCAATGAGTTGATTTTTTCATCTCTACGAATTAGGCGGATTAGACGAATTTATGGTCTTTCAATGAGTTGATATTCTTCATCTCTACGAATTAGGCGAATTAGACGAATTCACAGTTGTAAATAATTCTTCTACACAAATTCGTCTAATTCGTCTAATTCGTAGAGAATTGTTATAGAGTTAGAGTGAGATGTCGCGGAGTGTTGTGCCGTTGGCAAAGCGGTCAAGATCGACATATCCTTTGATGCCCTCGATCTTTCCTTTCTCCGTATATTGCCAGACATTGTATTTTCCACCCCCCTTCAGATGCGGTTCCCTGTTCCCATAGCGAGCCATGAAGATATAGTATTTGTTGAACTCCGGTGCCAGCATCTGGTTATAGAAATGATACTGACTGTAGAGTAGGGGATAGTGCCCGTACTCCTTCTTGATCAGCTCCATGAACTGCGACAGTGAGGATTGCAAACGCTTGCGATCGATATGACGGTTTCCCAGTTCCTCCACATCCACCATCGGTAACAAGTCCTGTTCCTCCTTCTTCACGTAGCGACGAAAGAGGGTGAACTGCTCCTCTGGTGACTTGTACCCCCGGAAAAAGTGGTAGCTTCCCACCTTCAGACCAGCCTCCCGGGCCTCACGGAAATTCCTTACGTAGCGTTTGTCAACGACAGAGGCTCCCTCGGTGGCTTTGATATAGACAAACTGGATATTCTTGTCGCGGGCCACCACCTGCCAGTGGATAGTTCCCTGATGCTTGGAGACATCGATACCTTGATAGTCACCTGTGGGCAAAGGATCCTGATGCAGAAGACTCTTCACCCACGGATAGCAAAGATAACCTATGATGACGAAAAGCGCAAGGGTGATCATTCCGCGCCTTAATGAGCGCAGATTGTTCTTTCGCTGACGTCTTTTCCTGACTGATGCAGTGCGTCTTGTTTTCTTTCTCTGAGGCATCTTTTTATTTCCGCATTCTAATAAAATCGCTTGGTCATCTCATAGAACTTCCTGAGCCGATGGGTTCCTGGTGATGCAAAGAAATCACGGGCATGTTCAGATTTCAATCCCCAGAATGCCTCACAGGCAGCACACTGTCTGCCGCTACGACAGCGGTTACACTCATACGATCGGGTTACACGTATCACACACACGATGCCCTTTCCCTGTCTGCCCGGAATAATATTCCGATTGTATTGCTGCTCATCAACCAATGCGAAAGTAAACATACCCACATCTACAAAGCGGCTGTTGCCCCCTAACAGTGGAAACTCGTAGCGGAGATAGGCATCGGGTGTTCCCGTCTTGGAGAACAGCATCAGATGACTGTGTGCATCTTGGTTCATGCTAACGACCTGACGGTGCATGGGTGACAACAGGGTACCGCCCGACTGTGCCTGGTGCAGTTTGTCGAGGAAAATGTTCCATGTCTGATTGATGTCATGTATATTGCGAAGTCCGATAGTACTACTGGGATACACCGCTCCTTCACGGATCAGCGAGGGGATGGTATCGGTGGGAAGATGACGGATAAACGATGCCCTGACATCATGCTTGCCTATCATCCTGCACCATGCTTCGGCCACCTTGATACAGTTCCAGAGGTTATCACCCTGTCCTAATACCCAAGGTACAAGCCGACTCTTGAAATCATCTCCCTCATAGAAACGATCCATGCGCAGACTGGTGAGTTCGGGTGACACCTCTTCCAGTCCGAAGGAACGTTGTTCTGCATCGATGTCTGTACCCTTCAGCAGACGATCGAAAAGGTACAGGTCGGTCACATCGTCATTCTCATAACTGGTGTTATACAGATACGACAGCCAGTCGGTGAAATAGTTGTCACGGACATCAGTATGATGGGTGTCATTAGCCGACTTGAACTTCAGCATGTCATTCTTTCCCGTCTCAAAGAGGTTCTTGCCGCCTGTAAGGGGTAGTGTCGTCACCGTCTTCCCGTCAATGGCCTCATTGGTCATCGCCAGAGCTGTGAGTGCCACAGGATAGACATCATCGGAACGTGAAAGGAAAGTCGTGAAGTCGCAACCGTTCCAATGGGAAGCAGATTTCTTAGCCCAGGCATAAGTGTTCCTCTCAAAGAATTTTACTTTGGGTGTACGCTCATTCCAGTCGGCTGGTGCCATATAGCGGTGAGGATTCTGGGTATCCATGTCGAGAAGGGAAGGGGTGGTCTGCACGGCAGCCAATGCCGTCATGGGCTTGAACACCGAACCGATGGAGCGTCGTGAAAGGGCACTGTTCCGTGTAGTCATCCTCAGGATCTCGGGGAAGTCATCATGATCGAATAGGGTTGTATAGAAGGGGGAGGCAAGCACCTCACCTGTTGCCATGTCCATCACGGTGACCGACATATCGTATTGCTCTTTCTGCTGGTTTGCGGGTTTTTGCTTGTTGATGTCACTGATCAGTTGATGTAGGTAACCTGTGACATCTTTCTCCAGTTCTCTCGACAATAAGGGATCAAGAGAGAGACGCACTTCTTGGATATTATCCCGGTTAGACAGATGACGGGATAGTCCGCGCAACATCTGCTGGGTGAAAAGATCCGTCTGACTCTCCGCAATGGTAAAACGACTGGTGCCCGTGCTCGACTGTACAAGACAGGAGAGGACATTCGAAGGATCGTGCCGCTGCAAGATGAACTCACCTAACTTCCGCGACTGCTGATCATACACGAGCAGTTTCATCCCGTCCTGAAAGGGGACGACCGTAGGACGGTCGGAGCCCAGTACTGGCTTACTGAAAGTCTTTGAACGACCGTTGCCTACCACGGTGATCTGCATATTGTGGGAGATGAGCAGACTGTCGTGGGCATAACATACACGGAACACAGCCTGGTCTTTCTCGCCGGGAACCTGTCGAAGTCCGATATTCACTGAATGAAGGGCATCCGATTGGAACACCTGCTGGTAATATTGGTAATAGTCTATATCCTTTTGATCCATCAGTAATTTTCCACTACTCATAATGGCATGTACGAAGACGGGATTCTCCCTATTGAGCCGTTGCTCATCGCGCAACGGCAGTACCGCATTGCCGTACGACAAGAATACTGCATTACGTGGTGAGAACAGACAATTCTCCGCCCCGAGGATGGTGCCCGTCCATGGATTCTTGCTCAGTGCCACCTTGAACATGGTCGGGATGACAGTTATTGAGAGAATCTCCAAAGGACGTGTGCCTCGACGTTTCCCCTTCACACCCTTACAGACAAAGCGGAAGAATGTCTCACCCTTCTGCTCATCCTGCTGTTGGAGGAGCTGGGGCAGTCGGCTGTTGAAATAGAATCGTCGTAATGACTCTTCCTCAATATACTCAGGGTGGATGGCTACTAAACGGAGATCGGAAGCTTCGATATATTCTTTGTGCTCCTCTCCATAGGGAAGGGCGAACTCAAGGGCGGGATAGCGTTTGTTCAGACTGTCTAAGCAGGTAGCCTCCACGGTGGAGTCGGTTATGGATAATAGAGTCTGCAGCAACCGGTTTGACTTCCCGACAAAGCCCTCATCTTCTGCCACATTTCTTGTAGGATCATAGATATTCTCCTTACTCACCCTGCCTAAGTCGGTGCACCCCTTGAAGAATGACAGTCCTATCGTAAGGAGCAGTAGCAGACATGGGATGCCTGCCACGAGGAAGGGACGCAAACGAATCTGTTTGTCCTGACAGATACGTTGATGGTTATCTATTCGGGGTTCTGCCATGGTTTTGTATCAATAGGCTATTTTTACATCCTTGGGCAGTTTACTCTGGATAAAATTCACCAAACGGAAATAGTACTTGCTGTCGAGGGTGCTCAGCCGCAAAGAGTCACTGCCGAGAAGCTCTTTGTTGGGAATCTCGATCCGTAAGGTGTCACCGATGAGGATTTCATGAATGAGATAACGTTGCTCGCAGACTGTGGCTAAGAGCGGTTTTTCTGGTGAGATCGTCAGGGTATCAAAAGACTCTTTCCTTGTCTGTCCTTTCTCTGGGGGGGTGACAGCTAAAGCCGTGCATACGATGGGAACATCCAGCTTGGCTGTCGGTTTAGGAAAGAAACGCTGATAGCCAATCCATCCGCCAACTGTAAGAAGGGCACCGAGGATCAATCCTATGCACAGGAACAGGAGGGAACGTCGTGACTTACTGTGCGACTTACTGATATTCTTCAGGTCTTTGAAGAGCTTTTCTACATCTTTTGCCATTTTCGTATCTTGTTTTTTAAAGGTTGCTATAAAGTGTCGGATCATCGGATATGCCTCCTCAGCATGATGCTTGTAGCCAACCGACTTAGGCTTTTGGGAGGATTTCTTTCCCTGTTTCAGACTGGCCTTCGTAACGAAGGTGTCAATGACTTGTTCCGATAGTTTCTGGCACGACACACTGGTGTATAGTTCTTCCATTCGGTCTTGCAGTAAAACTTGCAAGTGAGGATTACTTCTCATGAGGGTGGAGAGAGCCGGCCATTGTGTCACGGTCAACAGCTTTTCCTTTTTCATGATACCCTCATGATTAAATAAGGTGTCACTGACAGCAGGAATCACCTTGTCGGTGACGAAATGCAGCCAGGGATCAGGCAGGCTACAACAGCTATCGAGCAAGGTCTCAGCATGGCTCAGCACTTCTTCTGCCTTTCCTTTACGCAAAAGCATGCTCAAAGTGGTTGGGTCGATGTCTTGCAGTGCCAGCTCTTCCAACGACTGATCATGCCCGGGGGCATCACTCACATGCCTGATCAGAGAGATTATCTCATCCAAAGAGGTGAATCGGATCTTGTCAGTGGCCGTCTTCAGCCAACTATTGATAATTGACTGATGAGCAGGAGATAATGATGCCAGATCAGCAGGTTGGTATAGCTGTGCAGGTTGGTGAAAGGCAGTGACGGGAATGAAGGGATAGCGTTTCATATAGCTCACGATCTCGTCCAAGGTCGTCAGTGTTGTACCACCATATCGTCCTAACAGTTGTCCGAAGACACTTTGTGTCCTCTCATCACCGAGAACATTCTGTGCTTGGAAAATATCATACCATCGTTCCACTGCCTGCTTGTTATCCAAAGTTAGGCGTTGCACGAAGTCAGCATTCAGTTCGCTCTTCAGTTCCTCCGAAACTCCCTCGTTAAAAAGAAAAGCGAAGCGGTTCTCCCAAAGATAGTCTTTCAGTGTCTTCCGTTGCATGACAAGGATTTGCTCGGAACGATAATTCATGGTGGAGAACAAGGTATTGTCTAAGTGCTCCACCGTCCATGACAAGGATGGTTCTCTGAGTAATTCTGCATAAGCAGTCTGTGTAGCTTCATCCATCTGGTTGAAGAAAAGACCATAGGTCTTCCAGTCATGGGTGTGCAATTCCTCCAGACGATGTCCCAGGGATAGCCACAAAGGCCAGTCATCCCCATGCAGTTGTCTGGGATCCCTATGATAGATGGCAAACGATTGGAACAGTCTCTCTGTGGATAGGATGGGTTCATGGGCTCCGGGCAGAAGGATTTCCTGCACCATTTTTTTTGCATCCTCCTTCAAGGGCATCTGTTCACTTACAGCCTCATGCCAAGTTAGCGAAACAGCCCCTGCGGGAACAGTCATCTTACTCCCTTTTACATAAACAACGATGGGGAGGTCATCAAGTAGGAGGGCATGATGCTCATCGACGCAGAATCCGAAGGTCATGTATCGTCGGATAGAAAGAGGCATGCACTCGATGGCTGACAACAGGATGCCCAGTTCATCTGCTTCCCACACGCCATCGTTACGGAAGTCATTGCCTGTTACCTCCAATGAGATGAACAGTCTTTTCTGCGAAGTGATGGCGTGGAGAATACTGACTGCCAGGTTCCTGGCTTGTCGGAGCGGAGTATCTGGTTGTATATCGATCTCCGTCTCTGCCTTTACCCTGCCAGAGGGCAGAGAATGGATTCGTGGCAGACAACGGAACAGTGATGACAGATGGAAGTCGATGGCGTTCATGTCATCACGGCTCACCTCATAGCCGGCACGGAAAGGGTAACTCCTCCCCATGGCACTGTTCACCACATGCGACCCTTGTACATGGATAGCAATATACTGATCTACATCGGCATAGTAACGCCATATCAGACTTGCATAATGTGGTGAGAGTACAGGAGGATTATCGAGGAACAGTCCGCTCACATCGTTGGCATGCTTGCTGAACCCCGCAGAGTAGAACAGCGTGGTGTCCCCGATGTTATCAGTTCGCGACCCTGAGGCAAATTGTGCTATATGAATGTTCTTTCTCATATTGTAAGATGATAGTTTTCGTCAATAATTACGTACAGATGACAGTAGATCACTGCGTTGGCCTGTCACCGAAGGGGGAATACCATGTTGATGGAGGATATCGGTAAGTAACTGATACGAGCCGAAGCACAGGTGACGTGCACGGTTATCACTGAGTTCGCGGGTGA
Organism: Prevotella sp. UBA3294; assembly: GCA_002361535.1. Classification (GTDB taxonomy): domain Bacteria; phylum Bacteroidota; class Bacteroidia; order Bacteroidales; family Bacteroidaceae; genus Prevotella. The sequence continues at coordinate 7,156 of DETG01000023.1, forward strand.
ACGACCGAAGATGATTTTCTTCATCACAATAGAATCGAGTAACATCATTCGGATCGTTGACATAGACATGCATGGCCTCATCTATGGGTGTTGCCGTGAAATAGACATGCGGAGGCAATAACTTCTCTGTCATGTTTGACTGTTCATAGACACTTTTCCGGTGAGTGATCTTCCGCAGGAGTTTCCCCCTCAGACTGTCATCCTCGGCAGTGTACAGCAAGAGCCAGAAGGCATGTCCCACACCATCGCCGAAGCACTGCAGGATATGTCGCCTGTCATCATCCGACATGTTCACCAGTTGTGGATGAACGTCAGATGTAGTCAATCTACCTTGTATCTCTTCAAGTACCGAGGTGTATAACTTGTTCCGTAATACAGGGGAAGGCTCTGATCCCGTGACATGCTGTCGCAGAGCATCCCAGCCTTCTCGCCGAAGAAGTTTGTCTGCTTCACGGAATGCCAGATAGACATGTGGCTTCCGCTGCTTACCCTGTTCGATGAAAGCACTCATCGTTTCAGCTAACCTTCCTGTATTCTCATCAGATGTCAGACGATCGCAGAGGATCAGGTCAGTGGCTTGCCGGCAATACATCAACGGATAGAAATAATGCAGTACACGTTGTGCACGACATTCCTGAAGGTCGAGCTTGCGCACCGTGGTAAGTTGTGTCCACACCTCTTCGAGGGAAAGGAGAACAGAGTCGGTCTGCAGCTCGGTGATCCTGGTTAACAGTTCTTTTCCGCTGACAGGCTCCCGTTTTGTCTCCTGATAGTGACCTGTGGTCAACTCTTCATGGAGGTTCTCCCATCCCATGTAGTTCCCATAACGTGACCGGCTGTTCACCTTCACCCTTCCGATGTTTTCCCATTGGAATCCCACTGGTATGATAAGTCGGAGGGTATGGCCTGACGGACAGCTCCAGGTTGCCTGTTCGAACAATCCTTTGCCCTTTGCGGTAATCAGTCGGATCAGGTCATCGAAAAGTGCCAGTCGCTGACTGTCCGGATCGAACACTTCTCCGGGGATATTCAAGAAATCCACCTCAACGGATGGTAACAGTCTCTGTTGCCATCGGGAATGACAAGAGAGGAGGGCACCATAGTGGTTCTCTGGTCTGCACGCATAGCTCTCTGTCCCTCGCATACCGCCCGTCTCCACGTGAAAAGCATCGTAGAAGAAGGCACCGAAACTGCTGTGAGGGTATGAAAGCGGTAGTTCCTCTGGCTCATATCCCATGATGCGGAAAGCATGGATCAAGTCATGCAGCAGGTAACTCTTGCCACTTGCCCTTGCGCCGACCACGGCAATCCTGATAGATCGTTTCAGTCCTCTCATCTTTATTAGACCGCTATATTATTATAAGTTGTTCTGGAGTCTTCTGAGTAATGTCCCCGTCTCACTATCCATCAGGTCGTGCTGTGTTAAGATGTCCATGCACAATTGATAGCTTCCAAAGCAAGCATGTGAGTTTTGTCTGGCAAAGAACATCGTCTTTCCGTTCACCTCCTTACAGAAGTCGGTGGCAATGCGGTCACCCTCCTGATAATTCCTGTAGATATCATAGTCCTGTGTGACAGGCGTGCAGGTGAAATACACATGTGGCGTGATCTGAGAGAACAGTTCTTCTTCCACCTCTGTCGTGTTGTCAGAACTGCGCAGCAAGTCATTGAAGGCATGTGCTTCATCACCCAGTCGGGTGGTGATATGGTTCTTCAGGTCGGGGGCTTCATAGACAACTCCCTGATTCCCTGTCAGATCCACCAGGTTCTCTGTGAGCTGACTAACTTCCTCTGTGATGAGATCGTTCTCCGGAATTCCCTCCTTAGGCAGTCCCACCAGACTATAGAAATCATCTCCTTTCACGATGACGTTCTTGTTGATATGGTGTTGCAGGACGTAGTGGAACAAAGAGTAAATGATATTCCTCCGCTGCTCCTTGTCCAACCGTCCGAGGATGTCTTTGTTCAGCTTTTGATAGTTCTTTTCCCTTGAGAACATCAGGAAGTCAACATTGCGGAATGACAGATAGACATTCACATGACGGTCATGACCGAGGTTGTCCAAGAACGATGAGAGTCCACGGGTGATCTCGCCGAAAGGCATTTCATTGCTGAGAGTCTCCTTCATGGTGAAGATCCTGTCGCAGAGTACGATGTCGGATGCCCGCGAACAGTAATGGAAGAAGGTGAAGCACTTGTCGTACATCTTCGCCCTGAAATCCTCCTCGTTGAAATCACATCGGATCTGTCCGCTGCTCATCATATCGTAGAGTGTCATCATGACGGAGTCGGTGTCGTATTCGAAGAATTTCTTCAAAAGGGTTGCACCGTTGATTTTTCGTTTCGAGCCATTGCACTCATGGAACCCGCAGTTGTTCAGGTCACCGAAGAGTTCCGACCAGTCCATGTATCGCATCTTCAGGATATGCTGATCGGTGGTGATACGGGAACGTCGATTGTCGTCTGTAATGGAGGCACCCGTCACGGGTTCCACGATATAGCGGATCTCATCGGCGGCATCTACCCATGTAGAGACATAGAATCGTTTCTTCATCTTCGACAAGGCATCCTTCAGGTCGATATATGCACGCAGACGGGAGGCCTCCCCTTGGGTTGGTCTCATAAAAATCTCACCAGGGATGTTCATAAATACAAAGTCGTATTTCCTTCCGTCTTGAGAATGGTTCACATACGTACCATAAAAGTTCGTCCTCCTACAGGCATAGATGGGAGTCTGTCCATGTCCTCCCGACTCATCGGGGGAATAGTTCACGATGGTCTTGTAGAGGAGAGAATCACTTCTCAGACTGCTGAATTTACCTCCCATATTCCTCAGGGAAGAGAGGATGTCGTTCAGTAGGAAACTCTTCCCACTGGACGTGGTCCCTACCACAGCCAGATCGATACGCTTCCTGTTGATCACCTCGTATCTGAGCAGGTGCTGCCATCGGTGGAGCACCTCGTCAAGATGTAATGAGGAGCACTTGTAAGCCAAACGGTCAATCCATTTCATTTTCTTATTACTTATCTTTATAATAGTTTCGCATATTACAACCGACGGATGCCATGAAGGCAAGGAGGATGGCAGTCTCTAACGCTTCACCTACGGCATCCACGCCCAGTCCAGGATTCAGACGTCCTGTGAACGGCAGCCAATCGATATACGAAAGGTAGATATACAGACTGGTACCTACCCACATGAACATCGCCAACAGCCGCCATTGCATAGGACGATTGAGTGTGGGCTCCTTCGTATCTACAAATGAAAAACTGTATTGCATTACCATCCAGATCATGACGAAGAGCAGGAGGAAATACACCACACTTGCCCGGAATACACCATACGATCCGAAGAACGCCACGGGAAGACTCAGGTCGTTCAAGACCACGGGCGACTGTCCTGAGCTGACGGAGGCGTGGAGGAAATGATCATCATTGGAGAGTGGGTCACGACTCTTCCTGTCTTGCATGTAATGACTCATGATCACCATGAACTCTGCATCGCTCTCACTATAGCGGTAGCCGCTGCGTTCCAGACTGTCGAAGTTGGAGTAGAGCATCACCCGACGGGAAAGACGGTCGTAGTTCACCTCTTCGGTCGTGAACAGATGACTGCATACTGTGGGTAGGAACACGATGATTACCACCAGCGTGAGCAACATCTTGTTCACCCATCGCCGTTCTGTTCGGGCGGCTTGTTGGTAACTGTCGCCATAGCTGACAGGACGTCTCATCATAAAGAAGAAACAGAGCAGGCACATCACAAAACCGAGATAGTTGGTCATGTATCCGTGATCTCCCATCATAGCTGCAACGATATAGGCTGCAGAGATCAGCAGCATCTTACAGAAGATGGTGTGACGGGGCAGCGTACCTTCCTCAATGGAGGTGTGTGTCAGCGCCTGTGTGAAACCGAGGATCACGAGCAAGGTGATGAATGCCGTACCGAAGTTTCCGAACTTGTTACCAATCACGATCAAGACAATCATCACGAGGAAGTGAGTGGGGAAGAGTGTCTTGATAGCTGAAAAGAGTGCTTTGACCAGAAAGTTTTCCCGCAGGACAGGAAGGGTTAACAGCTTCTTCAATCCGTCGAGGTAAGTCGCTTTTTCCCAATAGTTTTTCAACCTTCCGTTTATCTTTTCCACAAGCTTGTCATATCTTTCTTTGAGTGTATGACAGCCTGTGGTGATCGAAGTTCCAAATATATTGAGCAATAGCCACAAGGTCAGAACGACAGCCTCCGAAACAAATAGGGCATAGACAACAGAACGGTGGGTATCGTTGATACCATATTCAACGAGCCATCGCCAGGGTAGGACATTATATACTTCGGAATGAAAGTATGAACTGATAACACCCGCGCTGATCATGGGATCCATCACCTTGAAGAACAAAAAGACTAACGCTGTCAGCATACAGGCACAGACAATCCAGCAAACGGCATTTTTACTTGTACCCTTTCCGGCATATTGCCGCAAGGAACTGTTCAGTATCATGGTCAGACTGAAGAACAGTAATAAAGTCATGGCGGTTGACACGGGAACGATTCCCGTGATCTTCTCGAAATAGGGATAGGTATAGCTTAGCTTCAGGGTGATGAGTGACTTACAAACACAATAGCCCAAGGCGATGAGCAGAAGGAGGGAGAGATACGAGGGATAGTGCTTCACCGCTTCTTTTTCACGGAGGTTGTTCAGCTGCTTTCGCGACAGTCGTACAGGACTGATTGCTGGTATCCAGATCAGTAGCAGAAGGATTACAAACACCAGTAGTGAAGGCCACAGATAGCTGAAGATGAATGCCCCGTCGATCCATCCTACTCGTCCAATTAGGGTATCCTGTCCCGACCTTAACGTCATTGGTTCGAAGGTGGGGACGATGGAGAAGGGCAGGAACGACGTACGGGGATTCTCTACCACCTGTTCCCGGTAATGGTTGTCGCGGATCACTACCGAGTCGTCTTGGTGGAAGAACTCGATGTTGCACAGATCAAAATTCACGGCAGTAGAGAATGCAGGGAGATAGAGGTCACTTTTGGCGGGAAAGGCGTTGTTGTCTTGCTTCAAGGTAATCACCTGACTGGCATAGGCCGATTTTTTCCGCAGGGAATCGACAGAGCCGACATAGGTAATCGGTCGCGGGAAACGCAAGAAGGTGTGATCCTGACCGAAGTCAATCATCACATGACCTGCTCCCCATTCCGTCAGTTTTACAGTGGGCTTCATCGCGTAGCTCACCCCGTTGATCTGAAACCGTCCGCGCGCTGCACGACGTTCCATATAACAGTAGTCGGCCACGCGGAAGAACTGCACCTTACAACGTCCTACTTGTTCTCCCGTAGGATGAACAAGTCCGCTCCTTGCATAACTGATATCGCTCCCATTATCATGCAAGTGTGTATGCTCATCGAGAATGATCAGCGAGAGTGTCTCCCCGTCGCGTTCAAAGAAAGAACGGACATCATGGCGTTGCATCTGACTGAGGTACAGCAGACTGTCTTCCTTTGACACATCACCCTTCCTGACATGGTAGTAAGCGGCAAAGTGTTTTAGCAGGACATCTTTCTGATTCTTGAAGTCGTTCCATGTCTGCCACACCTCCTCGCCCGTCAGCGACATCTTCAGTATCTTATCTTTCCTCACGGGTAGTTCAATGTTGATCTGCTGTGAGGCATCGTTGCGGATCACATGCTTATTGGGATTCTCATTGTTGATCTTGAAATACTGGAGGGAGTCGTGGTATAGTTTGTTCACCTCCCAACGGAAGCCATCTCTCTCGGGAGTGATAGTCAGGAAATCGTGCGGCACATTCTGGAAGCACACATCGCTGCTGTTACCGATCGTCACGGCAGCGCTGTGCCCTAATTCCACCTCATCGATAGTAAAGACCAGTTTCTTCTCCACAGCAGAGGCCATCCACCAGCAGGTGAGGAAGACCACGCACAATACTGTCAGGGCAACAGCCTGCGCGATGGAGTTGCTCGGACTCTTGTAGCTGAGTATGCTGAGTCTGTTGAACAGACGTATGATGATGTTCATTTCCTTTCCTTATTATATATGTTCTTCTGTCAGCTGTCGGGTCTGCCTCATGCACTCCACGACATCCTGGTATTCCTGCGAGGGGAGGTCGCTGACCTGCTGACTCAGTTCATCGATGGCATCGCGAATCTCACGGAGGTTGGCTTTCAGTTCCGACTTATCGATCAAATAGACGAACGGTTTCTCCAGCAGACTGGCATCCTCCCACGACTGTTCGTATTGGTTCACCTGGGTCGTAGCTTCGTTGAGGAGATGTCGTGCATAGCCCAGATAGGCCCGGTGAGGGATCCCCGTAATCCTTCTTGCCAACAGCGTATCGTTGGTGAAAGGCTCCTTGTTCCATCGCTCACATTGGGCGATGACCGTGTTCACCTCATCCAGGTCATGACAGGTCTGACTCTTTTCAATCAAAGGCTTCACCTGCTCAAAGTAGTTCTCCACAAAGAGGGCATATCTCCTGATGGATGTTTCCTTCAGCTGCGGCTTTTCTGTCAGTGCCTCCACCTGCTGGCGGAGTTCCTTCAGTTTCGATTCATCCCGGCTCCATGCACTGGAAGAGAACAGTTGTCGTCCGTAGCGGTCAATGACCAGTGCAAACGTGTTCACCAGACTGGAGTCGCAAGAACGATAATCCACATCCGACAGAACACGTTCTCCCTTTGTGGTACGGATACTGTGTTCCAGTTGCAGATCGTTTGACAGTCGGCGATATATCTGACGAGCCTCGTCGAATGATCCTTCGTTCATGGCTGCTGTCTCCTGCATGAAGTCATAACGGTAGTCATAGGCCGTCAGTACTTCATGAGGTGGCTTGTTCAGCGCATCCAGTGCTTTGTAGGCACCATAGCCTGCCACGAGGATCACAAGTGCTGCAAGCAGGTAGGCATATCCTTTCTTTCCTTTCCCGATGAGTTTACCCAGAAGGGTTCGGCGCGGCTGGCACTTGGGGAGCAGTGCCTCCTTGAACACCTGTTGTGCAAGGGTTGTCTGAAGACATGCATAGTCTTGTAACACAAACGCCCCCACACTGTAGCCGATGGGAAGACTATTATAGATAAACTGCGTCTTACACAGTTCCTGTACCTTGTGCCAGAGGGTTGGCAGACTGCTGATGACTAACGTCTGTGCAGTATTCTCGCGATACTCCTCGGGGGCATTCATCAGATCGGTCTTTGTCACGAGGAGGTAGATACCGGCCGTATGGGACAGATGTCCTTCTCCCTCCAGCCAAGTAATCACTTCGACCAGTCTGTCAGCCTGCTGATGGATATCCTGTCGGCAGTCGATGCAGAACAGATGAACCAGATCGTGATTCTCCAGTACCACCGTATGTAGGGGTTCTGTTGCGGGGATGGTCACCTCGGTGAGAAGCATCGGATATTTTGGTGTCCACAGATGTCTTCGATAGACCACGGGATAACTCTCCACACCGTTCCCGCCTCCTTCCTCACTGGGAATCAGACGGGGATTGTCTGACGGTGCAAAGAGCGACCGCAATCGTTCGTAGCGCGGCAGCAGGCTCTCCGGGAACATCTTGTCGGGTTTCATCCCGGACAATGTCAGCAGCGAGGCGATGGCCATCGTCTTTCCCGATCCCTGCACTCCCCAGAAGATGAGTTGTGTAGCATCCTGTGATCCTTCGTTCCAGCCGCCGTGGGGCAGGGGAGTTTCCGGTGACAGCCGCAAGAGTTCATCCACACATTCCTTCCCGAACACGTCTTCCATGTCGTGAACGGTAGCCGTGCCTTCTCTCACCATCTCCTGTATCTGGGATACAGTATAGGACTGAGGACTGAATGTGATATCTAATAACCGTCTGTCTCTCATGTCATCTGTGACCGCTTTCGTATCTACTTTTCGGTCTGCGTATATGAAAATAGGTTGTCAGGATCAGGGCACAGCACAGTACCATCACGACCACACTCCTGCTGTCGGCGCGCTGGGGAGTCAGGAACGGCACCAGCTTGTCTGCCGTCACGCCGATCATACCGTCGCTGTTGAATGCCTCCGCTTTCTCACCTCGGTAGATCACGGATGATACCTGCTGATATTGCGCCGTCCATTCCTCACTTGCCCTGAGAAGATAGTGGATGCTCCGGGGAGTGGAAAGGCTCCAAACCTGTGTCTTGCCGAGAGATGACAGCCATTGCTGTCGCTGCACTTGGATGGTATCGAGCATCGTGGGGAGCAGTCGCCGCCGCAGACTCTTCTCCAAAGCCTTGGCTTTCGTGCGGGCTACACGTTGGCGCTTCAGTTCTTTCCGATAGTTTCGTAAACGCTGGTGCGCATAATTCTGATACAAGGAGTCGATCTGCGCCACACTCTCTGCCGTCTCCAGAATGCCCTGCTGCACTTCCTCCTGATGGTCATATACGTAGAAGAACTGCGAGAAGGGGGTCCGTCCCATATACAGGATGACAACGGCGATGACGATGGCGATGATCTCACGGGGCAGACCTTGTCGTTTGTTTCGCGATGCCTTACTCTTGCACATCACATAGACACAACAAGCCAACACCGCTACACCGGCGAGGGTGAGCGGCAGGGCTATCTCGTGAATACCTTCCCACAGGTACTCCATTCCGAGAAAGACGATCAGCGCATAGGCGAGCAAAGCCACAACAGTGATCAGCATGTCGGCGGCAAAGATAACTATTTTTTTTGAAACACAAGCGGCATCACAGAAAATATAAAGGAAAAGTTTCCTTTATTCAGGAAAATTCATTATCTTTGTCATCGATAATCCAAATCATCATTACTAAACACTTTACGATTATGACGAATACACCCACTCCCCATATCGGGGCCCAGTACGGCGAGATCGCTGAGACTGTGATCATGGCAGGCGACCCTTTGCGCGCTCAGTTCATGGCAGAACGGTTCTTAGAGAACCCTGTTCAGTTCAATAAAGTGCGTGGCATGCTTGGCTTCACTGGCTACCGCGACGGAAAGCGTGTCAGCGTGATGGGACATGGCATGGGTATGCCTTCCTTGGGCATCTATACCTACGAGTTGTACAATTTCTATGACGTAAAGACCATCATCCGCGTGGGATCAGCAGGCTCCATCCATCCCGACCTCCATGTGGGAAGTCTGGTGATTGCCGAAGGGGCATGCACCAATTCGAACTATGCCTCACAGTATGAACTGCCTGGAACCTTTGCACCCATCGCCGACTTCTCACTATTGCGTGACGCCGCAGACACTTGCGACCGTCTGGGCTATACCTACCGCGTGGGAAATGTCCTCTCTTCGGATACGTTCTATACGGAGAACCCGCAGAACGATAAATGGATGAAGATGGGAGTACTGGCCGTTGAGATGGAGGTAGCCGCCTTGTATATGAATGCTGCACGTTCAGGCAATCGTGCCCTTGCCATCTGTACCATCTCGGATCATATCCTGACCGGTGAAGCCACAACTGCTGAGGAACGACAGACCACCTTCACCAAGATGATGGATGTAGCATTCTCACTGCTCTGACAGGGCAGATTTGTGCATAAAACAAACAATGCGTTTGCACAAAATGTGCAAGGCTCTTGCACAAAGTGTGCAAAGGCTCTGCACAAGTTGTGCAAAGGCTCTGCACAAAGTGTGCAACATATCTGCACACTTTGTACTTCTCAGTAGCACAAAATGTCCACCCTATCCGCACATGTCTTACCAAACATTTTTTGGTAATTCTTTTTGTCATGTCAACGATTCTTCGTACATTTGCATTTCAAAAAGGTAACAATCAATTAAAGATAAGAGACATGAAGAAACTTTTGTTAGGTGACGAGGCTATTGCACAAGGTGCATTAGATGCCGGCTTGAGCGGTGTCTATGCTTACCCTGGCACACCTTCGACCGAAATCACGGAGTATATACAGGATTCTCCGTTGGCGAAAGAACGGAATGTTCACCGCCGTTGGTGTACAAACGAGAAAACAGCGATGGAGACGGCTCTCGGTATGTCGTACATGGGCAAACGGGCGCTGGTTTGTATGAAACATGTGGGATTGAACGTGTGTGCCGACCCGTTTGTGAACTCAGCCATGACGGGAACGAATGGTGGTATCGTGGTACTGGTGGCCGACGATCCTTCCATGCATTCCTCACAGGATGAGCAGGATTCCCGCTTCTACGCAAAGTTCGCCATGATTCCAACACTGGAACCAAGTAATCAGCAGGAGGCCTATGACATGATGGCCTTTGCCTACGACTATTCCGAGCGCATCCACCTGCCGGTGCTGATGCGTGTCACCACGCGAATGGCTCATTCCCGTGCTGTGGTGGAGGTAAAGGACGAGCCGCGCCAGGAGAACGAGATGAACTACGATGCCATTGCTGCCAACTGGGTGCTGCTACCCGCCAATGCCCGTCGCCGGAACGATGCGGTGACGAAGCAGCAGGCAGAGCTGGAGCAGGATGCCGTGGATAGCCGCTTCAACCGTTATGAGGAGGGCAGTGATCACTCTCTCGGTGTGATTGCCAGTGGTATAGGCTACAACTACCTGATGGAGTGCTATACCGGAACGAAATGTCCTTATCCTGTTTTGAAGATCAGTCAGTATCCCTTACCGAAGGAACTGATCCGCAAAATGACCGAGGCTTGCGACAACGTACTGGTGGTAGAGGAGGGACAGCCGTTCATCGAAGACCAGCTACGCGGTATCATGCCTGGGAATGCTGTCATCAAAGGTCGTCTCACTGGAGAACTGCCCCGTACGGGTGAGCTGACTCCCGATGCCGTGAAGAAAGCACTGGGTCTGCCTTCCGATGAGTCGTTCGCTCCCTGCGAGGATGTAGTACCCCGTCCACCAGCCCTTTGTCAGGGGTGTGGTCACCGTGATGTATATACTGCATTGAATAAGGTGTTGGAGGATTATCCCAATGCCCGCGTATTCGGTGATATCGGTTGCTACACGTTAGGATTCTTGCCACCCTACAAAGCTATCCACAGTTGTGTGGATATGGGCGCAAGTATTACCATGGCCAAAGGTGCTGCCGATGCCGGACAATGGCCTGCCGTGGCCGTGATCGGTGACTCCACCTTCACCCACAGTGGTATGACGGGTCTGCTTGATGCCATCAACGAGAATGCCAATATCACCGTGATCATCAGTGATAACCTGACAACAGCCATGACGGGCGGACAGGACAGTGCAGGAACGAATAAGTTCGAGGCCATCGTTCGCGGACTGGGTCTGGACAACGAACACCTGAAGGTGGTGGTGCCCCTGCCGAAGAACATGCCAGAGATTACACAGATTATCCGTGACGAGATTGAATATCAGGGTGTGAGTGTGATTATTCCAAGACGTGAGTGTATGCAGACCTTACAGAGACATCTGAAACAAAAGAAAGCACAGGAGGGAAAGAAATGAAAACAGACATCATATTATGCGGAGTAGGAGGCCAGGGCATCCTCTCCATAGCAACGATTATCGGTGAGGCTGCCATGAAAGAAAACCTCTACATCAAACAGGCGGAGGTGCATGGCATGTCACAGCGCGGCGGTGATGTGCAGAGTAATCTGCGCATCTCATCGGAACCTATCAGCAGTGATCTGATTGCCAAGGGCGGTGCCGACGTGATTATCTCCATGGAGCCCATGGAGGCCCTGCGCTATCTGCCGTATTTAAATAAGGAGGGTTGGATCATTACCTCATCCACACCGTTCGTGAATATCCCGAACTATCCTGAGATGGAGAAACTGATGGCCGATTATGCTAGGTTGAAGAATGTGGTGATGATCGACATCGAGAAGATGGCAAAGGAGAATGGGGTGCCCCGTTCGGCCAACGTGATCCTGTTGGGAGCCGCCCAGAAAGCGCTGAACATCGAATACGACAAATTAGAAAATGCGATCCGTCGTGTGTTTGGCAGAAAGGGAGAGGCCATCGTCGAAGCAAACATCAAGGCGTTAGCTATCGGTAAGAATGAAAGTAAGTGATATGGATACACCAATCAAGAAAGAAGTCGTTGACGGACTGGTGGCACAGTTAGGCATCAAGGATTTTGCCAAGGCCACCATCCGTGAGGTGAAGCAGGTGGCAGCTCAGGCCGAGAAGGCATCGGGCGTGGAGTTCATCAAAATGGAGATGGGCATCCCAGGTCTGCCTGCCGCAAAGGTAGGTGTGGATGCACAGGTGAAAGCCTTGCAGGATGGCATCGCCCATAGCTATCCCGATATCCAGGGAGCACCTGTGCTGAAAGAGGCTGCCTCGCAGTTCGTGAAAGCTTTTATCGGTATAGATATCAAACCGGAAGGATGTGTACCTGTGAGTGGATCCATGCAGGGTACCTTTGCCTCGTTCCTCACTTGTTCGCAGGCTGACAAGAAGAAAGACACCGTGTTGTTCATCGACCCCGGATTCCCTGTGCAGAAGATGCAACTGCAGGTGATGGGAGTGAAATACGAGACTTTCGATGTCTATGACTATCGTGGGGAGAAGTTACGCGATAAACTCACATCTTATCTCAGCAAGGGAAATATCTGTGCCATCATCTACAGTAATCCCAATAACCCGTCGTGGATCTGTTTCAACGAGGATGAATTGCGCACCATCGGGGAACTAGCTAACCAGTATGATACCATTGTGATGGAAGACCTGGCTTATTTCGCCATGGACTTCCGGAAGAACCTGAGTGTGCCGTTCCAACCGCCCTATCAGGCCACAGTGGCACGCTATACGGATAACTATATTCTGCTGATCAGTGGATCGAAGGCATTCAGTTATGCTGGTGAGCGCATCGGCGTGACTTGCATCTCCGACAAACTGTTCCATCGTCACTATACCGACCTGGCTAATCGATACGAAGGACTGCCTTTCGGTCTGGTATTCTCTACACGAATGTTGTACGCTCTATCATCAGGGACCAGTCATAGTGCACAGTTTGCCATGGCGGCTATGCTGAAAGCAGCCACCGATGGATCGTATGACTTCAGGAAGGAGATCAGTGTCTATGGGGAACGTGCAAAGAAACTCAAGGAGATTTTCTGCCGTCATGGGTTCTATGTTGTCTATGACAAAGACTTGGATGAGCCGATCGCAGATGGCTTCTATTTCACCATCGGTTATCCCGGAATGTCAAGCGGTGAACTCGCTCATGAATTGATGTACTACGGTGTGAGTGCCATCTGTCTGATCACGACAGGCAGTCATCAGGAAGGTTTGCGTGTCTGCACCTCGTTCATCGAAGATCATCAGTACGAACTATTGGATCAACGTATGACGATCTTTGAAAAGAACAATTTAAGATAAGAGATGAAAAATGAGAGATGAAAGATATGATTACACCTTTCATCTCTCACCTTTCATCTCTCATCTTTCATCTTTTATCTCTCATCTCTCCACAATGCCTGCAGCAATCCACTGCTCAGCAAGGGTCTTGGCATCAGCAAGGGCCGTTTCCCGTTCTACTTCATACTCTTCTGTGAGCAGGTCGGCCATGTCGTCGATCGTAAAACTCTCCCGTTGCTGAACGAGACGCCACAGATATGCCGATGACTCGTTCATGCTGATGATATTGCTGAAGTCGATGTTCTCTTTACCTTCTGCCACAATGATCTGCTCACCACAGACACTGCGAAGATTAAATCCTTTCTTTGCTTTCATATTCTATTTGTTATATAGGTTTAAACATTTTGAGCCAAATGCGACGGTAGAATGCCAAAAGATAACGGCGGATGGGGTAGAGGCGGGTCCAGAACCATGAATAGATACGCCACTTCATGCCATCGGTGCGATCCATCTTCTCACGTCCCTTACGATAGAAACCGATGACAGCACCTTTTACATCGGAAAGCATGCAATGCTCCACACCCAGATTGCCGTCACCACGAAGCACCACATGGTCATTATGAATGGCGATGATACGGTGAAGGACGTAATGCTTCTCGCCAACCTCTGCGAGGACGGGATCTCCAACCTGGGGATCAACAGCCTTGGTAAGGAGTGCCTTGTCACGCCCATCCTCTAAGAACGGACGCATACTGAATCCTTTGAGACGTAGGGTGACTGTATGCCCCTCATCAAGTAACTTCACGATCTCTGGCAATAACACCGAATTGGCGAACTGCACTTCCTTGACTTGAATCTTTCCGTTTGACATCATCTGTTGAGGATTAAGGGTTGGTGAGATGTTTGGCGACGGCCTGATGACAGACACGTGCCGCCTCTTCATTAGGCAGACAGTGGAGAGTATAGATTCCCACGCGCTCTACCACCTTTGTCACGGTATCGCAAATGGCATTGAAGATATCCTTATCCCACTTCATCGTGGAACAGGAAGGGAGGAAGGAGGCAAAAGCCTCTATCGGTGGCAGTTTCTCGATGCTGTTGGCTGGTGCCCGATCAATACGGGTGATCGCTCCAAGAGGAGCCTTGACCTGGCGGTAGCATGGGGTCTTTCCGCTCCACGGACTGCCGTAGATAAACACCTCGTCACCAATCAACCGTACTACGGGGTTGTCATCATTCATCAGGTCGCAACCTTCGATATAACGCAGCCACATGCTCACCTGTGTACTCTTTCCCGTTCCGCTTTTGGCGATGAAGGCATATCCATATCCATGACAACGTACCAGCGAGGCATGAATCATCAAGGTGTTCTGTCTACTGCCTGCAAAAGCGAAGATAAGCATCAGGGCATTGTTCAGACCGAAGCAGCGCATATTGTAGTTCCCGTTTAAAGCACACTGGCAATCGGAGAAATCCTTGTTCGTGATGAGCAGACAGCAGTCGGCCCCATTGAGATCCTTGATGATATACTGGTAACCACCATTGTCCAAAACATCTACAATCGTGTCACCATTTCCAGTGTCAAATGTACGGATACGTTCCCTGTGTTCTTTCTTTACAGGGCGTAGCGTATCATCAACTGTAAGTTGGAAAAACAGATTCTCTTGCTGAACGGGAGAGGAACGGAAAGGTTCAAAAGATGGAAGGAGGCGCATATCGTTGATATGAGACTCCTTAAAGATGATCCTTACGTTATGCTCCGCAATACAGAAGTCATTTGTGCTTTCTGCCATCTGGTGAAAGTATTACTCATTAGGTACTGGCTGTGCCGGAGGAGTCCCCTTGGAACCTTTCCCGCCACGTTTGTCGTTTGACTTAGCAGGACGCTTGTCTTTCTTCTTTTCTTTCTCCTTCGGGGCCTGCTCATTGGTGACTTCTTCTACCTGAATAGGTTCGACAGCAGTGAAATGGAAGTCTTTTGCAGTAATATACCGAACATCAAAATCACCTTTCTTGGTGTATTTGCCTTTCATCTTCACATATTTCTTCTCGATATGTTTGCGATCGAAGGCATAGGTGAAGATACAAGTACGATGAGCCTGATTCTGGCTGGCAAGATAGTCACGTAACTGATACGAATAATTCTCTCGTGATGCGAGAAAGTTTGACTTCTCCTGAACCCATACGTTCTCGATTTCTTGAATATCGGTAAAATAGACGATGGAGTCATTGAAGGAGGCAGAGAAGCCAAAGGCATAGATCTTGGGCACTTGCTTTTCCTTGGCTGACATACCGATGAAGAATGTCATGAAAACTGCTGCCAACAGTACATATCGCTTTGTATTCATTTGATTCAAAAGTGGCGTTATTGTCCTAAATACGATTTTAATAATTTGTTCTTTGTGTTATGACGCAGGCGTCGGATAGCCTTTTCCTTGATCTGTCGAACGCGCTCACGTGTCAGGTTGAATTTCTCACCGATCTCCTCAAGGGTCATCTCCGGCTGGTTGATTCCGAAGAATGCTTCGATGATATTCCGTTCACGCTCATTCAGTGTCTGCAGTGCACGGTTTATCTCCTCGCGAAGTGATTCAAGCACCAAGGCACGGTCGGCCATCGGGGCATCATCATTCACCATGATATCCAGCAAACTGTTATCCTCACCATCCACGAAAGGAGCATCCACCGATACATGACGGTTGTTTACCTTCATCGCATCCTCGATCTTCTCCTGTGGAAGATCCACCTTATCGGCAATCTCATCAATACTGGGTCTGCGCTCATGTTCCTGTTCGAAACGATTCAACACACGGTTGATCTTATTCACGCTGCCAACTTGATTCAAGGGAAGACGCACGATACGACTCTGCTCGGCAATGGCCTGAAGGATACTCTGGCGAATCCACCATACAGCGTACGAGATAAACTTGAACCCACGGGTCTCATCGAACTTCTCAGCAGCCTTGATCAGACCTAAGTTTCCCTCATTGATCAAGTCGGGCAGACTGAGCCCTTGGTTCTGGTATTGTTTGGCAACTGAAACCACGAAGCGAAGATTTGCCTTTGTCAGTCGTTCCAAAGCCTTGCGGTCACCCTTACGGATGCGCTGGGCCAGTTCCACTTCCTCATCAACAGAAAGTAGGTCTTCGTGGCCAATCTCCTGCAAATACTTATCGAGTGAGGCACTCTCCCGATTGGTGATAGATTTAGTGATTTTCAGTTGTCTCATGGTTATTCTTGATTTTCGCAGATGCAAAAATACTGCTTTTATTACAAACAAACAAAAAAAATGCCAATTATTTTGATAAATCAATAGATAATTGGCATTTTGTAGAGTAGGTTCAGAACTTATTCTTCAGTCAGTTCCACCACGAAGTAGGCTTTCTTTCCTGTCGGATAAATTCCTTTAATATAGAGAACAGGATCCTTGCTGGTAGAGGCACTCTTCACGGCTTCCTGCAGATCAGCAACGGTACGCATCGGGGCATCGTTGGCATTGAGGATAATGAAGCCGTCGGTGATCCGTGCCTTCTTCAGGGCACCGTTACCCACCTTTGCCACCTTCAGACCGTAATTGATCTCCAGCTGTTTCTTCTCCTCGGCATTCACCTCACGGATATTGGCTCCTAACACATCGAGGTCGGCACTCTTGACAACCTTGGTGTTACCCTGGGCGTTCTTCAAGGTCACCGTAGCCGTCTTCTTGGATTTATTCCTCAGGTAGGTCAGGGTCACCTTGTCACCTGGACGTTTGTTGGCGAGATACTCCTGGAGCTCAGCCATAGCCTTCAGGTTCTTACCGTCGATCGATGTGATGACATCACCTTCTTTCAAACCTGCGGAAGCACCAGCACCGTCTTCATCCACTTTGGCTACATAGATACCATTCACGACACCAAAGTCAGGCACTTCCTTACCCTGATCTTTCAAACCGTCGGTATAAACATTCAGGTCAGATCCCTGAATACCGATCAGTGCACGCTGCACTGTACCATAAGTCTTCAGGTCATCTACCACCTTATTCATAATAGAAGTAGGAATGGCAAAGCCGTAGCCACTGTAGGAACCAGTCTCGGAATAGAGCATGGCATTGATACCGACGAGCTCACCGTTGGTGTTCACCAGTGCACCACCTGAGTTTCCGCGGTTGATGGCAGCATCGGTTTGGATGAAGCTCTGTACCACATTGCCACCACCCATGGAACGGGCCTTGGCACTGACGATACCAGCCGTTACTGTTGTACCGATCGAGAAGGGGTTACCGATGGCCAGCACCCACTCACCAACCTTCAGCTTCTGACTGTCGGCAATGGTGATGGCAGGCAGATCCTTGCCATTTACTTTAACTAGTGCCAAATCGGTGGTGGCATCCGTACCGATTACCTTGGCAGAGAATTCACGGTTGTCTGTCAAAATGACAGTAATCTCATCAGCTCCGTCAACGACATGGTTGTTGGTGACGATATAGCCGTCGGAAGAGATGATGACACCAGAGCCTGAACCCTGACGCTTGGGAGTCTGCTGTCTGTATTTACGGGTATTACCTTGTCCGTTATTGGGATTTCCGAAGAATCCGAATGGGTCGCTGAAGAAATCCTCAAAAGGATCAATCTGACGTTCGATAATCTGCGTCTTACTGTTTTGAACCACTTTGATGGTAACAACCGAGGGCAGTGCCTTATCGGCAGCGTAAGTCAGGTCAACGGGTTGACCAGCTGGTGCCGCTGATGATGTGCTTGCCAAAGGAGTTTGATTAGCATACACTTTAACGAAAGAGCCTGCTGAGAATGCAATGGCGATGATGCACATTGCATAAACCAAATAGTTGGATAACTTTTTCATGTTCATTTTCTATTTTTAATGATTACATTCTGATTGTTTGAAAAGACATCTGCAAAAATAGAATCAAAAAACGTAAAACTGACAAAATGTCCTATTCATTTGTTCTCTTTTAACACTACAACGACTGTTGTTAAAAGTAATTTGCGTGAAAACGGTGTATTTTTACATTCGTTTATGATACCTTATTTTATCAGTTTTTCATTAATTTTTGAGTTTGGAACTATAGACGCTCATGATAAGCTGTAGTAGTGCAAAACTCAAGCAACGAATCTGCACACTTTGTGCAAAGGGTCTGCACAACTTGTGCAAAGTATCTGCACACTTTGTGCAAACGTCTTGCCCAACTTGTGCAAGAGTCCAGCACTAAAGTGATGTTTTGTCATGAAAGATTCTTGAGACGTCGTTGAGCTTCAGGATAATCAGGAAAAAGCTGGAGCGCCTTTCGGTAGTTGGCGATAGCAGCCTCGTTCATGTGTTCTTTCTCGCACTCTTTTCCCAACATTACATATTCGACAGCCAGTTTCTTAAGAAAAGTATCACGTTGCCGTTTCTCTTCGGAGAGCCGGCGGTTCTCTTCCCGCAGTTGGTTGATTGTGTTCAGTTTTCTCCTGATAAACCGTTTTGCTACGGGATTCTCTATATCGTATCGGCTATGGATGGCGAGGAAGAAATTCTTCAGGAACGTGTCATAATCGCCAGCGTCAAAAGCCTTCACAGCATCATGATACTCTTTGTCAGCCTTGCTCTCAGACAAAGCGGTACCGATAATGTTTCGGTCGTTATAATGACGGGCAAAGTTCTTGACTTCTGCTCTCACAAAGACATCCTCACGCCGCACAGGCTCTTTCAATGAGATTCCCTCTAACGAGGTGCAACGGCTCAGTGCTACATAAGTCTGACCCCCCGCAAAAACTCCACCGGTGAAATCGATATAGACCTTGTTAAACGTCAGTCCCTGACTCTTATGTACTGTGATGGCCCATGCCAGACGAATCGGGAACTGAATATAGACACCAATCTCCTCTTCCTCGATCTTCTGTTCTTTCTCATTGAAGGTATATCTCACGTTGCTCCATCGCTCACGTTCCACCTCATACTCCTCACCATCCTCCGTGATCACATAGAGGATCTGAGCCTCTTCGTCAATGGCTTCGATCACCCCCAGACTGCCATTCACCCAGCGTCGGTCCATGTCGTTCTTGATGAATATAATCTGTGCTCCAGGCTTGACGTCTAAGTCGATCGGGGTAGGCAAGCTACTTTCCGGGAACTCGCCTTTTACCTCCCCTGTGAAACGTGTGGGCTTGCCAGGCAACTCCTCCAGGTGTTTGTCATTGATGAAATCAACCGTGTCTCTCCGAGTTGACAGTGTGATTGCCAACTGCGATTTCTCCGTTTCCAACAAAGCACCCACTCTGGCATTCAGGATCTGGATATCAGGAGCAGAGACCTCACTGGTACGGATATGGTCAAGGATGTTGATGAACAACGGATCGGACTGTCGATACACCTTCTTCAGTTCAATGCTCACCAGTTGGAGATCACGGAACACATGTGCATCGAAGAAAAAGGCTGAAGGGTAGAAAGGACGGAGAAACTGACGGTCTTCTTCCCTCACGACGGGCTCCAGCTGATAGATGTCACCCACCAAGAGAAGTTGTTTTCCTCCAAAGGGCTGACGCATGTTACGATTATAGATACGCAGCACCTTATCGATGAAATCAATGATGTCTGCCCTTACCATGGAGATCTCATCAATGATAATCAGTTCCACTTCGCGGAGGAGCTTGCGCTTTTCACCATTATATTTCAACGTGTTACGAATATTCCTTGCTGAGTAGCGACTGTCGTTGGGAAGCAAAGGGTGGAAGGGGAGCTTGAAGAAACTATGTAGGGTTGCTCCGCCAGCATTGATGGCAGCAATGCCTGTGGGGGCCAATACCACATGTTTCTTCTTGGTGTTCTGACAGATATAACGAAGGAACGTTGATTTACCCGTCCCCGCCTTTCCGGTCAGGAAAAGCGAACGACGGGTATATTGGATGATCTGAAGTGCCTGTTGCAGTTCAGTATTGTCTAAGTCAATCGGTTCGTTAGAGATCATCAAACGTCACGGGTTGTTCTTTCACTTTCTCGTTCTTGTCTTCTTTCTTCTGAGCCTCTTCATCAAGGGGATCGATGACTTCGCCTTCCACAGGTTCGAGAATGGGGTTACCGAACTCATCGAGCATCACCTCGTCTTCCATGACACCAATGCTGTCGAGGTTGGCTTCGTCATCGTTGGAAGGTACATAACTGGAACAGTTGTACAAACTCTCCGTGATGTCTTTATCGACGGGTTTCTTAAAATGACCGTGATATTTCTGGAAAGTCTTGTCACCCATCACCGACTGCAGGAAATAGCCGCAAACGGGGAGAGCAGTTCGACTTCCTTGTCCTAAAGCACCCGTCCTGAAGTGGATACTGCGATATTCTCCACCTACCCATGCTCCGCAGACGAGTTTCGGACTGATACACATGAACCATGCATCGGAATGGTTGTTTGACGTTCCTGTCTTACCACCGAAATCGGTATCCTGAGCACCGTTGATATATCCCCACAGACTTTGAGAGGTTCCTCCCGGTTCCCTTAAACCGCCCATCATCATCTGCTGCATCAGGAAAGCACTCTTGTAGGGTATCACCTGTTTTTCTTCGGTAGAAGAGACATAGACCTCACGACCGTCTTTATCCACAATCTTCGTTACCAGTACCGGTTCCACATGACGACCATCATGAGAGATACAACAATAGGCGTTGACCATCTCCAGCAAGGTGACATCAGAGGATCCCAATGCCAGTGAGGGCTCATCATCCAGCACACTGTGAATACCCATGTCGTGGGCCGTGGCAATGATATTCTTGATACCCATCTCCTGTCCTAACCTGACAGCCACGGAATTGATACTCTTGGCAAAGGCACTCTTCAGGGGGAGTGAGTCACCCGAGAAACGTCCGTTGGCATTACCGGGTGTCCAGTTGATGACCTTGTTTTTCTTCTTGTCAAAGACCTCCATGCTGATATACTCATCACGACGTTTGTCACAGGGAGTGAGACCTTGGTTCATCGCTTCGGTATAGACGAAGAGCTTAAAGGTGGAACCGGGCTGTCGCATGGCAGTCACCTTGTCGTATTTCCATGAGTTGAAATCGATATCGCCCACCCATGCCTTCACATGACCGTTCTGTGGTTCCATGGCTACGAAAGAGCAGTGCATGAAATGCACCATATAGCGGATGGAATCCATGGTTGACATCTCAGCCTCTATTGTTCCCTTCTCGTAATCAAACAGTTTCACGGTATGCGGACGGTTCAGTTCTGCGATGATTGAATCGGGCTGATGGGGATACTTCGCCTCCAGTTTCTTGTACAGGGGGAGTTTCTTGGCTATCCCTTCGATGAAACCGGGGATCACCCGGTGGTTCTCATCTTGCCAAGGTTCTTCCTTACCCCAATGACTGTTGAAATTCTGTTGAACCTGTCGCATCTGTTTGGTGACGGCCTCCTCTGCATATTTCTGCATACGGGTGTCGATGGTAGTATAGATACGCAGTCCGCTGCTATACAAATCATAGCCGTTCTCCGTACACCAGTCATCTAAGTAATGGGCCACGGCCTCACGGAAATATTGTGCCTCCCCATCATAGTTCGACTCCACACTGTATTCCAGTTTGATATCCAGTTTTTTGAGAGAGTCACCTTCGGCTGGGGTGATCTCGTTCTTTCTCACCAGATTGTCGATCACCACATTGCGGCGTTTCTTACAGTTCTCCGGATTAGAAATTGGATTATAAAAGGTGGTTGCCTTCAACATACCCACCAAGACGGCAGCTTGCTCAGTTCTCAATTTTGCCGGTGTGGTATTGAAGTATGTCTTACAGGCCGTCTTGATACCGAAGGCATTGGATCCGAAATCCACGGTGTTGGCATACATTGTGAGAATGTCCTCCTTACTGAAGATCGTCTCCAGCTTCATGGCGATGATCCACTCTTTGGTTTTCACGATGAGGATCTTCAACCCTGGCACTTTCCCTAACAAGCCTGTAGAATAGCGTGTTCTGACACGGAACATATTCTTGGCTAACTGCTGGGTGATAGTGGAAGCACCACGGGCATCATGATGGAATAGTGCATCTTTAGCAGCACTGAAAAGACCGATGGGGTCGATACCCTTATGCTGATAGAAACGTTCATCCTCCGTATCAATCAGAACTTTCCAGAATACTGGGTTCACCTCATTATATTTCACCGGTGTCCTGTTCTCGTTGAAATATTTGCCGATCTCCTTGCCATCGGCACTGTAGATCACCGATGCCTCACTGGTTTGCGGATCCTTGATGCCCGAGAAATAGCCCGGTGACTTTCCGAAGAGCCAGAGGAAATTGATGTCAACCATTCCCAAATAGATGACAAACAGCAAGATGAAGGAGATCAGTCCTACTATCAGCTTGATGTACCATGCACGACCTTTATACAATGATTTGTACCATGGCCAG
This sequence comes from Prevotella sp. UBA3294, assembly GCA_002361535.1. Lineage (GTDB taxonomy): Bacteria > Bacteroidota > Bacteroidia > Bacteroidales > Bacteroidaceae > Prevotella. The sequence goes on from DETG01000023.1 coordinate 29,804, forward strand.
ATGGAGCACAGCATGTGCCAGAGACGTGAGAAGAATCCACGTTTTTCCGTATGACTGGAGTGATGGTGATGTCTGTGATGATGATGTTGATGCATACCTATACGGTTATTAATAGCTTATTCCGTTTAAAACGATGCAAAAATAGTAAAAAAGACGGGGATTATATCACATCTGTGATATATTTTATGATTTCTTTAATATTATCCTCCATAGAGGATGGCTTTCCGGAGCCGTTGACAGCAGAGAGATCGAACCATCGGATGCTGGGGTCGCGTTTGAACCAGGTGAGCTGTTTCCTGCAGTACCTGCGTGTATTCCCTTTGATACGTTCCACCGCTTCCTCCAACGACCAGATACCATCTATGTAAGCGAACAGTTCCTTGTAACCAACGGTGTTCAGGCTCTGGAAGTCACGTTGTGGATACCACCTCCGCGCCTCCTCCAGTAATCCATGTGCCATCATCTCATCCACCCGTTTGTTGATCCGTTGGTAGAGTTCTTCGCGCTGTCGGGTCAGTCCGATTTTCACGACCCTGAATGGACGTTCCTTTTTCTTTCCTGTGCGAAGGGAAGTAAATGTCTGACCTGTTGTGTGAATAATCTCCAGCGCATGGATCACCCTTCGGTAGTTGTTTCTATCCACGATGGCAAAATAGGCGGGGTCTAATGACTGCAGTTCCGCGCACAATGCGTCAAGGCCTTCCTCTTCATATCTGCGTTTCATCAAGGTGCGTTCCTCGTCGCTTACAGTGGGGAGTTCTGCCAATCCGTCGCACACCGCATCGATGTACATCATACTGCCACCGCTCATCAAGGCGATGTCGGATGACTGGAACTGTTGTTCGAGGAGGGTAAGAACCTGACTCTCGAACATCGAGGCATTGTAATAGTCACCGATGTTCAGCACCTCCACCATCTCGTGCTTCACCCTTTGTCTTTGCGCAAGGGTAGGGGTTGCTGTGCCGATGGGGATTCCTTGATAGATCTGTCGGGAGTCGGCATTGATGACAGGGATATGAAAATACTCGGCCACACCGAGGCACAATTCAGTCTTGCCTACACCCGTGGGGCCGAGTATTACTACTAATGTGTTCATCTGTCAGCGTATAATGCCTCTCTTCGAACTTTGTACGAAATCGATGATATACTGAATCTCTGGCGTGATCGGCAGGTTCTTCTTGATCTCCTCAACACCTTCAGCCAGTACACCTTTGCTGTATAACAGACGATAGGCATCATGGATCAAGGTGATGGTCTCATTACTGAACCCCCTGCGACGAAGTCCTACCAGATTAACACCTGCATAGCGGATGGGCTCCTTGCCTGCAATAATATACGGCGGAATATCCTGACTCGTTCGACTGCCACCCTGAACCATCACATAGCCGCCCACACGGATGAACTGGTGGAACAGCACAGTGGCAGAGATGATGGCATTGTCATCGACAACCACTTCACCAGCAAATTTCGTACTGTTACCAATGATACATCCATTGCCGATCACACAGTCGTGGGCGATATGCATGTTCTCCATCAACAAGTTGTTCGACCCAACGCAGGTTGTACCCTTACTGGCGGTACCTCTTGAAATGGTCACATTCTCGCGGATGCTGTTGTTGTTGCCGATTTCACAGATCGTGTCCTCTCCCTTGAACTTCAGATCTTGGGGTTTCGTACTGATAGATGCCCCGGGCATGAATTCATTTCCGTTGCCGATGCGCGCACCGTAATTGATCGTGACACTGTTCTGCATCACATTGTTATCACCAATCACCGTATTCCGGTCAATGTAGCAGAAAGGACCGATCACGTTGTTATCACCGAGTTTTGCCTCGGGATGAACAAATGCTAATGGACTAATCTGGTTCATACTCTTTTTATTTGTTCTTGACGATTTGAGCAGTAAATGTGGCCTCTGAGACGATAGAATCACCTACAAACATATATCCTTTCATGGAAGAAACACCATGACGGACAGGTGCCAGCAGGTCAACCTTGAAAAGAAGGGTGTCGCCTGGTACCACTTTCTGGCGGAACTTCACATCCGTGATCTTCATGAAATAGGTGCTCCAACGCTCAGGCTCCTCCACGGTATTCAGGACAAGCAGACCGCCGCACTGGGCCATCGCTTCGATTTGGAGGACTCCCGGCATCACCGGTTCCTGGGGGAAGTGTCCCTGGAAGAATGGCTCATTGCTGGTGATGTTCTTGACACCCACAATACTGGTCGGACCAATCGAGATGACCTTATCCACCAACTGCATGGGATAGCGGTGGGGGAGAAGCTCACGGATGCGGTTTACATCCATGATGGGAGCCTCGTTGGGATCGTAGAACGGAGCCTGTACCTCATGCTTGCGGATCTCTTTCCTCATCATACGAGCAAACTTATTGTTCACAGTATGCCCTGGACGAGTTGCGATGATTCGACCCTTGATGGGCTTACCGATCAATGCCATGTCGCCAATAATGTCAAGGAGCTTATGACGTGTACATTCGTTCTCCCACATCAGGGGCTTATGCTGAATATAACCAATCTTGGTGGCATCCATGTGGGGTACCTTCAGAACATCGGCTAAATGGTCAAGCTGTTCCTGGGTGACCTCACGCTCATAGATCACAATGGCATTGTCCAAATCACCACCCTTGATGAGGTTTGCCTCCAACAGGGGCATGATGTCCCTCACGAAGACAAACGTACGTGCAGGGGCAATATCCTTCGCGAAATTCTCTACTTTATCCAAGGTGGCAAACTGACTGTTGATGAACTTCGACTCGAAAGAGCACATGGCAGTGATCGAAAACTCCTCGTCGGGGAGAATGGTAATACACGAACCTGTCTCCTCGTCAACAATCTCATGCTTACGGCGAATCACGTAAAAATCCTTCGGGGCATTCTGTTCCTCTATACCGATCTCATTCAGCTTCTTGACATACATATCGGCGGAACCGTCAAGGATAGGAAATTCTGGACCGTTCACCTGAATCAGACAGTTGTCGATTCCCAATGCATAGAGAGCGGCCAAGCCATGTTCCACAGTGGATACACGAACATCACCTTTCCCAAGAACTGTTCCACGGCGTGTGTCTATCACATTCTCTGCAATGGCATCGATCACAGGCTCACCTTCAAGATCGATGCGCTGAATCTTATATCCTGTGTTTTCTGGTGCGGGATTAAAGGTAACCGTTAGGCTTAAACCTGTATGCAATCCTTTCCCGAACAGGGAAAAACTGCCTTTCAGTGTTTTTTGTTTTAACATATATGTTTCATTTTGATTGATTATTCAGACTGTAATTTCTTCAGCTCATCCACCTCTTTCTGGAGGGCATTCAACTGTTTGTAAATATCTGGTAATTTTTTAAATAACACAGACGACTTGAAGAAGTTCTTCGGCTCCATAGCAGGACTGCCGATCAAACTCTCATTACCTTTCACGCTACTGTTCACACCGCACTGGGCACCCACAAAGGTCTTGTCACCGACGGTGATATGGCCGGCAAAACCAGCCTGACCGCCAAACATACACCATTTACCGATCTTGGCACTACCGGCAATACCCACTTGCGCAGACATCACCGTGTTTTCACCTACTTCCACATTGTGCGCGATCTGCACGAGGTTATCGAGCTTGGCACCCTGGTGGATGATGGTACTGCCCATGGTAGAGCGATCGACACAGGTGTTCGCACCGATCTCCACATGATCTTCGATGATCACAATACCGATCTGCGGAATCTTGTCATAGCCCTCAGTGCTGGGCGCAAAGCCGAAGCCGTCAGCGCCAATCACTGATCCGGAATGGATGGTCACATCATTACCCAGCCGACAGTCGTGATAGATAGAGACATTGGGGTAGATCAGACAGGAGTTACCTACCGAGGCACCGTCCTCAATCACCACATGGGGATAGATCTGGGTGTTGTCACCAATTGTCACCCCTTCGCCTATAAATGCGAAGGCGCCGACATAGCAGTTCTTGCCGATCTTGGCAGTGGGGGAGATAAAAGCCAGAGGGTCAATGCCTGTCTTCTTCGGCTTCATGCTCTCATACAACTGCAGCAGCTTGGCCACACTCTCGTAGGCGTTCTTCACCCTGATCAACGTGGCGCTCACGGGATGCTCCAGCACCAAGTCTTCGTTCACCAGAACGATGCTTGACTGGGTCTCATAGAGATAATGGGTATATTTGGGATTCGATAGGAACGAGATCGCTCCGGCTTTGCCTTCTTCAATTTTGGCAAACGTGTTGACGGTGGTATTCTCGTCACCTTCAACATGGCCCTGAATGAATTCGGCTATTTGTTTTGCACTAAATTCCATGTCTTTTATTGATTTATTTTGCAAAGATAAAGAAAAAAAATTAGAATCGTTGATAACACAGGTAATATTTGCGAATTTTTTTGGATAATAGGCTAATATTTAAGATTTCTGAACTATCAGCGATATCTCGGATCGTTCCGTCCTTGTAGAGGATACCGATACGGTCGTCGTTCACATCATACATGTCTTTCTGAATCGTGTTGACACTCATCAGATAGTCGGCATCAGCGAGATCGATTCCCGCTTTATGGCTGATCTCCTGCCGCAGGTTTGCCAGTCGATCCTCTTCGATGGGCTCTTCATGCACTTCCACCTTGAAGATGTTCCGGTAGATGAGGTCACGCGACAAGATTGACAGGATCTTGTCATCACTGCCCGTCCACACCTTGATGGCACTCCAGATGTCATTGTCATCCAACATCTCGTAATTCCTCAGGGCTTCCTCATGATCACTGAACCACTGTCCATTTACATCATGTAACAGGAAATACTTCAGGGCAGGAGGTGCGAAGACATCCCTTCCACTCTTTGTCAAGTATTTCGCCCTTAACAACGTGTTTACCAACACTTTCTCACAGGCAACGGCAGTCTTGTGAAGATACACCTGCCAATACATCAACCGACGTGAAGTGAGATAGTTCTCGATTGAATAGATACCTTTCGAGTTAACCACTAATTGATCGTCCACCACATCGAGCATTTTGATGATTCGTGCTGATCCGATATTCCCTTCCGTCACGCCCGTAAAGAAGGAGTCACGACGCAGGTAATCCAGACGGTCAACATCCAGCTGACTGCTAATCAGCTGATGGAGGAATTTCTTGTTATAGTGATCTTTGAAGATCATCAAGGCCAGGTTCAAGGCACCGTTCATCTCTTGGTTGATCTGCTCCATCATCATGAGGGATATCTCCTCATGGGTGATGCCATGGATCAGCGTGTTCTCCAAGACATGCGAGAATGGCCCATGACCGATGTCGTGCATCAGGATGGCAGCCTCCACGGCCTCCGCTTCGCTGTCGAAGATATAGATGCCTTTCTGCTGAAGGGAGGTGATGGCTTCGCTCATCAGGTGAAAGGCACCGATGGAATGTTGGAAGCGGGTGTGCTGGGCGGCTGGATACACCACTGATGCCAGTCCTAACTGCTTGATACGTGTCAGTCGTTGCATCAGTGGATGCTGCACGATCTGCAACAGCGGACCACGGGGTATCTTGATGAAGCCGAAGACGGGGTCGTTGATGATCTTACTGTCGTTCATATCCCTGCCTTCTCAAGCTCCTCGGCCATCTCCTGCTGTAGCTCTCGGGCCTTGTTCCCTGCTATCTCGGCGAAATGATCATCGTTGCATGCGTAGATGATACCACGAGAGGAGTTCACCAGGATGCCGCAGTCTTTATTCATCCCATACCGGCATACGTCCTGCAGACTGCCTCCCTGGGCACCTACACCAGGTACGAGGAGGAAATGGTCAGGTGCCACCCTGCGGATATCTTCGAACATCTTACCCTGTGTGGCTCCGACCACATACATCATATTCTCAGGTGTTCCCCATTCCTGCGACTTCAGGATGACTTTCTCAAAAAGCCGCTGTCCCGATGGATCTTCCGTCAGCTGGAAGTCATGACTGCCTTTGTTACTTGTCAGGGCCAGCAGGATTACCCATTTCCCGGGATAGCTCAGGAATGGCGTCACCGAGTCTTCTCCCATATAGGGGGCAACAGTCAGTGCATCCACGTCATATTCCTCGAAGAATGTGCGGGCATACATCGTTGACGTGTTACCGATATCTCCGCGTTTGGCATCGGCGATGATCAGATGGTGGGGATGGTTTTGCTTGATGTAGTTACAGGTATCGACAAAGGCTTTCATCCCTTTGATGCCGTAAGCTTCGTAGAAAGCAAGGTTCGGCTTATAGGCCACACAATAAGGGGCGGTAGCATCAATAATGGCTTTGTTAAACTCAAAGATCGGGTCGTACAGATCGAAGACACACTGTGGCATCTTCTTGGGATCAGTGTCCAGACCCACACAGAGAAACGATCGTTTCTGCCTGATCTGTCCAATTAATTCTTGTCTGTTCATGGTCTATCTTTTTTAGTACATAGTTACAATTCGGCCTCTTTCATTCGTTCAGCATTTTCGGCAACGGTCAAGGCATCGATCATATCCTGGATATTTCCTCCAAGGAATCCCTGTAGGTCGTGCGTGGTGTATCCGATGCGGTGATCGGTGACGCGCCCTTGTGGGAAGTTATACGTACGGATCTTGGCACTGCGGTCGCCTGTGGACACCAAACTCTTCCTGCGGTTGGCAATGTCATCCACATACTTTTGGTGCTCCTTGTCGTAGATAAAGGTGTAGAGACGCGACAGGGCACGTTCCTTGTTCTTCGGTTGATCGCGGGTTTCCGTACATTCGATGAGAATCTCTTCTGTCTCACCCGTGTTCGGATTCTTCCACATATAACGCAGACGGACTCCCGATTCTACCTTGTTCACATTCTGTCCGCCGGCACCAGAACTGCGGAAAGTATCCCATTTGATCTCTCCTTCATTGATGTTCACCTCAAACTTGTCGGCTTCGGGTAACACGGCCACAGTGGCAGCAGAGGTCTGCATACGTCCGTTCGACTCGGTGACCGGGACACGCTGTACTCGATGTACACCTGATTCATATTTCAGCGTGCCATACACATCGGCACCGCTGACAGCAAAATCAATTTCCTTGTATCCACCTACGGCACCTTCATTGAAATCCGTCACCGACAGCTGCCATCCTTTCTGGTCACAGAAGCGTTTGTACATCTGGAACAGGTCACCGGCAAAAAGACAGGCTTCATCACCGCCCGTACCAGCACGGATCTCCATCTGCACGTTCTTCGCATCCTCGGGATCCTTGGGAATCAAGGCTATCTTGATCTCTTCCTCCAACTTGGGCTGCAGTTCCTCGTTCATGGCCAGTTCCTCACGCGCCATCTCCTTCATCTCCGGGTCATCCTCGTTGGCCAGGATATCCTTCGCCTCCTTGATACCGTTCAGACAGGCGATATATCGTTTGCGGGCATCCATGATATCGCCCAGGTCCTTATACTCCTTTGTCAGCTTCACAAACCGCTTTTGGTCTGCTATCACACTGGGGTCGGTGATCAGGGTTGACACCTCCTCGAACCGGGCCTCTAAGCCATCAAGTTTCTGTAAAATGCTGTTATTCTCCATAATTGCCTGCAAAGGTACGAAAAAATGAGAGAAATGCAAAAGGAAAGTATGCTTTTCTTGTCATTTGCTTTACTATGGTTTGTTGCGATGTTGACTACGCATCGTTCCACTGGCTTCTACGAATGATTCCGCTGGGTACTACGTTTTGTTCCTCCGTCACTTTACACTCGTAGGTAGCGGAGGAACACTTGTTAGGTGACGGCGGAATAAGGAAAAGAAGAGGAGGCGACGTATCTCACGTAGCAACAATATAGATAACAACTGTCTCATATCGTTATTATACTGTAGTCACATGAGATACGTGGCCTCCTACTAAAATTTTAAAAAGTGTTGAATGATTGATAGATACGAAATGTGAATAGATTAATAGTTGAACTCACCGTATTCGCTTCGGATCGTCAGACTTTTCGTACCTTCCTCAATATGACCCACCACCTGTGCATCAATATTGAACGACTTGGAGATGTCAATCACACGGTCAGCAATCTCTGGTCGCACATAGATTTCCATGCGGTGTCCCATGTTAAACACCTGATACATCTCTCGCCAGTCTGTACCACTCTGTTCCTTGATGAGACGGAACAGCGGTGGAACAGGGAACATGTTGTCTTTCACCACACGACAGTTGTCACCGACGAAGTGCAGCACCTTGGTTTGAGCACCACCTGTACAATGCACCATACCGTGGATCTCTGGTCGCAGTTCATCGAGAAGGTTCTTAATGACAGGTGCGTAAGTGCGTGTAGGGGAGAGGACAAGTCGGCCTACGGTGAGAGTTGACAGTTGAGAGTTGAGGGCAGAAAGCTGTTGTGCTTCTGATTCCGTCAGGGGCACACGGTCTGTGAGGCGATACTTGCCACTATACACCAATTCGTCGGGCACCTGATGGTCATAACTCTCAGGATATGTCTCAGCCAAATATTTCGAGAAGACATCATGACGGGCAGAGGTCAGTCCGTTGCTTCCCATACCTCCATTGTAGTGTTTCTCGTAAGTAGCCTGTCCTGTTGATGACAGTCCCACGATGACATCCCCCGGACGGATCTTCGCATTGTCGATCACATCACTGCGTTTCATGCGGCAAGTCACGGTAGAATCGACGATGATGGTGC
>DETG01000023.1:38471-47447 GCA_002361535.1 Prevotella sp. UBA3294
TGGTGCGCACGAGGTCGCCCACATCGGCAGTCTCACCCCCTGTCGGGTAGATACCAATCCCCATATCGCGCAGTTCGGCAAGCAGTTCGTCGGTGCCATTGATAATCGCAGAGATCACCTCACCAGGTATGAGCATCTTGTTCCGTCCGATGGTGGATGAAACCAAGATGTTGTCCACGGCACCCACACACAGGAGATCATCGGTGTTCATCACGATGGCATCCTGTGCGATACCTTTCCATACCGAGAGGTCACCCGTCTCTTTCCAGTACATATAGGCCAGACTGGATTTCGTACCAGCTCCATCGGCATGCATGATGTTACAAAACTCTGGGTCACCACCGAGGATGTCGGGGATAATCTTACAGAAGGCCTGGGGGAAGATACCTTTGTCAATGTTCTTGATAGCGTTGTGCACATCTTCCTTCGCTGCACTCACGCCTCGCATCATATACCTGTTGTTCATTTTCATCAACTATCACCTAAAACTTCACTTCAGGGGCTTTCTGGGCAGCAGCATCGGCCTCAAACTTATCCATACGACTGAAACCGAACATTCCAGCAAAGATATTGTTGGGGAAAGAACGGATGCCCGTGTTGTAGTCCTGTACTGCTTTGTTGAATTTGTTACGTGCCTCATTGATGCGGTTCTCTGTACCTTCCAACTGCACCTGCAGATCCTTGAAGTTTTCATTTGCTTTCAGTTCAGGGTAGTTCTCCTGGATGGCAATCAGACGGCCCAGTGCGGTGGAGAGTTCTCCCTGTGCAGCCTGGAACTCCTTCAGTTTCTCGGGTGTGAGATTGGTAGGATCCACTGTGGCTTGTGTGGCCTTGGCACGCGCTGCCACCACGTTCTCGAAGGTCTGCTGCTCATGTTTGGCATACCCCTTTACTGTTTCCACCAGGTTCGGGATGAGGTCGGCACGCCGCTGATAAGTGCTCTGGACATCAGCCCAAGCCTTAGAGGCAGCCTCCTGACTTCTTACCATACCGTTGTAGGCTCCCACGGCCCACATCACGCAGAGAACGATCACTACGATAATTCCGATCAATGCATAGCTTTTTTTCATAATTCATCATTATTATTGGTTAATACTTTCATTATCTGATGTGGATAAGCCACCATGACTTACCAACCACCACCGGCGCCTCCGCCACCGAAGCTGCCGCCGCCATAGCCGCCACCGCCTCCGAAGCCTCCACCACCGAAACCGCCACCGAAGCCACCTCCCCAAGTGGAACCCCAGCTGCTGTGTCCGCCACCCATACGCGACCGTCCATAACCAGTATAGCCGGTGCCTTTAGTTGCCAGTTGAATCCATTCATACTGTTCATTCAAGACAGCATAGATTATGAACAGCACCACAAACATGAACAGTGAAGCGTTCATCGGGAAGTCACCACTTTCCTCGGTTTTTCCAACCACTAACTCCTCATCGGTAGGACCGTTCAGTTCACGTTTCTCAACAGTCAACGCATAGAGCCCTTTCGAGAGTGACAGCATGGCACCGTCGGGATTCGACTCACGCATGAATGGTGTGAGGAACTTACGTGCCAGCCGAGAACAATCGGCATCGGTGAGATCTCCTTCAAGACCGCTGCCTGGTGCGATGAAATATTTCCGGTCCTCGTAGGCCACTACGATTACCAGACCGCGATTCGTCTCTTTCCTTCCCACACCATATTGGTTTCCTATGTCTTGGGCCATGCGGAAAGGATCCTGGTTCTCAATCTGATTGACGATGATGACAGCTGATTCGATGCCCACATTTCGTTCGAGATCCTGAAAGATCAGATTCAGTGAGTCAACGGTAGCCTGCCGTATCACCGAATCGGGATTCGACACGTATTGATTCCTGTCAGTAAGGTGGGGCAACGGAATGTTTCGGGCATTCCAGATTTTGGAAGGAGCGGTGACCTCGTCAGTATCCCTAAAGACAGAATAGTTACACGAGGTGACAATACTGATCAACAAAGCCCAGAACAGGGCTCCGTAGAAAAGTTTGTTGAATCGGAATGAAGGCAGCTGTGATTTCTTCAGTTGAGCTGTTTTCTGATGTTTCCCGTTCTTGCTGTCAGAGGCTGCCTCCTTCTTGATAAACAACTGATCCTGTGTGGCGAGACTGGGACTCTTCAACCGATGTCCATAAAGATACCAGAGACCAAAGACGACAGCTACTACACTGAGAAGGAACAGGATCAACCCGCCATAGGAGAGTGTCTCACCAAAGATGCTGACGAGATACTCTGGTAAGAACAGCACGGTGATCAGGGCAAAGAGTGCCAACAGGTAGATGAGACATCCTTCATTGTTCTTCATACGCACACACTGGGATGAAGGTTATTCCTTACCGTTCCAGAACTCCCAACTGGCAAAAGCCTGTAAGAGCAGCATCTCCAGTCCGTTCTTGACAGTAGCTCCTTGCTGTCGCCCTTTATACATAAAGAGTGTTTCGTCGGGATTATAAATCAGGTCATAGAGGATGTTGTTCTCGTCCATCGCCTCATAGGGGAGGCGCGGACAGAAATCACTGTGTGGATACATCCCCAAGGGGGTGCAGTTCACAATGACATTGTATTCTTTTACTATTTCGGGTGTGATGCGCTCATACTGGATCGTTCCCGGACGTTCGTAACGACTTACGAAAACAGTTTCCAGTCCTAACGACTTCAACCCGAAATCGATGGCTTTCGAGGCTCCTCCCGTCCCCAAGATCAGTGCCTTCTTATGCACCTTCTCCAACATCGGCTCAATGCTCTTCGTGAAACCGATGACGTCGCTGTTGAATCCTTTCAGTTTCACATCTTTCCCTTTGTGATCGATGCGGATCACATTCACGGCACCAATGGCACGTGCTTCGGGACTCACCGCATCGAGGTAGTCGAAGACTTTCTCCTTGTAGGGAATGGTCACATTCAATCCACGCAGTTCAGGGTTCGTCGTGAGGATCTCAGGCAAGGCCTCAATAGTCGGTATCTCGAAGTTAATATACTTCGCATCGATTCCCTCGTTCTGAAATTTCTCATTGAAATAGCTTATGGAGAACGAGTGTCCTAAAGGGTATCCAATCAGTCCGTATTTGTCCATCTTTTTCGTTGTTTAGTAATCACTGTTATTTCGTTGCCACATACAGGGTGCATATACCAAATGTGAGTCGTTGGAAACGAGCCTCGCGGAATCCCGCGTTTTTGAGAATCCTCACCATCTGCTCTCCTTGGGGAAAAGCCTCGATGGTGGCAATCAGGTATTTGTAGGCGTGGCTGTCCTTGGAAATGATCTTCCCATAGAGGGGCAGTAGGGTATGGCTATACAGCCAGAACAGCTGCTTCATGGGGAAGCGACGGGGTTGTGACAGTTCCACAATACACAGATGACCCTCTTTTTTCAATACCCTGCACATCTCTTGCAGCCCTTTGTCCAAATCCTGAAAGTTGCGGATGCCGAAGGCAGCCGTCACCGCGTCGAAACATCCGTCTGGAAAGGAGAGGGCCAGACAATCCTCTTTTTTGAAAGTGATCACCTCGTCAAGGCCTTCATTCTTCACTTTCTCCCTCCCGATCTGCATCATCCCTTCAGAGATGTCGGCACCAATCAACTCCCGGGGATGTAGCATCTTGGCGGCCAGGATAGCGAAATCACCGGTGCCCGTTGCGATATCGAGGATGGTTTGGGGTCGATAGGGAAGCAGTTGCTTGAGAGCCTTCCGACGCCAACCTCGGTCGATATCCCACGACAGACGGTGGTTCAAGGTGTCGTAGGTAGGTGCGATGTTGTCGAACATCTGTTCCACCTGCTTGTCCTTCTCCTGCCCGTCCTGATAGGGGGTGATCGTTTCCTGTTTGTACATAGCTATTCCTGGTTTATCCAGAATCTTAAATTGATTTGAAGCTTAAGATTGTGCAGATACTCAAGTTTATCGAGACTTCAAATATTCACTCACGTTTTTCTCGATACGTGCTGCGATGTCTCCTTCTTCCGTTGCCTTATCGAACCGCTCACCAACGATATGCTCATAGAGCTCAATATACCGTTCAGAAACGCTCTCGGCATACGCATCGGTGATTTCGGGCATCACCTGACCGGCCTCGTTCATGAAGTTGTGCTCAATGAGCCATTGGCGTACAAACTCCTTGGAGAGTTGTCGTTGTGGTTCGCCCTTGGCCAGCTTTTCCTCATAGCCATCAGCATAGAAATATCTGCTGGAGTCGGGTGTGTGGATCTCATCGATCAGATAAACCTTACCATCACGTTTGCCGAATTCGTATTTGGTGTCAACGAGAATCAATCCCTGCTTGGCAGCAATTTCCTGTCCACGTGCAAAAATGCGACGGGTGTAATCCTCCATTACCTCATAGTCTTCCTTGCTCACAATGCCCTGGGCGATGATTTCTTCTTTCGAGATATTCATGTCGTGTCCCTCATCGGCTTTTGTGGTTGGTGTGATGATGGGTTCCGGGAAGCGCTCATTCTCGCGCATGCCGTCGGGAAGTTTCACCCCGCAGAGCTCACGACAGCCGTTCTTGTACTCACGCCAGGCAGAACCAGTCAAGATCGAACGGATGATCATCTCCACGCGGAATCCTTCACATTTCAAGCCGACGGTGACCATAGGGTCGGGAGTTGCCAGTTTCCAGTTAGGACAGATATCGGTAGTGGTATCCAGGAACTTGGCAGCAATCTGATTGAGCACCTGTCCTTTAAAGGGGATGCCTTTGGGCAATACTACATCAAAAGCGGATATTCTGTCAGTAGCCACCATGACTAAAATATCATCATTGATATTATACACGTCACGAACCTTACCGTGATACACACTCTTCTGTCCATCGAAATGGAAATCAGTTCTTGTTAATGCCTTCATTGTTGTTGTCTTTATTATGATTTTCTTTTTTTATCCCTTTCATAAGCCTCGAATGCATTGACGATGCGAGTGACAAGCTTATGTCTTACAATATCTTTCTTCGTCATCTCCACAAACGAGATGCCTTCCACCCCTTTCAGAATCAGCATAGCCTCCCGAAGACCACTCTGGGTATCGCGGGGTAAGTCAACCTGTGTCATATCGCCTGTAATGATCATCTTGGTGTTCCATCCCATTCGGGTGAGGAACATCTTGATCTGCGCCGAAGTCGTGTTCTGCGCCTCATCCAAGATCACCACGGCATCGCTCAGGGTGCGTCCGCGCATAAAGGCAAGGGGAGCAATCTGAATGATGTGCTTATCCATCATGTCCTGGAGCTTGGCAGCAGGGATCATATCCTCAAGTGCATCGTAAAGTGGTTGCAGATAAGGATCGATCTTATCTTTCATGTCACCCGGGAGGAACCCCAGCTTCTCACCAGCCTCCACGGCGGGCCGACTCAGGATGATCTTCTTTGCCTGCTTCTCTTTCATGGCCTTCACGGCCAATGCGATACTGAGGTAGGTCTTTCCAGTTCCTGCTGGTCCCACAGCAAAAATCATATCGTCTTTCTCAAACGCATCGATCAGCCTCTGCTGATTCTCACTACGACTTTTGATGGCACGACCGGAAACGCTATAGACCACCACGCCCTTCACTGCCTCATCCTTGGTCTTGCGACCGTTGATGATGTCTAATATATCTTCTTCGCTGATGCGGTTGAATTTCAGCACATGCTTGCGCATGGCCTCCACCTGTTCTTCGAAAACGCTCATCTGCTCATCAGCCCCGATCACACGCAACACATTGTCGCGTGCTACGATGCGCAATTTGGGATACAGAGCCTTAATCATCTGCAAATGACTGTTCCCCACACCGTAGAAAACCACGGGATCAATATCTTCAAGAACAATATGCTTCTCTGTCACTGATACGAATTTTTGTGCAAAAATACAAAAATATGCTGAAACAGCGAAGCGATTTGTGAGAAAATTGTGTTATATCATAATCTTAGACCAAAGAATGTGCGGACACGCCATTTGATGTTATGCACGGCCAACCGCTCTTCGTTGCCGATATTGGTGAAGTTGAAAACCATCGACAACCCCAGGAATTTGTTACTCCATTGTCGTACCACGGCTCCGCGCCCCGTGATGATTACCTCGGGGAAATGATAACTCAGAGGCACCCGGTTATCTCCGAAGGTCATCGATGTCTTGCTATAGACAATGAAGGTGGGCAGGGCAGAGAGATGCAGCAGCCAACCCTCTCCTGGCACGTAATTATACCCATATCCCATACCGAGACCGATGTTTGTCATCTTCATGTCGGTCTTTTGCGTGTAATCGAGGGTGGCATGCTGTCCCTGTCCCGATGCTGCCAGCATAAAACTACCTGCAGAACGTCGTTGATATAGCTCTGCGTGAAGGCAGCGGGGTAGGAGAAACGACGGCTGTTGAAGTCGTAGAACGCATTCACGTTCAACGTCTTCACCGGTGTGAAGTGATGTGGAAATGAAAAAATATCTGTTCATATCCATCTGTGCGAAACGTGCCAGATCGCACCGAACGATCCCATCAGTCCGAAAGGCACACTGAGCAGCACCGCCCATGGAGTGAGCCATGAATTATAGAGTGATGCCAGGATAAGATAGATAAGGATGACACATATTTTATATATAAGGGTGGTAGCATTGGAGCCGGAAGCCTCCTCAACCTCACGTGACATACCACCATATTCGTAGCCGTAGCCATTGGGCATGGTCTCTTTGAACACTTCTGCAATGGCCTTGTAGGCATCACCCTCAGAATATCCACTGGCGGTCATTACACCACAGGTGATGCTCTGGAACAGGTTGAAGTGATCAACTGATGCCGAGCCGACAACCTCTTTCAATGTGACAAACTCAGAGATCGGTGACATCTTACCTCCATGCACACGCACGAATATATTATTCAGCGACGAAGGATCAAGACGGTATTCGGGGGCAGCGTTGGCCATGATACGATAGACTTTACCGAACTGGTTGAAGTTACCTACATACGAACCGCCACAGTAGGAACTATTTTGACATAATTACTTGATATTACGCAAGCGCGCAATATAAAAGACAAATGGTCAAGAGTTTCCGACAAATAGTCATGACTTTTAGACAAAATAATAAGTGGTTAAATAAGTATAAATAAAGAATAAGAAAGAAAAGTAACAAATCAACCATCCGAAGTATGGCTGACGGTTGGTTGACAGAAGTCGGACGCTGGTAGGAACGTTACTTTAGATTCGTTACTCCGTTGTCTATAGGTGGTTTCAACGGCATCTACAACTCGTTGCAACGTCACGAACGAATCATAGAAACGTCACGAACGAATCATAGAAACGTCACGGACGAGTCGTAGAAACGTCATAAACAAAGCGATGTTGTGCTAAATACGAAAAGGACCTCCATGACTTCACGATCTTAGAGGGCAGCCTCACTGTTAGTCCGTCGGTATG
Source organism: Prevotella sp. UBA3294 (assembly GCA_002361535.1). Classification (GTDB taxonomy): domain Bacteria; phylum Bacteroidota; class Bacteroidia; order Bacteroidales; family Bacteroidaceae; genus Prevotella. The sequence continues at coordinate 45,866 of DETG01000023.1, forward strand.
AGTAGGTGATATTTGGAATCTACGACTGAAATAGCGACTAAAGACCGACGGATTAGAGAAGCCGGCTTTGGCAGAAATGTCTATAATGGACAGATCGGTGGTGACAAGCAACCTGCTGGAAAACAGTCCCAGCATGGCAAGGAGACAGACAAATATAGCCACTTTGACGGCTAAGTTCTTATAGCCTCGCTGGCGGTCTATCTCCAGCTGCTGCTCCAGCTCATGGAAACGGGCGGCATGGAGGTGAACCTTGCCGCGCTGACGGCAAAGCAGTGAGTCATCAATGGTCATCATCCGCTCCTCGGTATAGAGCGAATCAGAGTCGTGCAGCACATGTTTAAAAGTACCATCTCCTGCACAACCAGATAAAATGATCACGGCAAAAACACCGACCACTAATGACTTTATCAATCCCATTCTGTTTGTTTTGTATATAATTATGTTAATTAAAGAGTGATGCAAAGATACGCAATTTTTGTCAAAGACACGAACACTTCATACTTTTTTACAGAATTATTTCCCGATATTTGATTAAATGTATTACCTTTGTATCCGAAATGAAAAAAGAGAATGATCAAGATCACCAAAAATAATTACCTTGCCGCCTTCGCTGCCATCGTCTGTCTGCTGGCATTGGTACGCTGCATCCATCCGCAGATAGCGGAACCAGCTCAACAAGAGACTGCTTCTTTGGAAGAGGGGAGGGTAGAAGAGGCTGAACAGACCGTTGAAATGGACAAAAAAGCCGTTAAGGGGAAAGATGCTGAAGCGGGAGGAACTGCTGAAGTCGGAAAGACTACCGATACGGAAAATGTCACGGTTCCCCAAGAGAATGATGAAATACCCGTTGTCGAAAAGCCCGTTGCCCCTTCGAAGTTCATGCTGGCAGACGGCAGTCTGGTGAAACATCCTATATACAGTGTACCCCGATATCTGGAAGCCTTCCCTGACAGTCAGCCTGTTCAGGAGAGAGCGGCAGTCCGATGGGGCGTATCACCGGTGAACAACCGCTCTGATGCTGAGTCACGGAAAAAGGAATTGGTCTATATGGGAGCTTCACCTTATTATCATGTGGATGTGCTGCATCGGAGCGTTCCCTATCTTGTTCCCCGAGCTGCCGTACTCCTGAATGACATCGGAAGAGCCTATTATGACAGTCTGCAGATCAAGGGCATCCCGCTTCATCAGTTCATCGTCACGAGTGTGTTACGTACAAAAGAAGATGTGAGGAAACTGCGCAACTATAATGGGAATGCCACAGAGAATTCCTGTCATCTGTATGGTACCACCTTCGATATCTGTTACAACCGTTACAAGACCATGCAGCCGCCTGGTGAGAAAAGGCGGATGGTACAGAACGACACCCTAAAGTGGATCCTCTCGGAGGTACTGAACCAAATGCGACAGCAGGGAAGATGCTATATTAAATATGAAGTAAAGCAGAGTTGTTTTCATATTACGACGAGATAAAAATTTGTTAAATCAACAGATTTTCTTCTTTTTCGTTCTTCTTTCTTGTTGAAATGTATTACCTTTGCATCCGCATTTGAAAAAGGAACTGCCGATATGGCTCAGTTGGTAG
>DETG01000023.1:47470-53382 GCA_002361535.1 Prevotella sp. UBA3294
AGAGCAACGCATTCGTAATGCGTAGGTCCCGGGTTCGAGTCCCGGTATCGGCTCCTCTTCTTGAAATGCACTATTTGTATCCTTTTAATTAACCATTTTAGTTACGTTGCGGTAATAGCTCAGTTGGTAGAGCATTGGCTTCCCAAGCCGAGGGTCGCGGGTTCGAGTCCCGTTTACCGCTCTTTGTGGTAACTTTAACACTTCTACATCATGCCGGAAAGACGAAAAACGAACACTCCTATAGACCCCTCATACGGACACTTACAACCCCAGGCACCAGATTTGGAACGTGCTGTGATCGGTGCGCTCATGGTTGACAAGGACGCATTCTCTATTGTCAGTGAGATCATTCGAGAGGAGACATTCTATGAGCCTCGCCATCAGAAGATTTTCCATGCCGTACAGAGTCTGAACATGGACGAGCGTCCCGTTGACTTCATGACAGTGATTGAAGAACTGAAGCGTAACGGAACCTTGGACGACGTGGGTGGTCCGGCATATATCGTGGAACTGTCTTCTCATGTGGCTTCGTCCGCCCATATCGAATATCATGCTCGTGTGCTGGCTCAGAAGTTCTTGGCACGACAACTGATCAGTTTTGCCAGTGTGATCGAGACCAAGGCGTTTGATGAGACGATCGATGTGGATGAACTGATGCAGGAGGCCGAGAGTTCCCTGTTCGAGCTGTCACAAAAAAACATGAAACAGGATTACACACAGATTGATCCTGTATTGGCACAGGCTGTAGATATCTTACAGAAGGCCGCAGCAAACACCACCGGTCTGACGGGTATCCCTACTGGCTACACACGATTAGATGAGATGACGGCAGGCTGGCAGGCATCCGACTTGGTGATTATTGCGGGACGTCCTGCCATGGGTAAAACCTCTTTTGCCCTGTCGTTGGCCAAGAATATCGCTGTTGACTACCATGAGCCCATCGCTTTCTTCTCCTTGGAAATGAACAACGTACAGCTGGTGAACCGACTGATGTCGAATGTTTGTGAGATCTCCGGAAGGAAGATCCTGAACGGACAGTTAGATGATGAGGAATGGAAAAGACTTGATCGTAACATCAGAAAGCTGCAGGGTGCACCTATTTATATTGATGACACACCAGGTATGAGCATTTTCGAACTACGTTCCAAGGCTCGTCGGTTGGTTCGCGAGAAAGGTGTCAAAGTGATCATGATCGACTACTTGCAGCTGATGAATGCCAATGGAGCAAAATTCGGAAGTCGTCAGGAAGAGGTGAGCACGATCAGTCGATCACTGAAGGGGTTGGCCAAGGAATTGAATATTCCCATCCTGGCTCTCTCTCAGCTGAACCGTACTGTAGAGAATCGTGAAGGAATTGATGGTAAACGACCGCAGTTGAGTGACTTACGTGAGTCGGGTGCCATAGAGCAAGATGCCGATATGGTACTGTTTGTTCATCGCCCGGAGTATTATCACATCTATCAGGATGAGAAAGGAAACGACCTGCACGGTATGGCACAGATCATCATCGCCAAACATCGTAAAGGTGCTACAGGTGATGTGCTGCTGAACTTCCGCGGAGAGTTCACCCGCTTCCAGAATCCTGAAGATGCCTACATCGGGTCTAACCATGTTGACGGTGGGGGTGAGATTATCGGCAGTAAACTCAACAGTGGTGATGGCATGCCCATTCCTCCTGCACCGGCGCCCGGTCCGATGCCCTTTTAATCATGACTTTCAGTAAAGACAGAGATATGACAAACAAACTCATTACATTGGGATGCGCCCTGATCATGGCATTACCGTTATCGGCGCAAGTGAAGAAATCGGTATCCATTCTGGGTGACAGCTATTCTACTTTCGAGGGCTTTGTGACCCCAGCCACCAACGAAATGTGGTACTATGAGGAGTCACGTGGTGACAACACCGATGTGGATGATGTGACACAGACGTGGTGGCACAAGTTCATTAAGGAGAATGACTATAAGTTATGCGTCAACAACTCGTGGAGCGGTTCCACCATCAGCTATTACGGTTATGCGGGAAACGACTATAGCGAACGTTCCTTCATACGAAGGATGAATCATCTTGGAGACCCCGATGTCATCTTTATCTTCGGGGGGACAAACGACAGTTGGGCCGGTGCACCTGTGGGAGAGTACAAGTATGAGAAACTCCGCCAGGATGATTTCTTCTATTACCGTCCGGCCTTGGCATTCCTACTCAGTCAGATGCAGAAGCGATATCCGAATGTAGAGTTGTATTTCTTGATCAACGACGGACTGCGCGAGGATATCACCACCAGTACGCGCACGATTTGCGATCATTACAAAATTCCATATATCCAGCTGGAGAACATTGACAAGAAAAGCGGTCATCCCAGTGTGAAAGGCATGGCACAGATCGCCGAACAGATCAAAGCTTTTATGCAAAAGAAATAAAAGAAAGTGATGATGGACCCGACTCAGTCCATCATCACTTTTTTCAAGTATTTACCGGTAATGCTTTCTGTACATTCTGTCAACTGTTCAGGAGTACCGGCAAAGATCAGTCTTCCCCCCTGGTCACCACCATCGGGTCCCAGATCAATCACATGGTCAGCACATTTTATCACATCCATGTTGTGTTCAATCACAATGATGGTATGCCCCCGTTCTATCAGTGAATCAAATGCCCGCAGCAGTCGGTTGATGTCATGGAAATGTAAGCCTGTGGTCGGCTCGTCAAAGATGAAAAGGGTGGGGAGTGAATTCTCTTGACCGATGAAATAGGCCAGTTTCACTCGCTGGTTCTCTCCACCAGAGAGAGTCGAGGAACTCTGACCTAATTTGATGTATCCCAATCCAACGTCATTTAAGGGGCGCAGACGGTCAACGATCAATGTCTGCTGATGCTCACTGAAGAAATCAATGGCTTCACTCACAGTCATATTCAACACCTCATAAATATTCTTTCCGGCAAAACGCACATCAAGAATATCATGTTTGAAACGTTGACCATGACAGGCTTCACATTCAAGTTCGAGATCGGCCATGAATTGCATCTCCACCTGGATCACCCCCGTACCTTTACATTCCTCACATCTTCCTCCGTCGGCATTAAATGAGAAGTACTGTGCGGTGAAACCCATCTGCTTGGCTAACGGCTGTTCGGCAAACAGCTGACGGATGGCATCGTATGCCTTGACATACGTGGCTGGGTTACTGCGCGTACTCTTCCCAATGGGATTCTGATCTATCATCTCCACATGTTTCACCAGTTTCCAGTCACCTCCCAGTGAGATATAGTCACCTGGTTGATCGGCTGTCTCGTTCATGTGTCTTTTTAGAGCAGGGTAGAGGATACCCTTGACAAGTGAGGATTTTCCACTGCCGGATACACCCGTCACCGCAGTGATTACGTTCAGCGGAAACTGCACGTCAATGCCCTGAAGGTTATTCATTCGGCATCCCTTTAGTTCGATGGCCAGATTCCATGCTCTACGAGTTGAAGGTACAGGGATAGACAGTTCATGACTCAGATATTTAAAGGTATATGACCTGTCGGTATCCCGTTGAGGATCTGACAATACGTTGGATAGGGGAGGGCGTCCCTGATATACCACCTCACCCCCTAACCTTCCGGCATCAGGACCGATATCGATCAGATAATCGGCAGCACGGATAATCTCTTCATCATGTTCAACGACAATTACCGTATTGCCCAACGACTGAAGATCTTTCAGTACCCGGATCAGTCGGTGGGTATCTCGTGAGTGCAGGCCGATGCTGGGCTCATCCAAGATGTACAAGGAACCCACAAGACTTGATCCCAAGGAGGTGGTCAGGTTGATGCGCTGACTCTCGCCACCCGACAGGGTGTTGGAGGCTCTATTGAGTGTCAAATAACTAAGTCCTACATCATCAAGGAATTGAAGACGGTTTTTGATTTCTGTTAGTAGTCGTTTGGCAACTGCAGCATCATGTTCATCGAGTTCCAGTTGGTCGAACCATTGACGAAGTTTTCCGATAGGCATCTCCACGAGATTCGTGATACTCATCCCGCCAATTTTCACATAGTCAGATTCCTTCTTCAGACGAGTTCCATGACAGGTCGGACAGACCGTCTTTCCGCGATAGCGACTCATCATAACACGATACTGGATCTTATATTGATTTTCTCTCAGCATTTGGAAGAAAGCATCAATAGACACTTGATTGTGAATATCCTTAGAGTCATGAGGTAGTCCGTGCCACAGCATGTCTTTCTGGGCCTGAGTCAGTGAGTAATAGGGTTCGAAGATAGGGAAATCATCCTTCACAGCACGTCGGCAGAACTCTTCCTTCCACATGGTCATTTTCTCCCCATGCCAACATTGCACACATCCATCATATACACTCAACGCGGAGTTGGGAATCACCAATTTCTCGTCAATGCCGATGATATTCCCAAAGCCCTCGCACGTAGGACAGGCACCCAAGGGTGAGTTAAAAGAGAACATGTTATCGTTGGGCTCCTCGAATTTGATGCCGTCAGCTTCAAATCGGGTGGAAAAATCATAGGAGAGATTACTTGGTAAAAACATCAAGCGGCATGCTCCATCTCCTTCATACAGAGCCGTTTCCGCAGAGTCGATCAGTCGAGAAACTACATCTTTCGAGTCATCAACGGCCAAACGGTCAATCAGCAGCCAAAGGGTAGGGTCTTCCGACTTTTTCATCTGCTCCTCAGCCTGATTCATGGCCTCGCTATCCTCGATGAAATCGTCTATTCTTGTAAACTGTCCACGATGGAACATCCGCACATAGCCCTGCTGAAGATACATCTCAAGCTGTCGTTTCAACGAACGGTCTTGATGTATTTGCATGGGAGCCATCACCACAAACTTGGTTCCCTTGCCATATTGAAGCATACAACTAACAATATCTTCCGTGGAATGTTTCCTTACTTCGACACCACTTATAGGGGAATAGGTCTTTCCAATTCGGGCAAACAACAAGCGCAGGTATTCGTATATCTCCGTATTCGTACCTACAGTACTTCGAGGGTTCCTTGAAATGACTTTCTGCTCAATGGCTATGGCCGGTGGCAATCCTTTGATGTAATCACATGCCGGCTTACTCATCCGACCTAAGAACTGTCGGGCATAGGAACTCAAGGATTCCACATAACGACGTTGACCCTCAGCATATAACGTATCAAAGGCCAACGATGATTTTCCACTGCCTGAAACACCGGTTACCACAATGAACTTGTTACGGGGGATCTTCAACGAGATTCCCTTTAAGTTGTTCACTCGGGCATTTTTCACTTCGATATAGTCATTCATAACCTCATCTTCATTTACAATCTGCAAAAATACTCAATTTTTCTCAATTATCCGATAGAAGAGTGGATTAAATTCATTGCGTATTCTCTTATTTATCATAATGCCGATTATATTTAAAAAGAGGTTTCGGTTCATCAGTACAAAAGAAATGATCTTTTTAATTCAATTTAACCCTAATACGCGTACAACTTATTGTTTTTTTTTGTAATTTTGCACTGATTTTCGAGTATAATTTAGTTATTTGATTGAGTATCAGTTTATTAAGGTATTTTTGAGGTTAAAAGATGAGACAGCTAAAAATTCAGAAAAGCATTACCAACCGTTCAAGTGAGGCACTTGACAAGTATCTTGTCGAAATTGGCCGTGCTCCGCTTATCTCTATTGACGAAGAGATTGAGCTGGCACAGAAGATTCGCAAGGGCGGTCCGGAAGGAGAAGCTGCGAAAGACAAGTTGGTGACTGCCAACTTGCGATTTGTCGTGTCAGTAGCCAAACAATATCAGCATCAGGGGCTTACGTTGACCGACTTGATTGATGAGGGTAACATTGGTCTGATCAAGGCCGCACAGAAGTTTGATGAGACACGTGGATTCAAATTTATCTCTTATGCCGTATGGTGGATTCG
>DETG01000098.1 GCA_002361535.1 Prevotella sp. UBA3294
TAAATATATAGTTAAAAGGAGAAATATATTAGGAATTTAACATAGAATGCAGAATATTTTCAGCCTAACGGCTGGTTTTTAAAAAGTCCCGCAGGCTATATCCGTGCGATCTGTGTTCAATACTCTCAGCCGTATAGGCTGAAAATATTCTGTGATTTCTGTGCTTTCTGTGTGCCAAATCATGCTTTCTGTGAGATATTTACGAAAAATTGTTTGAGAAATTTTGTCATTTTAAGATTTTTCTTTAACTTTGTAGGCAAAATTCAAATCCATGGCTGAGGAAAGCAATACTTTGAAGCTGTTCACAACCCGCATGCGGCAGTTGATTCTCCAGTACCAAGCTACTAAAAAGGAGAACGAGGAACTGTATGCGATGGTGGATCTCCGTGACAAGGAGGTTCAGCAGCTGAAAGAACAGCTTGACCAAGCCAGGAAAGACTATCAAAGCCTCCAGATGGCCAAGATGATCGAGATAACCGACGGTGACATGGATGCCGCCAAGAAACGGATTGCCGGGCTCATCAGGGAGGTAAATAAATGTATCACGCTGTTAAGTGATCAATAGCGATGGCTGAAGAAAGACTACACATAAGATTGCATCTTTACGATACAGACATGGCGGTTGTCATCAACCGCGATGAGGAGGTTTTTTATCGTAACGCTGCGAAACTTATCAACGATACAGTCAATACCTACTCGAATATCCTGAAAGGAAGGAAAAGCGAGAAGGAAATCCTGTATGCCGCTATGCTCGTGATTGCCTTGGAATATGAGAAGAACAAGGACAATAACGACACCAGTGCGTATGATGGTATTCTTGAAAAGCTGACGCAAGAGATTGAGACGGCGTTGAAATAGGATGGGCTTCTGCTCATAGACAAGAATAACGTATCATACAATTATTAATAAAATAGTACAGAAATGACTTTAGTGATTATCGCTGCTGCGGTTGCGCTCATCCTGGGCGGAATTGGTGGATATCTGATATTCCGTTATGTTGCCAAAGGCAAATTTAACGAGTTGATGGAGACGGCAGAGAAAGAGGCCGAGGTGTTGAAAGAAAAGAAACTGTTGGAAGTGAAGGATAAGTTCCTGAACAAGAAGGCAGAGCTGGAGAAGGAAGTACAGATCCGGAACCAGAAAATTCAACAGAACGAGAACCGACTGAAACAGCGTGAGATTAGTCTGAACCAGCGTCAGGAAGAACTGGGCAGAAGAAAACAGGATGTGGATCAGCAGCAGCAGCGCGTAGATAACGAGAAGAAACTGTTGCAGGTGAAGCAGGATGAGGTAGAAAAGATGCGTCTGCAGGAGCGTGCCAAGTTAGAGGAGCTGAGTGGACTGAGTGCTGAAGAGGCGAAGACCCGCTTGGTGGAAAGCCTGAAAGATGAGGCACGTACCGATGCTGCCAGCTACATCAATGAGATCATGGACGAGGCGAAGCTGAATGCTAATGCCCAAGCCAAGAAGATCGTGATTCAGACCATCCAGCGCGTGGCTACAGAGACGGCCGTGGAAAACTCCGTCAGCGTGTTCCACATTGAGAACGATGAGGTGAAAGGCCGTATCATCGGTCGTGAGGGACGAAATATACGTGCATTAGAGGCTGCCACTGGTGTGGAGATTGTAGTGGACGACACGCCCGAGGCCATCGTCATCTCAGCCTTCGATCCCATCCGTCGTGAGGTATGTCGTCTGGCCCTGCACCAGTTAGTGGCCGACGGTCGTATCCACCCGGCTCGTATCGAGGAAGTTGTGGCCAAGGTGAAGAAACAGTTGGAGAACGAAGTGATTGAGACGGGTAAGCGTACTGCCATCGACTTGGGTATTCACGGTTTGCATCCCGAACTCATCCGCATCATCGGAAAGATGAAATATCGCTCTTCATACGGACAGAACTTGCTGCAGCATGCCCGTGAGACAGCTAATCTCTGTGCGGTGATGGCATCGGAGTTGGGACTGAATCCGAAGAAGGCGAAACGTGCCGGTTTGCTGCATGATATCGGTAAGGTACCTGATGAGGAGAGTGAGTTGCCTCATGCACTGTATGGTGCCAAGATTGCAGAGAAATTCAAGGAGAAGCCGGATATCTGTAATGCCATCGGTGCTCACCATGATGAGATGGAGATGCAGACGCTGCTGGCACCCATCGTGCAGGTATGCGATGCCATATCAGGTGCTCGTCCCGGTGCCCGTCGGGAGATTGTGGAAGCCTACATCAAACGACTGAATGACCTGGAGGCTATTGCCATGAGTTATCCTGGCGTCACTAAGACCTACGCTATTCAAGCTGGTCGAGAGCTCCGTGTGATTGTAGGGGCAGACAAGATGGATGACAAGGAGACGGAAGCACTCTCTGGAGAGATCGCTACGAAGATCCAGAATGAGATGACCTACCCCGGACAGGTGAAGATCACCGTGATCCGAGAGACACGCAGTGTTGCTTACGCGAAATAAGAAATATGAATGAGGGTGCGCTTCGCGCAGAAATCCAACAAAATCTATACAAAATCAAACAAATAAATAGGCTATTATCTACTTTAAGGCCCCGTTTTCAAGAATTAGAGAATTAGAGAATTCTATTTATTTCAGCTAGAGCTATTGAATGAACATAGAACGAGAGAATTAATTGCTTTTCCCTTCGGCCAGCGACTTTCAGTTCTCCAATTCTCAAATTCTTGATAAAGATCAACCTGGGTCAAATCATATATAGTTCCCATATATAGATTATTGTAAGATTTTGGGTAAATTTTGTTAGATTTTGGATAGATTTTGTTGGATTTCTCGCCGAAGGCGATCCCTAAAACAATAAATAAGGTAGTATGAGAAACCAAAAAATGTACGAGGCCGACGATAAGATGATCAATCTTATTGCCGATGATTACAACCTCTTAGAGAGTTTGGGACGTTTTGGAATCAACTTGGGGTTCGGTGACAAAACGGTGAAGGAGGTGTGTGAGGATCAGGGTGTGGATACCTATACGTTCCTCGCCGTGGTGAATTACTCGATTAACGGCTATAAGCAGATGGACGACAGTAATCGTATGTCGGTGCCAACCTTGTTGCATTACCTGAAAGCATCTCATGAATATTACCTGGATTTCCAGTTGCCGAACATCCGAAAGGAACTGTTGGAAGCTCTGGATGAGAATGACAACTTGGCGCGGTTGATCATGAAGATGTACGACTCGTATGCCCATGAGATCCGGGTACACATGAAATATGAGGAACAGAATGTGTTTCCCTATGTTGACAAGTTGCTGAATGGTGAGCAGACGGGTGATGATGACATCGACACGTTCTCTAAACATCACAACCAGATCACCCAGCGTCTTCGTGAGTTAAAGAATATTATCATCAAATACCTGCCGTCAGACACACAGCGAAATAACAAACTCACCGCCGTGCTATACGACCTATATAAGAATGAAGTCTGGTTGGGTCAACATTCCGAAGTGGAGGATTATATTTTCGTACCGGCCATCCGAAATCTGGAGCGTCAGCAGAAACAAAACGATGTGAGTGTGAAGATCTCGAAGATGATCAGTCAGAACCCCGATAACAGTGAGGCGCTTAGTGACCGTGAGAAAGATGTGATTGTGAGCTTGGTGCAGGGTATGACGAATAAAGAGATTGCTGATCACCTGTGCATCTCGATCAATACAGTGATCACACACCGCAGGAATATCGCCCGGAAACTGCAGATTCACAGTCCGGCGGGATTAACGATCTATGCTATCGTCAATAATCTCGTGGATATCAGTTCCGTGAAACTGTAGAACTATATCTGGTTGATATCCACATAACCGTGCATTACGGCATAGATGGTGAGGGCACTCACGCTCTTCATCCCTAATTTCTCCATGATGTTCTTCCGATGGGTAATCACTGTCGTCAAGCCGATATTCAGCTTGTCGGCGACTTCTTTATTGATATACCCTTGAACAATCAGTGCCAGCACTTCCAGTTCACGGTCTGACAAAATTTTCTGTTGGAGCACCCGGGGGATAGGGGGCAGGTTCTTTCCTTGTGGATGTGCCCCTTTTACCATGGCAAGGATGGAACGTACCAACTGCTTCTCGGGTACGTTGATACAGAGACAATGAAAATCGGTCAGTGGTGAGTTCTGTAAAACGGTGAGCACAATGGTCTTGCGCTTCCGATCTAAGAAAAACTGTCGGTTGTCCAATACGATGTTCATTGCCACGAAATAATGGAAATACTGATCAGGATTGTTCTCCATCAGTTCCTCGAATGTTGAGAATTGATCGATGGTGATGATCGGCATCACCTCTTGGAGAATAGTCGTCAATCCCAACACGGCTAACGTGTTGGGATCGACGATGGCCATTTTCGGCCTACCATGTATCATTTGTTGATCCATCATTGTTCTACTTATTGCAGGAATCCGAGGAGTGCACCTGCTGCTACGGCAGAGCCGATCACACCGGCCACATTCGGACCCATGGC
>DETG01000133.1:0-9550 GCA_002361535.1 Prevotella sp. UBA3294
CCAAGATGCTCACCTCAAAGGCTCGCTTCCGCTCGGTGAACGGGGAGGAGATGCTGGCCGAGGAGGAGGGCGGCGAAGGCGAGAATAACGGCTAACCGTTATTCGAGGAGTGTGGAGTGTGGAATGTGGAGTGAGATATGCTTCAAGTACAAGTGGTTCAGTATATGATAACAGTATCTCAGTTCTATTCTCACTCCTCACTCCTCCCTCCTCGAAAACAAAGGTAATCATAAAGTTCAAAGTTCAATGTTCAATGTTCAAAGTTATGAAGAAGGAAACTTGGAAATTCATCATTCAGACCTTAGCGGCCATCTTGACCGCCATCGCCACCAGCCTGGGAGTCACCAGCTGCATTTGCTAAGGGGGAGCCCACCCCTAACCCCTCCCAAAAGGAGGGGGACTGAGAAGAAAGAGGATGATTGCTCGTCCTCTTTTAATATATAAGACGACAAGCTATAGTTATAAGATAATTCTCAAAATACTTGGAATTCTTAGAAACTATTCATATCTTTGCAACCATGTATATAAACCAGGCAACATTAATAGTAAGGGGATCAGATTAAGAATAAAATGAAGAGACTCACATTAGGATGTTTGCTGCTCATTCAAACTATGGTGATGAGCGCACAACGCAACGAGGTATATAACAACAGGATTGCATCGTTGCAGGTAATGGCTGGCAACCGCTGGACAGATCTTCCTATTGTCCAATTGAACGGTAACGAGCCGATCTGCATCGACTTCGATGACCTCACCCATGAATATCATCGTTATACCTACAAGATTGAGCACTGCGAAGCCGATTGGACTGTCTCCGAAGACTTGTTTATGAGCGACTACCTTCAGGGATTTGGTGAAGGGAACACCATCGATGATGCCTTGGAGTCGGTCAACACCAATGTGCTCTACACCCATTACTCACTGCGCATTCCCAACGATCGTTGCCGCATCAAGATGAGCGGGAACTACAAACTGACGGTGATGGACGAGAACGAGGATAACGAGCCGATGTTCACTGCTTGCTTCATGGTATTGGATCCGTCGATGGGTATCCATCTCACGGTGTCGTCAAACACCGATGTGGATATCAACAACGCACATCAGCAGGTGTCGGCCAACCTCTCCTATGGTAACACGACCGTGACCGTCCCCAATGAGCAGATCATGACGGTGGTGATGCAGAACCGTCGCTGGGATACCGCCAAGATCAACGTACAGCCCCAGTATGTGATGGCCGACGGACTGAGATGGAGCCACTGTCGTGACTGGATCTTCCCTGCCGGTAATGAGTATCGCAAATTTGAGGTGCTTGATGTGGATCGCCCCAGCATGGGAATCGACCATATCGAATGGGACGGTGAGCATTACCATGCCTACCCTTTCCTGAGTGAGCCGCGAAACAACTATGTATATGATGAGGATGCCAACGGTGCCTTCCTGATCCGTAACAGTGACAATGTGGAGATCCATACCGCCTCTGATTACGTGATGGTGCATTATACCCTCTCTTGTCCTTCACCTGTCAAAGGTGACGTCTATATCAACAGCACGTGGACGCACGACCGTTTCCTGCCCGAGTACCGGATGACCTACAATGAAGAAACGAGATGCTATGAGGCGGTACTGATGCAGAAACTCGGATACTACTCTTATCAGTATCTGTGGATGCTCCCCGACGGGACGATCCGCACCATGCCCACCGAAGGAGATTTCTACCAGACAGAGAACAGCTACCAGATGCTGGTATATTTCCGTGGACAAGGAGAGCGCACCGACCGTCTGGTAGGTTTTCAGGAAATCATTTATAAATGAGTGAATAGAAGTTTTGGAGTTTAGACATTGTCAATCCTCTAAACCCCTCACCTCAGCAGTTTGTCTATTTCCACAAACTTCTTCCCCATGTTCAGCTGCAGGTAGATATTATACAGGGCAGCAGCCCACTTGTCTTTCTCCTCAGGAGCCAGTTCACGATACCGTTCCATATACGGCATCGATTTCCGGTATAGATCGTTCACTAACTGACGGCTCTTCGCATTGGCTTTCATGTCACGTTTGGTGATCAGAGCCATGTTGATATAGGCCAGTCCGGCATTATAGTACGCATCGGCGAACTGTTCGTTCCGGGCAATCAGTGAATCGCACAGGGCCACACAGCCGGTATAGTCACCGGTGTTCAGCAGCAGATTGCTCTTCGCAAAGAGATACAGTTCGTTCTCACTGTCGTGTGCCAAAGCGGCATTCACCACATTCATCGCCGAGTCTGGCTGTTGTGTCTCATTATAGAAGTCTATCAGGTAGGTGAAGAAAAACTTGGAGTCGGGAAAACGGTTGAAGCCCTGACGGAGTATCTTCACGTATTCCTCCGTAGCATGCTGTCTTTTGTAGATCTCACTCATGTATTCCAGGGCTGATTCCAGATGGGCGGTATCCTCCAAGGCTACGTCGGCATACCGCAGTGCCTTCTCGTCGTCCTGCATCTTGTAACCGCAGAACAGCGACCAGTAGGCGGCCTCCGCACTCGGTGTATAACGGTAAGAGGCAAAGAGGGGCTGACGGTCACAGTCGATATAGGTATTGAGCATGTCGTATGCGGTGGCATACTGTTGTTTGCGCACGAAGAACAGCCCACCGTTATACAGGTTCAGGCGATAGGTATTCAGAAATGCAGCGTTCTTCTCGCGGTATCTCGGTCGCCTCACTCCCTTGGCATTCGGACGGTCATCAAGGGAGTCGAGTGTCTCATAGGCTAAGAACATGTTTCTGGTGAGAAGAAAGAACGAGGCTGTATCCTGTTTCTGCCTAAGATACATCTTCATATTCCTTTCCTCATATTGCTTGCGCAGTGCATCACAGAGAATCACATGAATCTTCACATTCTCACGGTTCGCACTGTCTTTGAGCAGGTTACGCATCAGCTGTTCTGCCTTGTCGAGATTCTTGCCGCTCTTAATAAAAGTACGTGCTTGACCGATCTCTTTTCGTTGAGCGTTCAAGCACGGTACCATGATTATTAAGAGAAGCGCGATAGTCAAAAAACGCTTCATTCTTTTGTTGTGTTTAAGCAGGGACACCCGGAAGCATCCCTGCGATGTGTGATTACTGAATCAGCGACTCCAGTTCCTTGGCCTTAGCCTCGTCGCCGATCAGGTAGTATGCCTGATAAAGGGTGTATGCCCAGTTCACCTGCTCGCGGTTCGGGTCCTTCTCCCTTACCTTGTTCAGGTTATTGATCGAATCCTGCAGGAACTGCTTTGCCTCGGGGGTGAGCGTACCGCCGCTGGCATCCTTCAGGGTGATGGCCTGGTTGTTCTCGCAGAGGGCGAGGTTGAAACGTACCTGGATGAACTCTGGATCGAACTCTAATGCTTTCTTGTAGGCATCGATGGCATCCTTCCAGTTCTGCTCGTTCATGTCGCTCTCCCCTTTCAGGGCCCAAGACATCTTGCTCGGATACTTCTCGATCTGGTTCTGGATCAGTGCTTTCTTGGCAGCATTGTCATTGGTAGCCTGATAATACTCAGTGAGCAGCGAGAAGATACGCTCGCTCTCCGGCTCCTTCTCATACAGAGCCTTCACGTCGTTCAGGTATTTCACAGAATCCTCTTTGGTCTTCATCTGCGCCTTCATACTGAGGATCTTGATGTCCATGGCATCGTTGGCAAACTCCTTATCACCCTGGCAGATATCAGCATAACTGCTGGCAGCTGCGTAGTCCTGACTGTTATAGGCAGCCAAAGAAGCAAAGTAGGCGATCTGTGTGTAGAAGTCCTCTTTGGAGAAGTCGGTCTCTGAGAACAGAGGAGCCTTGCGGCTGTTCACGAATGCTCCGAAAGCATCGGCGGCTTTCTTGTAGTCTTTCTCGTTGTAAGCATCCTGACCGGCATTGATCAGAGAGTTACGTGCTGGGAGCAGACGACCGGCATTCTTCTTGCGGAACTTCGGGGCTACCTTACCCTTCGAATTCGGCATCTGGTCGTACTTATCGCATTCGATAGCAGCATTGATGGCATTCAGCGCAGCCTCTGTCATACCCACCTTGTCGTATGCCTCATTCTTCTGAGTCACCTGATTGGTCAGCTGGATATTGTTCTCTTTGTCAAATTTCTCCATGGCGAGATCAACGAGTCTGTTATAACCCTGTGCCTTGTCCTCTGCAGACAGGCCACTCAAGTTAGAGTTCAAGATTCCCAATGCCTCCTGGTATGCTTTCGCACCCTTCATCTGCTTCAGGAAATCCTTGTTCTGTGCACCGGCTGAGACAGCTACCAGAGCAGCAACAGCCATCATGATCATTTTTTTCATAAGCTTGTTTATTAATAAAGGTTGTTAAATAGAATTTTCTATCCTCTCACTTTGATGTCATCGAAGAAAAAAGGTTTAATTCAGGATGAGACCTGCGGATTATTCCTCCACAGGCTCATCATCGGCGAAATCTACGATCGGGGGCAGTGCACTGTTTTCCTGCTCACCATCTTCCGCATCGTTCTCAGCAGCACCGGCAGTCACATCCTTGCGGATAGCCTCGCTGTTCTGTGCCCATTCCTCACGACTCTTCTGCTCTACGATCGCCTCAAGTTCGGAGCTCATCACCTTACAAACGCTGGCGATGACATCGTTCTTCTTCGTGAGGTTGATCAGTCGCACACCCTGTGTGGCACGTCCCATCACTCGACAGTCGGCCACGGCGAGTCGGATCACGATACCGCTCTTATTGATAATCATCAGGTCATTCTCATCTGTCACATTCTTGATAGCCACCAGACGTCCTGTCTTGTCGGTGATATTCAGTGTCTTCACACCCTTTGTACCACGGTTGGTGATACGGTAGTCCTCTACCTGCGAACGCTTGCCGTAGCCCTCTTCGCTCACCACCATAATGGTTTCTTTCTCTGGGTTGTTCACCACTACCATACCCACCACGGCATCATCCTGATCATCGATGCGCATACCACGCACACCGGTGGCCACACGTCCCATCGTACGCACAGCATTCTCGTTGAAGCGCACGGCACGACCGTTTCGGTTGGCAATGATCAGTTCGTTCTTTCCATTCGTCAGACGAACATCCACCACCTCGTCACCCTCAAGGATATTGATGGCATTCACACCATTGGCACGCGGACGGGAGTATGCTTCCAGACTGGTCTTCTTCACAATACCATTCTTCGTGGCAAAGACAATATAATGGGTATTGATAAACTCTTGGTCCTCAAGACCTTTACCACGCAGTCTCAAGAAGTTATTCACCGAGTCGTCACTGTCGATATTCAGCAGGTTCTGGATGGCACGACCCTTCGAGTTGCGGTCACCCTCAGGAATCTCGTAGCACTTCAGCCAGTAGCAGCGGCCCTTCTTGGTGAAGAACAGCATCGTCTGGTGCATGGTGGCAGGATAGATATATTCGGTGAAGTCATTGTCACGCGTGCGGGCACCCTTGGCACCCACGCCACCGCGAGCCTGCTCACGGAACTCTGACAATGGGGTACGTTTGATATATCCCAAATGGCTCACCGTGATCACCACGGGATCGTTGGGATAGAAGTCCTCGGCATTGAACTCATGCTCATCGGGCACGATCTGAGTGCGACGCTCGTCGCCATATTTCTCCTTCACCTCCTGCAGCTCGTCTTTCATCACCTGCTTACAACGCTCGGGATTGTCGAGGATCTCCTGCAAGTCGGCAATCAGCTTCTGCAGGTCATCGAACTCCTGATGCAGCTGATCCACGCGCAGACCGGTGAGCTGACTGAGTCGCATGTCCACGATGGCCTTCGACTGCAGCTCATCGAGGTCGAACCGCTGTTCCAGGTTCCGCTGTGCATCGGTAGGAGTCTTCGAGTTACGGATGATATGCACCACCTCGTCGATGTTGTTTACGGCAACGATCAATCCCTCCAGGATATGTGCACGCTCCTGTGCCTTCTTCAGGTCATATCTTGTACGGCGGATCGTCACGTCATGACGATGCTCCACGAAGTATTTCACGCACTCTTTCAGCGAGAGCAGACGGGGACGTCCCTTCACCAAGGCGATGCAGTTCACAGAGAAGGCGCTCTGCAGGGCTGTCATCTTGAACAGTTTGTTCAGGATCACATTGGCGTTGGCATCTTTCTTCACATCGATGACGATACGCATACCCTGACGTCCCGACTCATCGTTGGCATTTGAGATACCCTCTAACTTACCCTCTTTCACGAGGTCGGCGATATATTCAATCAACTGGGCTTTGTTCACACCGTATGGAATCTCGGTGATCACAATCTTGTCGTGCGCCTCATGACTCTCGATCTCGGCCTTGGCACGCATCACGATACGACCGCGTCCGGTCTCGTAAGCATCTTTCACGCCCTGCAGACCATAGATATACGCACCCGTGGGGAAGTCGGGCGCCTGGATATACTCCATCAGTCCTTCGGTATCGATCTCGGGGTTGTCGATATAGGCACAGCAACCGTCGATCACCTCACCGAGGTTATGGGTCGGGATATTCGTGGCCATACCCACGGCAATACCGTTACCGCCATTCACCAAGAGATTAGGGATCTTCGTTGGCATCACGCTCGGTTCGGTCAGCGAATCGTCGAAGTTGTTCACCATATCCACGGTGTCCTTCTCCAAGTCGTCCATGATATGCTCACCCATCTTCGACAGGCGGCACTCGGTGTATCGCATGGCGGCAGCAGAGTCGCCATCCACACTACCGAAGTTTCCCTGGCCATCCACCAAGGTATAGCGCATGTTCCAGTCCTGAGCCATACGCACCAAGGCTCCATATACAGAGCTGTCGCCGTGGGGGTGGTACTTTCCTAACACCTCTCCCACGACGCGGGCACATTTCTTATAAGGTTTATCGCTGGTGTTGCCGATTCCCGCCATACCATACAGGATACGACGATGAACAGGCTTGAAACCGTCTCTCACATCCGGGAGGGCACGCGCCACAATCACCGACATCGAATAATCGATGTACGACGATTTCATCTCTTCCTCAATGTTGATCTTAATAATTCTGTCGTTGTCGATGGTTTGCCCACCATCAAAGGTCTGATTTTCGTCCATTTCTTATTGTAATCTACTTTAATATTTCATTTCAGCAAACGGTTCCTGGCAGCTTCTTAAAAAATACCAAAATCCCGTTTAAGGGCATTTAGAGCCCCTCTGGCGGTCTGAGGCCACAAAATCAAAGCAAAATTACGATAAATTTCCGACATACACAAATCTGATGGGGGAAAAAGCAGGCTTTGTGTTTTTTTTTAACATGAATACAGAATTATTTGGTGAATGTCTTGCACGGGCTATTGCAAAACCTTCTTCCCCTCTTTGATCAGGATGCCTGGCAGGGGGTGCTGCGAACGCAGAGCTGAGCCCTTCCCCACCCGTTGTCCTGCCAACGTATAATACACGTCATCGGCATCGTTGCTTCTCACCTGTCTGATTCCCGAGGTGTTCGAGGTGAGTGACAACGTCACGGAGATATTACTCTCCCCGGCCTTCAGGAACCCGCGCAGCTCATTCTCCGACAGTCCGTCGATTGTTCCCAATCGCGTGTAGCTCCAGTCGTTCGATCCATAGAAAACACAGATATTACTGCCGTTGTAGAGGATGACATCACCGGGTTGGGCGGTGATCTGTTGGTTACTGGTTGTCAGGGAAAATCCTAATGATCCCCAGATCTCGAAGCCGCCGCTGGCATTGAGTGTCACCGTGACAGGTCCGTTCTTCAGTTTCTCGGCGAGTTCCTTAGCTGCCTGTGTGTCTGCCAGTGTCACGCTCTGTGTCTTTCCGTCGATGGTAATATACATTTTCGATAAATTTGATGTTGTCTGAAAATTCTGTGTCTTCAGCCATTCGCTCACTAAGCTGGCAGTCCTGCTCCTGTTACCGTTATTGATCCACAGGGCATCACCCATCCAGGTGGCATCGGGCACCAGTCGTTTGCAGTCATCGACGACACCGCTGATCCTGCTGCTGGCACTCGACACGACCAGTCCGATCCTCTTCCCCGCCATCTTCTTGGCGTTGTTGAACAGATAGGTCTGCATGATGGCGGCCATCTGACTCCACCACAGGGGTGTGACGATGATGATGTTCTGATAGCTGTCGGGCGAGACGTTCACCGCATCGATGGCGGGATAGCTGTTGGCACTGTTGGGGTCGTTCTTGATGGCATTCAGCAGCTGGGTGCCCAGCGCATAGTTGTTTGCCTCGTATTTCAGTCCTTTCTCTGCAGGTTGGATCTCAACCACGTCGGCTTCGATCTGACTGGTCAGTGTATTCACGATACTGCGACAGTTACCCGTATAACTGTAATAGACCACTAATGTCTTACCTGTGTTCACCGTCGGCTGGGCGTTCACTTCCCCAGCCTCGTCACTGCTGCATGCCACGGCCAAAAGACTCACAACCGTCAGCAGCAATCTTCCAAACATTGTTCTCTTCATATCACCTGTACTTAACTGTTTTCTCTGCTGCAAAGATACGGGATTTAATCCGAATACGATGCACGCATTTTACGGATAAATCTACCAGAATTACAGAAAGCGACTACAAGTTACAAGTATCAAGTAACAGATTACAACCATCTCCTACATAGATTGTTTTCAACTCTCTACAGCTTTCGAACATGAAATACATATCAGCCACTTTTCTCATATCAAAACTGCTCAAGTCGAGAGTCGTCAATTTAGAACAGTTTGTGAACATACTCTACCCGTTCCAAAGGCATCTATAACGTGTTCCGATGGCATATATAATATGTTCCGACGGCATCTACAACGTGTTCGACGGTCATCTATGAGCGTAAAGTGACGGTGGAACAACAGTAAGGAACGTCAGGAGAAAACAAAAACTCTACGAATTAGACTAATTCGACTAATTCGTAGAGTATAGTTTAATCGCCGCAGGCGATTCAGATTCGTTTCTTAGTACTCCAGCCACTTCACATAGGCGAAGTCCTGACGATGCGGCAGGTTCTCGTTCTTCGGGAACATACGCACGGCGGCCTTGAAGCTACCGGCATGAGCCGACAGGAACTTGCACTGGAACGTGTAGAGGTTGCCCTCCTTCTTGATCACCTCGAACGGACGGATGGCGCCGATGCGCTCCTCACCGTCTTTGTTCATCTTGATGGTAACCAGTTCCAGACCGATGGCATCGTCGAGACCCTGCTCATCGACCACGAAGGTAAGGGTATAGGGAACACCACTGATCGGTCCCTCGGCGGGCATCGTATTCTCTTTGCTCACCACACGGATGGCATCCCAGCGCTCGGCCACCGTCTCCTTCCACAGGGCGATGTCCTTAGCCATGCGGTTATCATCGGCAGAGAGTTTCTTGAAGCGGGCGGCCTCCTTGTTGTAGAACTTATCGTAGTAGTCGTCGAGCTGACGCTTCATCGTATAATGCGGTGCGATGGTGGCGATGGAGTTCTTGATCACCTTGATCCATCCCTCGCTGTAACCCTTGATATTCTTGTCGTAGTACAGCGGCACGATCTCGTTCTCAAGCAGACCATAAATGGTAGCAGCATCGAGACGGTCCTGATACTCCT
>DETG01000133.1:9644-17327 GCA_002361535.1 Prevotella sp. UBA3294
CCCATCCGGCACCCTCGCGATAGCCTTCGAGCCACCAGCCGTCGAGCACGGAGAGGTTCACCACACCGTTCATCTCGGCTTTCTCACCAGATGTACCGGAAGCCTCCAACGGGCGAGTCGGTGTATTCATCCAGATATCCACACCCGACACCAAGCGACGGGCCAGACGGAAGTCGTAGTCCTCCAAGAAGATGATCTTACCGAGGAACTCCGGACGCTGACTGATCTCATAGATACGCTTGATCAAGCCCTGACCGGCACCATCGGCGGGGTGTGCCTTACCGGCAAAGAGGAACTGCACGGGGCGCTCGGGGTTGTTCACGATCTTGCTCAGACGATCGAGGTCGGTGAACAGCAGGTGAGCACGCTTGTAGGTGGCGAAACGACGGCAGAAGCCGATCATCAGTGCGTTCGGGTTGATCTTCTCCAACAGGGAGAGCACGCGCGACGGATCGCCCTGGTTCTTCAGCCAATTCTCACGGAACTTCGTACGGATATAGTCGGTGAGCTTGTTCTTCAATGCCATACGGGTGGCCCAGATCTCCTCGTCGGGCACGTTGTAGATAGCATGCCATATCTCCTCATTGCTCTGGTCGGCCATGTGGTTCTTGTCGAAATACTTGGCATAGAGGTGACGCCACTCAGAGGCAGCCCATGAGGGGAAGTGCACACCGTTGGTGACATAGCCCACGTGGTTCTCCTCGGGGTAGTAGCCTTTCCAGATGGGGGCGAACATCTTCTGACTCACCCATCCGTGCAGCTTACTCACACCGTTCACCTCCTGACAGGTGTTGATGGCGAAGGTTGACATCGAGAATTTCTCACTGTGGTCATCGGGGTTCGTGCGACCCATGCCGATGAACTCATCCCAAGTGATGCCGAGCATGGCAGGATAGCCACCCATGTATTTGCCGAACAGACTCTCATCGAAGTAGTCGTGACCGGCGGGCACGGGGGTATGACAGGTATAGAGGCCGCTGGCACGTACCAGTTCGAGGGCCTGATTGAAGGTGAGTCCGCCTTGGATATAGTCGCACAGGCGCTGCAGGTTGCAGAGGGCGGCATGTCCCTCGTTGCAGTGGTAGATATCCTTCTTGATACCTAACTTCTTCAGGGTGAGCATACCACCGATACCCAACAGGATCTCCTGCTTCAAACGGTTCTCCCAGTCACCGCCATAGAGAGCGTGGGTGATGGGCTTGTCGAACTCAGAGTTCATGTCGTTGTCGGTATCGAGGAGGTAGAGGGAGATACGTCCTACGTTGACACGCCATACATAGGCATGCACCTGATAGTTCATATAGGGCACATCCACCACCAAGGGGTTACCCTCGGCATCCAGCTGGCGCTCGATGGGCAGGGAGTTGAAATTCTGTGCCTCGTAGTTGGCGATCTGCTGACCATCCATGCTCAGGCTCTGTGTAAAGTAGCCGAAACGATAGAGGAATCCCACGGCACACATATCGACATTGCTGTCGGAAGCTTCCTTGAGGTAGTCGCCGGCCAGCATACCCAGACCGCCTGAGTAGATCTTCAGTACCTGGTTCAGTCCGTACTCCATACAGAAGTAGGCCACGGAAGGCCGCTTACTGTCGGGTTTCACGTCCATGTACTTGCGGAAGAGCTTATACACGTTCTTCACGCTCTTCATGATCGCCTTGTCCTTCACAATCTCTTCCTTACGGTGATAGCTCAGTCGCTCAAGCAAGAGAACGGGGTTATGGTTCACCTCCTCATAGAGGTCTTCGTCCAGGCTGCGCCACAGCTCACGAGCTTCGTAGTTCCAAGCCCACCACATATTATGAGCCAGTTCATCGAGGCACTTCAGTTCCTCGGGAAGACTCGACTTCACTGCCAACTCCTTCCAGGCAGGAGCATTGGAATAATCAGCTTTAATTTTCATAATCTCTGAAGTTTTGTTATTGAATGATTAATTTTTCTATTAATACCTATTTTAATACCTAATTATTTTACTTGTTTACGCTCCTCAGCCTTGCGCAGGGCAAGATCATAGGCCTGCTGGTAGTAAGCGATGAAATGGCTCCACAGGGCCATCTTCGAGAGCTTGGAGGCGTTGGAACGGGCTTTCTCACGCTCCTTCGTCTTCAGATTGGAATAGAAAGCCACCGTGTCCTTGATCTCATCAGCCACCTCGGAATAATTATAATCGGTGCGATGGATCACCTTCACACCATCCATAATCTCACTATAGCCGCCCTTCACGCTGTTGGCCCACAAGCCGAAGCCGGCCAGGTCGGTTGTGATGCAGGGCACCTTGAAAGCCACAGCCTCAAGCGGTGTGTAGCCCCAGGGTTCGTAATATGACGGGTAAATACACAAATCGTTACCAAGGATCAGGTCATAATAACTTAAATTAATAACTCCGTCATCACCGGTGAGGTAACAAGGCAGGAAAATCAGTTTCACCTTGTCCTCCGGGCGGTTTTGCATATCAAGAAATTTCAACATGCCCAACACGTTGTCATGGGTCATGTTATGCAGCCAGTGGGTGATCTCCGGTACAGGTAGCGGCGTGTCGTATTGCTTGCCGCTTTTCAGTCGATCAACCAAGTCTTGGCGGGGCTCCCCTACCCATCCGGGCACTTCGATAAAGGCCACCACGTTCTTCGTGAGTTCTTTGTCGCGCAACAGGCGGTTCATGGCTTCGATATATACATCCACACCTTTGTTGCGGAACTCGTAGCGGCCACTTGTAGAAACAATCAAAGTATCGTCATCTAAGTTGGTTCCTAACAATGCGTTAGCCACGTCGAGCAAACGCTTTCTGGCCGTCTTGCGTTTCTTGGTGAACGCAGGTCCTTTGGGAACGAAACTGTTGTCAAAGCCATTGGGGAGGACAAAATCCACCTGTCGGTCGAGCAGTTCTTTGCACTCGTTGGCAGTGATATCGCTCACCGTGGTGAAGCAATCCACATGATGGGCGGTCTGCTTCTCGATGGAATGTTTGCTCTGCATATTCAGCTCCCACGACATCTGGTCGCCGTTATAGGCGAAGAGATAATCATACAAAGGTTTGTTGTTTCCTGCGATGCTACGACCAATACTGGTAGCATGCGTTGTAAAGATTGTTCCTACTTCGGGAAGCTTCTTGTTGATATACAAAACACCCAAGCCTGTCATCCACTCATTACCATGGTAGATCACCTTCTTGGATGCGTCAAGGTATTTGTGATAATAGCTTTCTACGACAAGGGCGGCGGCATAAGAGAACATCGACGCTTCATCATAGTCGCCGTAAGCATGAAGCGAATCCACCTGATAGTTCTCCCACAGCCAGGTGTAGATCTGGTCTTTCTGTGCGAAGAAGGGTTGGAAATCAACAAGAATGGCAATCGGCGAACCAGGTATGTCCCATCTTCCAACCTTAAAATGCAGTCCGCTGTCTGCTGCCTCTGTCTTCCATTCCTTGAGCAGAGTTTTATCTTCAGTAAAATACGGACAGCTTTTCTCGCCCCAGCAATCAGGACCAATAAAGATGATCCTATCCGTCATCATCTCTTGAAGCGTTTTGGCTCTTGTGGAAAGAACGGTGTAAATACCTCCTACCTTATTGCATACTTCCCAACTCGATTCGAACACATAGTCGGGCGCTATTATCTCTTTTGTCATCTTGTTATACGTATAATGGGTGCAAAGTTAATATAAAAATCGTTTATTACCAACTTTTCAATGTCATTTTTTCCCGTAATCCCTTGATTTCTTGATTAATGTTAGTTATCTTTGCAGCGTCAAACAGAAATATTTACAAGATGAGTAAAAAAACGATCATACTGTTGTTCATGCAGCTGTTGCTTACACTGAACGTGAAGGCACAGACGGTGCCCGACTCTGCCTTCGTAGGGAAGATCATCAACGACGAACTGAAGATCTATCTTGTGATGAACTTTGTGGAGAAAAACGTCACCGTACCCCAGCAGGAGGTGTTCGGTGAGGTGGACGGATACATGGGGTGCAAGGATACTGCTCATGTGTGGACCATCGTCTCTTCAGAGATCAAGGGGCGCACCGCCCACATCGGGATGATCAACAACTACGGCAGTGAGGACATCACGGCAACGGTCACCTTGGAGAAAGACGGTACTTATACCTACAAGCACATCTCTGGGAGCACCCTGAAGTTCCCCGTAGGACAGAAATGGTATAAGATTCCCACAAAGGTATCGTTCAAGAAAGCCGGGAAGTGACGAATCACTCCTCGGCTTTCTTGTCTTGGAAGAAATAACTGCTGCCATCGAAGCAGTGGGTGCACACCTTGCACTTAGGTAGGCCGATGGCATGAATCAAAGTCTCTATCTTATTGAATTTCACGCTGGTAAGACCCAACCGGCGACCGATCTCCTCTACCATGCGACGATACTGCGGACTGTCTGTCGTGGCATATTTATCGAGGTCTTTGTTCACATCTCCTTCAAAGTCCTGAATGATACGTCGGGTGATCAGTTCCAAGTCGCTCTTTGAAGCAGTGAAGCCGATGAACGGACAGCCATAGACGAGCGGTGGACAGGAGATGCGGGCATGTACCTCTTTGGCTCCATACTCGAAGAACATCTTCACGTTATCGCGAAGCTGGGTGCCACGCACGATGGAGTCATCACAGAACACCACGCGCTGGTTCTGCATCAACTCGCGGTTGGGGATGAGTTTCATCTTCGCCACGAGGTTACGCCGACTTTGGTTACCTGGGGTGAAGCTACGGGGCCAGGTGGGGGTATATTTCAACACGGCACGCTTATAGGGGATATGGCGCCCCACCGCATAGCCTAAGGCCGTCCCCACTCCACTGTCAGGGATACCGCACACACAGTCGGCCTCGGTGTCATCTTCCTCACCCATCACCTTTCCTACTTTCTCACGCACATCCTCGGCATTGATTCCCTCGTAGTCGCTGGCAGGGAATCCGTAATACACCCAGAGGAACGAACAGATCTGCTCGCGCTTGAAGGGCTGTTGCATCACTTCGATGCCATCGGCACGAAGACGGACGATTTCCCCGGGTCCCACATCGCGGATGGGCTGGTATTCGAGGTTCGGCAGACTGGTGGTTTCACTGGTCACGGCGAAGGCACCGTCTTTCTGTCCGATCACCACGGGTGTTCTTCCTAAGGCATCACGGGCCGCAATGATGCCGTCCTCGGTGAGGATCAGCATCGAGCAGGAACCTTTCACCTTCTGATAAACGAGGTTGATGCCATCCACGAAGGTATCACCCATATTGATCAGCAGGGCAATCAGCTCGGTCTGGTTGATGTTGTTCGCACTCATCTCACTGAGGTGCATGCGCTTCTCCAACAGTTCCTGGGCAATTTCTCGGAGATTGTTCACCTTGGCCACGGTGACAAGGGCAAAACGGCCTAAATGGGAGTTGATGAGAATGGGCTGCGGATCGGTATCACTGATCACGCCGATGCCTGCAGAACCGGCAAAACCGTCCAGTTCCTTCTCGAAACGGGAGCGGAAATAGTCACGTTCCAGACTGTGGATGGAACGTGAGAACCCTTTGTCGCGATCGAAAGTGGCCAAACCGGCGCGTTTAGTTCCTAAATGAGAATTATAATCCGTTCCGTAAAACAAATCGTTTACGCAATCTTTTACTGAAATTGTTCCGAAAAAACCACCCATAAATGTAGATAATCTATTTGAGTTTGCAAAGTTACTTTAAAATGCAGACAATACAAAATTATTCATCACTTATTTTTTGATTGAATTTCAATTAATACAGCAGCGTTCCTCTCACCTTTCCTTCTTCCGTTGCTCCCATAACTCCCAGCTGTTGACGATATTCTGCCACAGGATATAACACCCCGGACCAACCGATGCCACAGGATTGAGATAGGTGTAGGCGATCCAGATGGCGAAGGCCGTGTTCTTCTGTCCCAAGGCCTGTCCGGCATTGATCGTTGACCGGAAGAAGTGTCCGATATATTTCCCCACAGCAAACTGCAGGATACAGAGAAGAAGGGACACGGCGGCGATGCCACCAAGTAATGAAACAGGCGAATGACTGTTCACGATATTCTTCACAGTGGTGCCCGTGACGATCGTCAGGGAGATTCCCCAGAGGTAGAAGCCGAGGTCGGGAATGCTGATGATACGCCGATGGAAACGGTGCATGTGGTGTTTCACAAACCAGCCCATGACGAGCGGCACCACCAGTATCAGCACCACACGTTGGAGGATGATCCAGAAGGCGGTGAGGAAGGTGATGTGTGCACTCTTCTCGATCAGCGGGAAGAACGTGGGGATCAGGAGGGCTGTGATAAAGTTCGACATGAAGGTGTAGGTGGTCATCGAACTGAGGTTACCGCCTAACTTCGTCGTGATAACGGCTGCTGCGGCGGCACAAGGACCGATGATACAACACAGAATGCCCTCCCACAGGATCTTGCCCTCTGTGTCACCGTCATCAATGCCGAAGAGGATGATGGCCACGACAAACAGTACGAAGAGTATCTGGAACAGGGAGATCCAGAAATGCCACCACTCCAATCGCATTTGGTGGAAATCCACCTTACAGAAAGTGACGAAGAGAATGAGGAACATAAAAAGCGGGAGGATATCGTTGAAGATCGGCTCGAAGAACCGGCTCGCCGACGCCAACTGCGGTGTCATGGCGAAGATGAGATAGACCACCGTTCCTATGCTCATCGCCACCGGTAAGGTCCAGTTCTTCAGAAAGCCCAAGAACGTGGAACCGATTTGATGTCTCTTTTCTTTCTCTTCCATTACTGATGAGATCCTTTCCATTTAGCTACCCTTCCCTCAACAATCTTTTATTTCCATTCAAAAGAAATCATTGCCATTCAAAAGAAAAAGGACACAAGGCCGTGAGCCTCATGTCCTTCATTCCTATTCTGCTTGTTCCAGTGCCCTGACAAGCTGATCGGGACAGCTGGTGTTCTTGTAGCCACATCGGATACCGTCAAGACGGCTCTTGACCTCCTCAACCTTCATACCACGCACTAACTGGGCGATCCCCTGAAGGTTCCCGTTGCATCCACCGAGAAACTGCACATTCTGCACGCGGTTCTCATCGTCAATGTCCAACTCTATCTGCTTGGAGCACGTGCCGGAGGTCTGATATACGATATGTTTCATTTATTCTTCCTCGGGCTTCATATTGGTGTAAACAGTCTGGACATCATCGAAGTCCTCCAAACGCTCCACCATCTTGTCGATGGTCTCACGCTGCTCGGCTGTCACATCCTTCAGGTCGTTCGGGATACGTGTGAACTCTGCACCTGTCACCTCGAAACCGTTCTCCTCCAAATGTTTCTGGATAGCACTGAAACTCTGCGGGTCACCGTAGATGGTGATGCTGTTCTCCTCCTCATCCTCGTCATACTCATCCTCCACACCGTAGTCGATCAGATCGAGGATCAGCTCGTCCATATCCAGATCGTCTTTCTTCTTGAAGGTGAACACAGCCTTATGATCGAAGAGGAATGCCAGACTGCCCTGGGTTCCCAAGTTTCCGTTGAACTTGTTGAAGACCGAACGCACATCACCCACCGTACGTGTGGTGTTGTCGGTCAGTGTCTCGACGAAGATGGCGATGCCATGAGGACCGTATCCTTCGTAGTTCACTTCCTTGTAATCACTCTGATCCTTACCCATCGCATTCTTGATGGCACGCTCGATATTGTCCTTCGGCATGTTCTCACG
>DETG01000133.1:17369-27592 GCA_002361535.1 Prevotella sp. UBA3294
GCATGTTCTCACGCTTGGCATTGGCGATGATAGCACGAAGACCTGGGTTCATGTCTGGATCAGGACCGCCGGCCTTCACGGCGATGGCGATCTGCTTTCCAATCTTTGTGAATGTCTTGGCCATGTGGCCCCATCTTTTCAGTTTCGCAGCTTTGCGATATTCAAATGCTCTTCCCATATTGTTTTTATTTTTCGATTTTATTTTCGGTTTTCGACATTTCGATATATCGTTATAAGATTTTTCGACATTTCTATATAACGATATATCGATATAACGATAAAATTACCTCAGCTCTGCTCCCAGTTTCTGCTTGAGATTACTGATCAGCTTCTGCATGATGGCATCGATCTGTTTGTCGTTCAATGTCTTCTGTTCATCCTGGAGGATGAAGTTCACGGCATAGCTCTTCTTACCTGCAGGCAGGTTCTTTCCTTCATAGACATCAAAGAGTTCCACCTTCTTCAGCAGTTTCTTCTCACTCTGGTAAGCGATCTGCTCGATACTGGCAAACTCCACGTTCTCATCGAGGAGCAGGGCAAGGTCGCGGCTCACGGCGGGATACTTGCTGATCTCCGTATAGGTCACCTTGTTCTTCCGGATCACCTTCATCAGGGCCGTCCAGTTCAAGTCAGCATAATACACCTCATGATCAATGTCCAACTGCTTCTGCAGTTTCTTGGCCACCACACCTAACTCCACGAGCAGTTTTCCGCCGCGGTTCTCAATGGCCATAGCCTTAGAGAAGATCTCGTTGCTACTCTCCTTGAACACCAAGGAGCCGAACGGCAGACCGATCCTGCGAAGGATATTCAGCACGTATGCTTTCAGCTCGAAGAAAGTGCTCTCCTCATCAGGATGAGCCCATGAGCCCTCCACGCGCTTACCTGTCACCCACAAGCCTAAGTGGTTCTCTTCCTTATAGGCATTCATCGGGTTCTCCACATCGGCACGCTCAGGTGAATAGAGATAGACATTACCGAACTCGAAGAACTTCAGGTTCGGGTTCTTGCGGTTGGCATTATGGGCGATGCTCTCCAATCCTCCGAACAGCAAGGTCTGGCGCATCACATTCAGATCGGAACTCAGCGGATTCATGACCTTCACCAGGTTCTCGTTCTTATAGCTCTCAGGGGTGTTGTCGTAATAGGCCATCTTGGTGAGGGAGTTGTTCAGGATCTCGTTGAATCCACAACCCACCAACTGCTCACCTACCAGGTTCTCTAACTGATGCTTACGGTCTTCCTCCCCTTTGATCACCAACGATGATTTCAGCTGGGTGGGAATCTCCACGTTGTTGTAGCCATAGACGCGCAGGATATCCTCCACCACGTCGCAGGGGCGCTGCACATCCACACGGTAGGCAGGAACCAGCAGTTTCAGTCCTTCGGCATCCTCACCCTCAATCTTCATCTCCAACGAGGTGACGATACTCTTAATGGTATCCACCGGAATCGACTTTCCGATCAACTGGTGGACATAGTCATATTTCAGGTCAACGGGGAAATCAGGCAGCGGGTTGGGATACACATCCTTGATCTGCATGCTCACCTTACCGCCTGCCAGCTCCTGACAGAGGATGGCGGCCTGCTTCAATGCATAGATGGTGCCGTTGGGATCGATGCCGCGCTCGAAACGGAAGCTCGCATCGGTGCTCAGACCATGCCGACGGGCACTCTTACGGATCCAGGTAGGATGGAAATAGGCCGACTCTAACACCACGTGTTTGGTGGTCTCGTAGGTACCGCTGCCTTTTCCGCCGAACACACCGGCGATACACATCGGCTCTTCGGCATTGCAGATCGCCAAGTCACGGTCGGAGAGTTTGTGCTCCACACCGTCGAGCGTGACGAACGGCGTACCTTCCGGCATCGTCTTCACCACGATCTGATGACCGGTCACCATATCGGCATCGAAGCAATGCAGGGGCTGTCCATAAGCCATCATCACATAGTTCGTGATATCCACGATGTTATTGATCGGACGGAGGCCGACGGTGGTCAGCTTGTTCTTCAGCCATTCCGGACTCTCCTTGACTTCACAGTCGGTGACACTCACGCAGGCATAACGTTTGCAGGCCTCCTCGTTCTCGATCACCACATCGATGGGCAGCGACTCGTTATCCACGGTGAATGCACTGCAGTCAGGACGGTGCAGGGAGGTAGGATAGCCGTTCTGTTTCAGCCAGGCATACAGGTCGCGTGCCACTCCCCAGTGAGAGAGTGCATCGGCACGGTTCGCCGTGATATCCACCTCGATCAGCCAGTCACTCTCCAGATGATAATATTCGGCAGCTGGTGTTCCCACCACGGCATCGTCGGGGAGGACGATGATTCCGTCATGACTGGTACCCACGCCGATCTCATCCTCGGCGCAGATCATCCCGCAGCTTTCCACACCGCGCAGCTTACTCTTCTTGATCACAAACTCCTGATCACCGTCATACAGTACGCAGCCTAAGTCGGCCACGATCACTTTCTGCCCTGCCGCCACGTTGGGGGCACCGCAAACGATCTGCGAAGGCTCACCCTTACCGAGGTCAACCGTCGTCACATGAAGATGATCGGAATTGGGGTGCATCTCACACGTCAGCACCTTTCCAACATACAATCCTTTTAATCCTCCTTTGATACTCTGTACTTCTTCCAATGCATCGACTTCAAGACCTTCCGACGTCAGCGCGTCGCACACCTCCTGCGGTGTCAGGTCAAAGTCAACGTATTCTTTAAGCCATTTATAAGATATATTCATTGCAATGATGATTATTATTCTTCGAAAACGGTTGCAAAATTACGAAAAATTCTACACCCCTACAAGAAAAACGATGAAAATCAGCACTATCGCAGACGAAGTTCATCACCGATGCGTAACTGGTAGTCGGGACTCAGTTTGTTCATCTTGTACAGATTCTTCAGACGGATGCCATAATACTGCGCGATGGAGTACATGCTCTCTCCGGCTTTCACCCTGTGCCGACGGTTCTTATAGGCTTCATCGGCCTTCTTCTGCTTTTTCTTCAGCCATATCATCTCGTTCTCCTGCAACGGAGAGTGGTAGTCACGTTCGTTGTATTTGGCAATCTTCTTCCCGCTGATACCGATCTCTTTCCCGATGCTCTCAAAGGTATCGCCTTTCCGAGCCTGCAGGAAATAGTTCTTGTTGTAGATATGGATGGGATGAAGGAAGCCGTCTTCCCGCTGACCACTGTTCTGCGCCATGAACTTGTCAAAGCTCTTGGCCGTATCATAACGATACAGCTTATACAGTTCGATCAGACCGATGAGCTGTGGCGCATAGTTGGGATTCGTGGCATAGCCGCACGACTTCAGTCCGTGTGCCCAGCCCTTGTAGTCGGTGACAGCAAGTTTGAAGAGGGGTGCATAGCGTTTGTTCCTCCTGAGGAACTGACTATGGTCGTCGTAGCTCTCCCGCGCATTGTTATACGCACGGAAACATTCTTTTTTCGCATCATCATCATGATGGACGGTGCGACCCGTCCATCCATGACATTTGATACCGAAATGGTTGTTTCCTTTCCTGACCAGATCACTGTTGCCGGCACCGCTCTCCAGAATGCCCTGCGCCAGCGTGATACTGGCAGGGATCTTGTTCTTCAGCATCTGCTCGATGGCCATATCGCGATATTGGTCGATATATGTCTGGTAACGCTGGTTCCACTTCATCTGCTGCGCCGTTGCATGGAAAGTGCCAGACAAAGCGAAGACAAACAGGAGTGAAACTCTCAAAATACTCATTTTTCTCAACATGGCCGCAAAATTACACTAAATTTCGCAGATAACAAAAAAATAACACAAGATCTTGTGTTATTTTGCTCGGTTTCTTCTGCCTGCGAAACGCTGGAAGGACTGTCTGTGGAAGCGGTCTTCCGCATTAATGGCTTCATACACTTTCTTTGCCGAAAGGATCTTCAGGAAGCGCTCGTGATACTTTTTCTGTATCTCCTTGATCTGGAGTTCCAATTCATCGCGCTGTAGAATGGCCTTCCGGCACGAGGCATCATCTGTGGGCTTTACAAATCCATTGCGTCCGGCCCGCATATACAATGCACGTTGCTTGTTCAGCATCTCCCGATATACGGGGAAGAAGGCGGAGGCCTCCATAGGTGTCAGACCAGCCTCGCGGGTGATGAACTGTTCCAGGTCGGCCTGGAAACGTTGGGGATCGAAGCGCATCTGCGGGATCCTGCCTTGGGCGAAGACCGCAGTTGTCAGCATCAATGCCACGAATAGATTCAGCATTCTTTTCATTTCCGTAGTGATTGATTTTCGTTTGTCAGTTCTCAATCAGATAAGAATAAATCTCCGCATTGTCAATCATAGCGAAATCCACCATCTCTTCCATCATGTAATCAGTCTGGACAGATTTCGTTTCTGTAT
This sequence comes from Prevotella sp. UBA3294, assembly GCA_002361535.1. GTDB lineage: Bacteria > Bacteroidota > Bacteroidia > Bacteroidales > Bacteroidaceae > Prevotella. The sequence continues at coordinate 21,765 of DETG01000133.1, forward strand.
TCTTCAATGTTGTTGATGCCATCTCCGCCTGGGTGGCATTGTCATTGTTCACTCCAGTAGAGGCATAATATGTGGCAGCGCCGAAAAGCACTGCAGCAAAACTGGCCGCTATGGCGAAGCGCCGCATCGGCGTGATCCATGTTCTCTTGGTAACAGGCATCTCCACTTCCACAGCCTTAGGGGTCTCTTCGGGCAGCTGCTTCATGAAGTTGCTGGCGAAGTTGTCAAAATATCCCTCTGGCACCTTGAAAGGATTCTCCTGACCGAATTTCTGTTTCAGTAGTTCTTCTGTCATGATCTTTCTATTTTGTTATTAGACGTTGTATTCGTAGAATGGTTTAACACATACTCAGAAATTTTTTTCACGGCGATGTGATAGGAGGCTTTCAGGGCTCCCTCACTGGTTCCCATGAGCTTGGAGAGCTCACTGTATTTCATCTCGTCGAAGTAGCGCAGGGTGAACACCGTGCGCTGTACCTCTGGCAGCGCCGCGATGGCTTCCTGCAGCAGAGCCTGGGCTTCGTCGCCGTCGAAGTAGTCGTCGGCCATCAGTCGGTTGGCCACGGCCAGATCGGCATCGGCACTCACCTTATGTTGCTGTCGCCGCAGGTGGTCGAGACTCTCATTGATGGCAATGCGGTAGAGCCAGGTGGAGAGTTTCGACTTGTTCTGGAAGTCCTTGATACTGTTCCACGCCTTCATGAACGTGTTCTGCAGCACGTCGTTGGCATCATCATGATCGAGCACGATACGACGGATCTTCCAGTACAGCGGTTCCGTATAGAGCTGTACGATCATGCCAAAGGCGCGCCGTTGCTGTCCGGGCTCCATCAGCATGTTCAATATCTGTTCCTCGTCGTATTGCTTGGTCATACCTTATTAAATATATATATATGGTTTCAGATGCTCTTTCAGGGCTTTGTCGTAGCCATAGACATCGTTGTACTCTTTCAACACCCCGTTCTGGTCGGGATACAGTGTATAATAGGTGATGAACACGGGAACAGCCGGTTCCACCTTCACCTGATGCACCAGTCTGTCCTTGTCGATCTCGGGCTGTTCCATTTTCTCTTCCTCCCCTTCATGAGGGCGGAGGTCGGCAGTCATCGAGTATTTGATCTTATCCAACAGCTCGTCATCGGGGTCATGAAGAAGGAACCTGGCGAGCTCGAACGGCTGCTGCACACGCACACAGCCATGGCTCACTGCCCTGAACGAGCGTTCGAACACCCAGGGCGAGGAGGTGTCGTGCAGATAGACCGAGTGGTTGTTGGGGAAGCGGAAGATAATCCGTCCCAAGGAGTTCCCCGGTCCGCCCCGCTGCACGATATACTGTTTCCCGTCAGCAATCTTACTGTACGATCCCCGGTAATACTCTAATTTCCCTTCTTTCTTGTCAAAGATATACATGTTGTTCCGCTTCAGGTATCCATGACTATAGACGATGCCTAAGGCGATACTTTTCGGGACGAACCACTGCGGGTTCACATCCATGCGTTCGATCTTGCTGGTGAGCAAAGGGGTCTTGCTCTTCTTCGTCCCACAGCCTACACGCATCGACAGGGTGGAGTCAGGACAGACCGCATAGAGTCTGAAGGCGGGCACATTCACCAGCACGTATTTCTTATGCTGTTCAGGGGCATCTTCGAGATACCACCGACACCGCTCGATGTTGCAGAGGGTAGTCAGCTTCTCGGCCTCTGTCAGCTTCTCTTCCTTGAATCTCCGGCACAGGGTCTTGTACAGTTTGTTCGTGGGCTGCACCTCGTGGAGGAAGGTGGCCACACTGTCATGACTGATCTTATTGAAGGCACTGCTGAAGAATGCCTCCTTGGGGCGTTTCACCTTCACGTCGAACAGCTGATAATAGGTGACATGCAACGAGTCGCTGTCTTTGACGTCGCAATGGTTCATCACATATTCTGCGTTGAGGTATCCGTACCGCTGTCCGGCACAATAGCGCAGGAATGCCTTCGTGAGGTTATATTCCAATCGGGCCAGTACGGCGTTCAGGTTCTTCACACTGTCGCCCACCTCCAACTGTCTCACTCGCTGCAGGTCGATCTGGATCTGGCGGCGGCGGAACACATCCGGTGAGATACCACCCTCCTCTACCCTGTCTAAGTAGGCCACTAAGGAATCGGCACGGCGGTCCACCCCATGGCGGTCGATCCAGAGCAACGGCTGTCCCTCCAAGTAATGGTTGCGCACATGGCGGTCGGCAGCCAACTCCCCCTGATCCTCCCGGGCGAGCCGTCTGAGCTGCTTCCTGACCTGTTGGGCATCCACCACATAGTCGGACCTCTTCATCGCGGAAAAGGTCTCAAGGGTTAAAAAGCGATTGGGATTCTCTTGCTTCTCCTGACAGGCAACAACTACGCATGTCAGGAGAAGAAGGTATATCGTTACTCTACACACGACAGTGTCAGTAAAACTATTTCACGGAAATCTTGCGAACAACCTTACCTACCTTCACAATGTAGCATCCCTTCGGCAGACTGAGCTCATAGCTGCGCTCCGGGCCATCAACTTTCACACTCATCACACGCACACCGGCCACATTGTAGATGTACAGCATCTGACCGTTGGCATTAGACACCACCAACGTGTTTCCCTGTAGCACGACAGCAGGTTGTAGAATCTCCTGCTCAATGATCTCGATAGAGCGTGTTGACGACGCAATCATGGTGGCGGGAATGCCAAACATCATTGCGGCGGCGAGGGTTATCGTGAGTATCTTTTTCTTCATAAGCGCTTATATTTTCTGCAAATATACATGTTTTCTCCGAAACAAACAACAAAAAATGTAAAAAAAACACGATCAGCCTCGATTTTTTACAATATTACAGCTCAAACACATCATTTTCGGCTGTCAGGTAAGTCTCTGGAAACACCGCACGCGCTTCGTTGAGCATCACCTGCTCGTCCTCATACCGGGCGGAATAATGTCCCAGCAACAGACGACCGGCACCGGCAGCCTTCGCCACCATCGCGGCTTGTTCCGCCGTACTATGATAGTACAGCTTCGCACGGTCGGCCTGTTCGTTGCAGTACGTACTCTCGTGGTAGAGCAGGTCAACACCTTTCACCATCTCTGCCAGTCGCGGCATGTATTTCGTGTCACTGCAGAAGGCATACGACCTCGCTGGATCGGCGGGCGTCACCAGTTCTTCATGGGGCACCACGTCACCGTTCTCCTTCACCCAGCCGGCACCGTTCTTGATGTTGTTGATCTGACTGACGGGGATCTCCAAGTAGTCGATCATATCGCGCCGGATATGGGGCAGCGTGGCCTTTTCCCGGAACAGGAAACCGCAACAGGCGACACGGTGGTTCAACGGGATACTGCTCACCGTCAGACTCCTATCTTCGTAGATCACCTGCATCACGGTGGTATCAACGGCATGGAACACCACCTCGAACTCAAGTCCTTTGCAGAACAGTTCCATCTGTGCCTGCAGCAGCACCTCCAACTCCTGGGGGGCATACACATGCAACGGGGCGGTGCGTCCTAACAGACCGAAGGTACTGATCATACCGATCAGACCAAAGCAGTGGTCACCGTGAAGATGGGAGATAAAGACCGCATGCAGACGGTTGAAATGGATATGTGAGCGGCGCAGCTGGATCTGTGTCCCTTCACCGCAGTCGATCATGAACTGCTTGTCACGCAGCTCCACCACCTGCGAGGTGGGCATGTGTTTCAAGGTGGGCAACGCACTCCCACATCCTAAGATATATACTCTGAATGGCTGCATCCTCGAGTTATTTCAGACGTTTATAGGCATAGATGCCCTTGTCGTTCTCCAAGAGCAGACTGTCGGCCCCTAACTCATAGATGCTGAAGGTATCGGCAGAGAGCACCAACAGACCATTGCAGATCTTCCAGTCAACCAATGGCTTCGGCTCGGTGATGTCAGACACCACGACACCGCCTTCCTGCAGTTCGAACGACTTGTCGAGACTCACCCATTTGCCCAATAAGGTAGTCATGTTCACCACCTCCTTGGCTTTCGCCGGCTCATCGGCGGTGGCCTCGTGGGCTAACATCACCGCCATGCGGTCGCCCACGCCGAGTCCTCCTTTGACGTTCGACACGGAGTCGTCGTTGATACTGATATAGAGGGTGTCGCCCTTGTCGGTAATCAGCTCCAGCGTATGCATGGCCGACCCGTCGCCGCATCGCCCGTAGAGACTCTTGTCCTCGATGGTTTCTTCTGCAATAATTGTCGTATCTTTTTCAACGGCAGGAGCAGGTTTCTGATCCTTACAGGAGAACGTGAGGGTGATAACCGTCAGTCCTAAAAAGAGATAAACCAATTTCTTCATAATCTTTACTTGATTCAATGCTGTTCTACTCTTGTTTCTTTGCTTCATTCCACAATTCATCCATTTCGGATAACGTCATTTCTGTCAATGGCTTACCCTCCTTGATCGAATGGGCTTCTATATAGTTGAACCGTCGGATGAATTTCTGGTTCGTATGCTCTAATGCGTTGTCGGGGTTGAGCTTGTACAAACGGGCGGCGTTGATCACCGAGAAGAGGAAGTCACCCAACTCTTTCGTGGCATTCTCTTTGTCCTCTTTTTTCAACTCCGTTTCCAGTTCGCCGAGCTCCTCCCTCACCTTCTTCCACACATCCTGCTTATCCTCCCAGTCGAAGCCCACATTGCGCGCTTTGTCCTGGATGCGGTAAGCCTTGATCAGACTGGGCAGGGCATCGGGCACACCGCTCAGCACGCTCTTGTTACCGTCCTTCTCTTTCAGCTTGATCTGTTCCCAGTTCTGCAGCACTTGGTCGGCGGTTGTCACATCCTCGCATGCCTTGTCTGCTTCCTTCGCCTGGTAGCGTGGATCATCGAGGGGCAGCGGATCCTTCTTCCCCACCTGCGAAGGGTCGTAGATATGGGGATGGCGGAAGATCAGCTTTTCGGCCTGCTGGTTACACACATCGGCGATGTCGAAGTCATCGGTCTCTGATCCGATCTTCGCATAGAACAGTACGTGCATCAGTACGTCACCTAACTCTTTCCGGATATTATGGGTGTCGTTCTTCATCAGCGCATCGCACAGCTCGAACGTCTCCTCGATGGTGTTGGGGCGCAGACTCTCATTGGTCTGCTTTCTGTCCCAAGGACATTTCTCACGCAGCTGGTCGAGCACATCGATCAGTCGCCCGAAAGCCTCCAGTTTCTCTTCTCTTGTATGCATTTTGATTCATTTTTTCGGGGGTTGCGAGATTACCCCCGTGCTATCTCACCTCCGCATGAAACCCGCGAAAGTTTGTTGCAAATGTCGCAATTATTTCGGATATTACCAAATAAATCGCATAGATTTTTGCGAACGGTCGGTTGTTCGCAAACCTTTACGTTAAATTAACACGTCAGAACGTATCAACGTTGGCAAGTTTTTTATATCTTTGCATCACAAATCAAAAAACGATCAATTTATAAACAAATCATGAAAAAATTACAAGCTTTAAACAAACAGACTGCGCCCAAAAGCGTGATGCCTGAGAGAATCATTCAGTTTGGTGAGGGTAACTTCCTCCGTGCATTCGTTGACTGGATTATCTGGAACATGGATGCCAAGACCAACTTCAACGGAAGTGTGGTGGTGGTACAGCCCATCGAGAGAGGTATGGTTGACTGGCTCAACGGTCAGGACTGTCTGTACCACGTGAATCTGCAGGGCCGTCTCAACGGAGAGGCCGTGAACAGCTTAGAGCGTATCGATGTCATCAGTCGTGCACTGAACCCCTATAGCCAGAACGCTGCCTTCATGGCTTTGGCCGAGCAGCCCGAGATCCGTTTCGTCATCTCCAACA
>DETG01000133.1:27638-27784 GCA_002361535.1 Prevotella sp. UBA3294
CACCGAGGCCGGTATCGCCTTCGACGACACGTGTAAGTTCACCGATGCTCCCGCCAGCAGCTACCCCGGTAAGCTCGTGCAGCTCCTCTACCGTCGTTTCAAGACATTCGACGGTGATCCGAAGAAGGGTCTCATCATCATGCCCT
>DETG01000015.1 GCA_002361535.1 Prevotella sp. UBA3294
TATTAGGAATTTAACATAGAATGCAGAAATTTCATCATTGGCCTGCCAATGATTATCCGCAAAATCTGCGAGATCTGCATGACGATAAAAGACTATCAGCCGCACAGGCTGATCCTTTTCTGTGTTTTCCGTGCTTTTTCTCTCCGCTTCGCTATGAGTGACCGTTGGTTCTGTGTGACATATTTAGGCACGGATGGACACGGATTAAACACGGAGCAGAAGATATAAGCCACACAGGCTGTTTTGTCATTTCCCTTTGAGATGTGCTGGGAGCAAAGAAGGGTGGGGGTAGTAGTCCTACTCTCCATTATTTGAAAATCTCCGCTGACTCTGTTGACTCTGTGTGAGGCATTGTCAGGATAATTCACAAGAATTTAACGTTTGCAAAATTACTCTAATTGGAAGAAAGGGAAAACTCGGAGTGCATGGAAGTGTCCAAAAGTGCCTTTTTGTGCAAGTAAAGGCTGTTTGGATCCAAAACAGAGTCTCGTTGGCATCCAAGTAAAGTCTGTTTTGAACCCAAGTAGAGCCTACGTAATGTTTACGTAGGGTCTGTTTAGGGTTGTCCCAGACTATACTTACACCTGTTCCGCCGTCATCTACGCCTTGTTCCGCCGTCACCATCCACTTGTAGATGCCGCTGGAACGAGTGGAAACGCCGTTCCGAACGACCCTTAGATGACGTTTCTTCGAAAAATCATGGTTTCAGCTTGTGAGTTTTATGGATCGCCTCGAAAGAAAGTATAGTCTTTTTGACCCAAAAGTACTATGTTTTTGACCCCAAAATACTATGTTTTTGGACTCTTAATACATGGTTTCTGCAAGTCGGAATTACTGGTTTTTACTAACACATTCATTATCAGCCACTTATTAAACCTCGTCAGAATCGCTCAATTTCGACCGAGAGGGCGGTCAGTTCTCTCCGTTCCCGTATTTTGCATTAAACGAAGTTAATTCGTTAAGATTATTCAAAATTTTAACAAATATGCAGAAGATGAGGATGCAAGGAAACGGGAACTTTGGCTATCGCCGAAGGTACTTCCGTTCGGAAATAAAAATAAATGCAATTTATTTTGTATTTCTCTCACTTATTCGTACCTTTGCCCACAGAAACTATTCAAATATACATACAATGATGAAAAAGAAAGGTATAAAGAATCTGGTGTGCTGTTCCCTGCTCATGGCAGTCGTCGGTACCGCCGCCTATGCCGGAAAGGCGCAATCGAATGTCATCACCAAGATGGCAGACGGTACGTATGTGGTGAATACCACCACGTTAGCCAGTGATGTAAAAGGCTATCGCAGCACGACTCCGCTGAAGATCTATATCAAAAACAACAAAGTGGAGAAGGTTGAAGCCTTGAAGAACCAGGAGACACCGAAATACTTTGTCCGCGTGAAGAATGCCATCCTCAACAAATGGAACGGCAAGAAGGTGGCAAAGGCCATGAAACAGAAAGTAGATGGAGTCACTGGTGCCACGATGTCGAGTGATGCAGTGAAAGAGAATGTGAAACGTGGCTTGGACTATTATCAGAAAAACAAATAACAGATTCATGTGAATCGATCCGCTATCTTTTTAACCCTCATGTGGGGGTTATCGGTATTGCCCTCGTCAGGACAGACAGGCTCTGTAGGCACAACGGATCCCGACTCCATCGTGACCGTTGGCTATGCCACAGGAAGTGCAGCCTCCTTTGCCGGCTCTGTGAAGAAGATCAACGAGAGCCAGATGAACAACAAAGACCAGGTGACCAATGCGCTGGATGTGATACAAGGTCGCGTTGCCGGTCTGCAGATTGAACGTAACGGTGCCAATGCGATGAGTGCCGTACGCCTTCGTGGCACTACCTCGCTCACTGGCGGCAACGACCCATTGATCATCGTTGACGGTGTGATGGGCGATCTCTCACTGCTCTCCAGCATCTATCCTACCGACATTGAGAGTTTCACTATCCTGAAGGATGCCTCGGAGACATCGCAATACGGTTCGCGTGGAGCTGCTGGTGTCATCGAGGTAACAACTCTTCGCGGCAAGGCGGGCAAGATGCGGATGGTTTACAACAGCTCGCTCGGACTGTCGGTGGTATATAAGAACCTCAAGATGCTCTCTGCCGACCGGTATCGTTCGTATGCCCAATTGTCAGGAAGGGCAGAAGACCTGTTAGACTTAGGTTCATCCACCGATTTCCAGAAAGTGATCCAGCGCAATGGATTCACTGAGAAACATCATATCGCCTTCTATGGCGGTACGGAGAAGTCAAGCTACCGCGTATCGTTGGGCTATTTAGACAACAGAACGGTCATCCGCTCCATGAACGACCGCACACTGATGTCGAACATGAATATGACACAGCAGATGTTCGACGGGATTCTCCAAGTGGATCTCGGCATGTTCGGCTCCACGGGAAAGAAGCAGAACATCTTCGATGAGCAGAAACTATTCTACTCTGCTGCAGCTTGGAACCCCACCTTCCCCGACCATCAGAACGAACAAGGCGGATGGGATGGCTATCCTTCGGCCAGTCAGATCGGCAACCCACAGGCATTACTCGAAGAGAAGGACCACGATGAGAACTCTCATATCAGCACCCACGCCAAGCTCACCTTCAATCTGCTGCCCCAACTGAAGCTCATGCTCTTTGCTGCCTACACCTACGATGTGGAGCAGAATGCACAATACCTTCCCACATCCGTATGGAATAAAGGACAGGCCTACCGTGCCACATCCAAGACCGAGAACCTGTTAGGGAATGCCATTCTCTCCTACAACAAGGAATTGGGTATCCAAAGCCTCAACGTCATGGCCATGGCAGAAATGCAGAAAGACACCCATCAGGGATACCACACCACCGTGACGAATTTCTCCACGGACCTATTTGGATATAATAACCTCGCTGCCGGAGCCCTCCGCCCCTGGGATGGTACAGGTTCCTATTTCTATGAATCAAAGATGTCTGCCTTCATGGGACGACTGAGCTACACGCTCCTCGATCGCTATGTGATGACAGTCACGGCACGTGCCGACGGCTCGTCAAAATTCGGCGACAACCATAAATGGGGCTTCTTCCCCGCTCTTTCAGGAGCATGGGTCATCAGTAAGGAGCCGTTCATGCGCCATCAGAAACTGATCAACGACCTGAAGCTGAGCGTGGGATACGGTGCCTCGGGCAACCAAGCAGGCATTGACAGCTACAACTCACTCTCGTTGGTAAGCCCGGCAGGCTCAGTACCTGTCAGTGATGGGCACATTGTCTCATTGAGCGAGATGAGGAACATCAACCCCGACCTGAAATGGGAGGTGTCAAGAACCCTGAATATCGGCATCGATGCACAGATGCTGAACAGACGGCTCCTCTTCTCCATGAGCTATTACCATACCAGGGTGACAGACATGCTCTATCCTTACGCCGTGAGCATACCACCCTTCCAGTTCAATACGCTCTTGGCAAATCTCGGATCAATGCGTAACAGCGGCTTGGAGTTCTCAGTGGGAGGTACGCCTATGATCTCTCGTGACATGGAACTCACCATCAACGGCAACGTGACCTTCCAACGAAACAAACTCACCTCCCTGAGCGGCTATTATCACGGCGAATACCTCGAAGCACCCTCCACAAAGGGTATCGCCGTACTTAACGGTGCCGGTTTCCATGGTGGCGGAAACGATGTCACCTTTCAGATTGTTGGTGAACCCCTCGGTACTTTCAAACTACCACATTGTAAAGGACTGGTGAGCCAAGGTGATGGGAAATATACCTATGACGTAGGCGAAAGCTATATTGCCGGACAGGCTATGCCCAAGATGTTGGTGGGATCGAATATCTCTTTCCGCTACAAAGAGTTCGATATCTCCATGCAAGTGAACGGTGCTTTCGGACACAAGATCTTCAACGGAACCAGTCTCACCTATATGAATGTTGCCGCCTTCCCGCTCTATAACATCCTGGACGAAGCCCCGGAAAAGGGCATCAACGACCAAACCGTTACCGACTATTGGCTGGAAAAGGGCGACTACGTGAATATCGACTATATCACCTTAGGGTGGCGTGTTCCACTCCATCCCAACCGTTTCATCGAGAGCATGCGCGTGGCACTCACCATGAACAATGTGGCTACCTTCACCGGATACAGCGGACTGACACCCATGATCAACAGCTCGAACGTGAACGGTACACTCGGTCTTGACGACAAACGGTCGTATCCTCTCTATCACACTTATACTCTCGGCATCAGCCTCACCTTCTAATTCCCACACTGCATGAAACAGTATATCTTGCCCCTGCTGCTCCTCACACTCGTCTCCTGCAACAGCTTCCTCGAAGAGGAACCGAAGAGCTCACTACCCACCGAACAGGCATACAACAGCATCAACGACCTGTACAACAATGCCCTGCTGGATATCTACAACCATATCGGAGGGAAAAACGACTCACAGGGACTGCAGGGCACGGGGCGCGGCGTGTTCGACTTCAACTCACTGACCACCGACGAGGCCATCATGCCTACCCGTGGAGGTGACTGGTACGACAGCGGGTTCTGGCAAACACTCTTCCTACATTCATGGGATGCCGGCACACCCTCACAGAAGGATATGTGGGAATATCTCTTCAAGATGGTGATGAAATGCAATCAGTCGATCGAACATGTGCAAGCCTTCCAAGCCACGCATCAGGACAAGGTACTCAACAGTTATATCGCCGAACTGAGGGCAATCAGAGCCATGTACTATTTCTACCTGATGGATCTCTTCGGACGTGTTCCCCTGGTGACCTCCACACAAGTAACCACCCATGAGATGACACTGGCAAAACGTAGCGAGACATTCCACTTTATCATGCGGGAGCTGTTAGATGCCATCCCCTTACTGTCAACGAAATTTAGCAACCGACCAGGCAGCTATTACGGTCGTGTCACACAGCCTGTGGTATGGTTCCTGTTAGCGAAGCTTTTACTGAACGCCGAAATCTATGCTGATGATGACTGGACCGACGGGGTACGCACAAAAGGTAATGACATGGTCTTCACATACCGTGGTAGGACGTTGAACGCCTGGCAGTATTGCCAGCTCTGCTGCGATAACGTCACCTCCTATGGCTACCAGTTAGAGCCGGATTTCACCAAGAACTTTTCCACCACCAATGAAGAATCCCGTGAGAATATCTTTACCATTCCCATGGATCCCACTCGTTATAATAATTGGTATTGTTACTTCTTCCGTTCCCGGCACTATAGTCACGGAGCCTTTTTAGGAGGCGGCTCCGAGAACGGGGCCAGTGCTACAATAGAACTGGTAAACGCTTTCGACTATAACACGCCGTCACAGGATCCCCGTTTCACCAAGACGTTCTACGCCGACGTGGTGCTTGAAAATAGAAATGTGATCTATGAAGATAATGGCAAGAATCCCCTTATCTATTATCCCTTGGAAGTGAAACTCGATCTCACAGGCAGTCCTTACGAGAAGACTGCCGGGGCACGGCTGCATAAATACGAAAACGACCCGAATGCCAACGCCGACGGTCGTGCCTGTCATAACGATATCGTCCTCTTCCGCTATGCTGATGTGCTGCTGATGAAAGCAGAAGCCATGGCACGCAATGGCGAGGACGGCTCAGCTGAATTAAATAAGGTACGCGAAAGGGTTGGACTACCCGCCATACCAGCCACCTTAGAGAATATTATCCATGAACGCTATCTCGAACTGGCATGGGAGGGATGGAGACGCAATGACATGATACGCTACGGCATCTTCGCCCGTTCCTATACAGACCGACCTCAGTTGCCTGGAGAAGACGATGGACATACTACCGTCTTCCCCATCCCTGGCGATCTGTTGGTGATGCATCCTACATGGACACAGAATCCCGGTTATTAAAGATCTGTGCCCGTTTTAAATAGGTTTCAACACCCTTGCGAATACTATTTAATCCGAATTCATCGGGATGAATGTGACTGATGGGCACCCAACGACATTCAGCTACATCATCGGCAGCCTGAAGCACAGTGGTATTCTCCACTTCACACTCGAAGAAGAAGTCGAGGGTGGGAATATCCATACCACTATAAAGATAGTGGTTGGGGAGAGAGAAGAGATAGGTGGCACGTGTTACAACTAACCCTGTTTCTTCCCTTACCTCACGACGCAGACTCTGTTCGATGGTTTCATCCATATCAGCGAATCCACCAGGCAAATCGAGCGTACCCTTTGCAGGATCACGATCGCGCACTGCCACCAACAAATCCCCTTTTCCATTGTGGATAAAAGCCACAACGGCAGCGGAGGGGTTGATAAACTGTTCAAATCCGCAATCGCGACATCGTTTGCTCTTGAAGGAGCTGACTTCAAATGCTTCACTGCCACAAACAGGACAGTGCCGGTAGAGGCTGAGCGGATGTTTCTTGTCAGAATCGTTCATCACCAGTTATCTGTGCGGAATGGGAACAGCGGCAATCCAGCAGCATTCTTTAGGTTACCGAGCTGGAAATTCTTGAAACAATAGCGCACTGCCACAGGTTTCTTCACCTCAGGGGAGGAGATACGAATCGTCTCATCCCAATAGCCACCACCCGGTTGCCAGAAATGAACGGCTTTGGCAGGATGGAACACGCGATCATCACCGGCAACCTCAAATCCCTGGATATCCTCGAAACGACTGATAGCACCGAGGTCGTTATTCAGATGGATATCCACATAGTCGTCGGTTACCTTCATGTCTTTATACGAAGGACTGAGGCATCCCACAGTTCCCATGCCATAGGTTTTGTTCAAGGCAAGAAAAGCCAGGCGCTGTCCCACGGGCTTCTTCTGTGCCGGATGGATCTGCGTGGTCTCGTATGGATAGGCAAGGTCGTTGGTACAAACCAGTCCGCTATTCGGGATCAGCAACGATGCCTTGTACTGCTGTTCGCGGAGTCTGGCACCATTATCAGCATCTACATTATCATAATGATAGGGAGCGATTTCCACGAAATAGAACGGGATCTCCCCCAAGCCAAACTGCTGTCGCCATTGATCGGCAAGGATTTTCATGCGTTGTGAATACTGGTCACCGGGGTCTCCTACGTTGGAACATCCCTGGTAATAGAGGATGCCCTTCACGGTGTAGTTCAGGATGGGATTGAACGTTCCGTTACCCCATAGCAGTGAACGGTGATAGTCCCACTGCGGCCACCGTTTCACAATCTCTAACGAGTCGGTGGGATCGTTCGTATATTTCTCAATATTCTCTTTCGTGAACCAGCTCTCCACACGGGTGCCGCCTTTATTTGCCATGATCAGTCCTACAGGTACGTCAAGTGCTTTGTTCACCACCTGAGCGAAGAAGTAGCCTGTAGCGGAAGCTTCGCCCACAGTGTTCGGACTAACCACCTCCCAGTGGCAGTTGGCATCATTGAGCGGTTTTGTGCTCATCACACTGGGAATCTTCACAAAATGGACACCCCGGTAGTCGTTGGCAGTGACCACGGCCTCGTTGTACCCCTCAACAGGACAGTTTCCGAAACCCTTTACAGGCATCTCCATGTTACTTTGTCCGGCACATACCCACACCTCACCGGCGAGGATATTATTCAGGGTGAGGGGTTCACCATCATTGAATGTGATCGACAGTGGCTGGTAGCTGGCAGCAGGTGTCTTCACCTTGACCATCCACTGTCCACCCTTGTCGGCTTTGACCGAATAGGCGGCATCATTCCATGAGGTGGTCACCATGACCGTCTTCCCTGGCTTGGCCCACCCCCAGAGTCGTGCTTCGGTATTCTGCTGTAAGATCATGTTATCGCCCAGCACATGGGGCAACCTCACTTTGGCTTGTGCGCCCATCAGCAGCAAAGCCATTACTGAAATCATTAAAAACTTCTTAACCATGTTATGTTTCGTTGAATTTGACTGCAATATTACAAAAAAATCATTATCTTTGCAACTGATTTGACTGATTATTACTAAAAATAACAAAAATAAAACATGATGCGATACTCAAAGAACTTAAAGAAACTGTTTGCAACGGGATTATTAGCTATATGTTCCATGGTCACCATGGCACAAAAACCTACAGATATCATACTCTGGCCTGATGGGGCACCCCACTCAAATGGTGATGGCAATGATCAGGCCATGGTAAGAGTATATCTGCCTGATAAAAAAGTCGCAACGGGACGTGCCGTGGTGATCTGTCCTGGAGGAGGCTACCAGCACTTAGCCATGGAACACGAGGGCTATGACTGGGCGACATTCTTCAACCAGGAAGGTATTGCTGCCATTGTATTGAAATACCGCATGCCTCATGGTGACAAACGTGTGCCCATCGAAGATGCCGAGGAGGCCATCAAGCTGGTGCGCAGAAATGCCGACAGCTGGCACATCAACCCTGATGACATTGGTATCATGGGATCGTCGGCAGGAGGACATTTGGCCTCTACCATCGCTACCCACTCGGTGAAAGAGGCGAAGCCGAACTTCCAGATCCTGTTCTATCCGGTGATCACGATGATGCCAGATATCACTCATAAAGGATCGCACGACAACTTCTTAGGCAGTGAGGCGAAGAAAAAAGACGAGCGGGAATATAGCAACGACTCACAGGTGACCCGTGTGACACCTCGTGCATGGATCGCTCTGAGTGATGATGACCACTCGGTGCTGCCTGCCAACGGGGTGAATTACTACACAGAGCTTTACCGACACGATGTACCTGCCTCCCTGCATGTCTATCCATCGGGCGGTCATGGCTGGGGGTTCCGCAGCAGCTTCAAATACCATATCGAAATGTTGTTGGAACTGAAAGCCTGGCTGAAGAGCTTCTAAAAGGGTTCGATCTCAGGCACGCAATTCTTGATGTGGATGGGCAGGGTGTCAAAGCAGACATCCTGTGCAGTGACGGTAACCCTCACCATACAGGCACGGCTGTTGACGGGACGTTTTTGGTCGAAGATGAAGTTCCCGATACTGTAATAGATCGGTTTGCCATGATAGTCCTCGACAGTCTGCAAGGTATGTGTATGATGACAGATCAGCGCGTCGGCACCTGCATCGATATACTCGTGTGCCTGCTGCCGCTGCATAGGAGTGGGAATCACCGTGTGCTCAATGCCCCAATGCAGGGTAAGGATGATCAAAGCGTGGGGCTCTGCTGCCCGCAAACGGCGCAAACGGGTAAGGAGCGACTCGTGGCTTTCCTGACTGACACAAGGTTTATCCGGCAGGAAAGCATAGTTCTCTAACGGCATGCGGAGAGAGGAGAGCAAATAGATCTTTCGTGGTGACGAGGTAAGAAGCACCGGCGCCATCGCCTCTTGCATGTTCCTGCCCGCTCCTATAGGGATCATCCCTTCCTGTTCAATATTCTTTTTCGTATCCATGAGTCCTCCACGCCCCTGATCGATGCTGTGGTTGTTAGCAAGGTTCAGGTGTGTAATGCCATGTTTCTTCAGCGTACTGAGCCATTCGGGTTCACCACGGAAAATGAACTGTTTGAAGTTGGGGCGTACAATCTTCGTGGCGGGGCACTCTAAGTTAGCCACCACGAAGTCACTGCTTTGAAAAACGGAATCCACGGAAGGAGAGAACAACCGATCGGCATCGCGGTGATGGATGAACTCCCTGACACCGCGATCGAGAAGGAGATCACCCGTAAAGGTGATGGTCAGCGTATCGCTGACCATCATCAAGGATAGTAATAGGGAAGTCAGCATCCCGAGCTATAGAAAATATGCTCGTTGTCGAGAACCTTCCCGTTGAGGGGCACGATAATCTCTTTCATCCAGTCGGGGATGCCCTTATCCGGATTCGTCTCCAGTTCTTGCTGCCACTCCTCATCGGTTTTACGGGGTGCAGCGATATCTTCCTGGAACTCACGATAGGAGAAGACAGCACCACGGGTGAGGTACAGATAGCCTTCGATCTCTACCACCACGTAGATCTCGTGGGTGGGTCCTACCGCCTCATAGAGTACAGATTTGTTCGGGTTATTACCAGCATTGGCAGTATAGACATCGGCGACGACGGAGATCGACTTATCGGCACCTTCCACGTCGCTCCATCCAGCCAGCTCCTGATTGGGCTCTTGTAATAAATATAAGGTGGAGTACTCGAACGAGGATCCGATGACCTCTATCTGGCTGTATTCCTCATCAGAGAGTCGTTTCCCTGCCAGCTCCTTCTTACTGCAGTTCAACAGGAACTCTGCCTTATCACGAAGATCATCGGTGGCATTCGCGGCTTTCTCCGTCACGAGATTGAAACGGCGCAGCACATCCATGGTAGCATCAATCAACTCGATGGCCTTCGTCCAGTAGGCCACATTCGGCTCCACATATCCCCTGACGACAGGATCTGGGGGGCCGCCGCCGCCACACTCTGCTCCCATGGGTTGTTTTCCATACAAGATGGCATCATGTTTCAGTTCTGCCCATGAAGCCAAAGCACTGTTGAGATTCTTTTTCTCCCACTGAGGCGTAAGCATGAACTTCGGATAGCTGGCATTTGAGGCATTGATATCCTTGGTGGCAACAATCCACTGATTAGCCACACAGGCCTTCCAGTCAATCTCCGTCATGCGTTGCTTCATCTTCTGCAGGTTCTCTGTGTAGCCATCCCATCGTCCTTGCTCGTTCAGTTCACCCAGAAGGATCCGTTCTGCCGGATAGATGCCGAGTGCAGCTAACACGTCAAGACCTTTAGGCACATCGCGTTTGGTCTGACTACTGTCATAGTCAACCATCTCTAACAACACCTCGTTATCGGGCATGTAGCGTTGCGGCATCAGACAGATCTTATACTTGCTCGACAACTGGAACTTCGGCTTAATACGGGTCTGCTTTGCTCCCAAAGCTTCGATGGAACCGCGTATTTTAGCCATCTTCTTTTTGTCTTTGAAGAGTTCGTTGAGCTTCATGCCACTCTTCTGAATCTCCTCATACACCTGCATGATACTCACATCGTCGGGCGTTCCCATCAGATAGGTGATAGGATCAGTCAGTTCACGATATGAGGTGCTAAGTTTCTCGTTTGAGCCAATCACCTGTGCCATCAGAAGAGCAGCCTGCAACTTATCCTCCATATCGGTGCCGAAAGGTGCATTCTGTAACCACATCATGGCACGGAAGTAGCGTTTCAGTGTCTCGTTACGGGTATAATGGCCACGAGGACGGTAGGTATTATAGATGAACATCGGCATATTCCTTTCCGGCACATAGCCGAGGAACGTCGAACTGGTAGTCTCTGCAGCCTTCACATGACTGATCTCCTCCTTCACCAAAGCCGTGTAGGTTTCAGAAACAGGTAATGGCTTTTCTTCCGTGAGCAATGCGTGGGCAATGGCGAAATAGGCCGTGTTATACTGTGCAGCAGCCTTCACTTTCGGATCGGTGGCAAACGAAGCCTGTGTGCTCATGGCATCATAGAGCTGTTTGACAAACGTTATGAGCTGCGGGTAGAATTTCTGTTGTTCTGTCTCCTTCAGCAAACAGTCAAAATAGATATGAAACACTTGCAGGAAAAGATCGGTGGTCACGAAGTTGGGGAACTCGTGATAGTCATTGCGCTCATAGACATGGAAAAGTTGCAGCTCGTTACCGGGAACGATGGCGAAGGCGTTCTTTGCCAGTGCCTGCATCAGACGGTCATCAGCCGACTCTAACTGGAAAGGGTTGATCAAGTTATTGATGTTCACCAACTGTCCGCCTGTGGTGGGATAATTCTCCTTTTTCAGGGCATCCTCCCGTTCTTTCAGCTTCTGCATGAACGCTTTCTCTGCCTCTGTGTAAGTGATCGGCTTTGCTTTCCCCTCTTCCTCCTTCCAGAAACGGTCGTTCATCATCTGGTCGTACCAGGAAGTAGCACCGAAGATGGAACGGAGGTCGCCACTCATAAAGCAGTAACCTTGTCGGGCAGCAAAAGCATTGCGCAATACCCGCACCTCACTGAGTGAGAGCTGCGACACGTCAATGTCCATCGGTACCTGTTTGTTAAGTCTCTCTACATTGATCTTACCTTTTCCGGGCAACATCACCTTTTTTTGCTGAGCACCCGCACTGAGCGAAATGGCAAGTGCCAGAAATAAAAACAGTCTTTTCATAGGCAAAAACTATAGTTTCATATTAGTTATCATGGATCATCTTTCGGTCTTCGAAGATCTCTATGGCTTCGTCACGACAGACGTTCTTGGCGAGGAAACGATCAAAGCCCATACCAAAATGTGCCCATCGGTATTCTGCCACCACAAATTTCCCATCAGTAGTACTCTCTAAGCTCCGTATCTTTCCATCGGTGAAACGGAAATCCTGCAGGATACCCCCCAGCCGCGATCCCATCCAAAGAGGACGGATTAGTCCGTGGTAGTTCTTAAAGATCCAGATGCGGTGCCCCTCTTCCCTGAAATAACGGGTTTTACTCACCACACCAACCATGGCATCTACAGAGCCGTCTCCATCGACATCACCCGTACAAAAGCGATAGACAGGCTCAGTGATTGTCCATTGACTGCTGGTGGAGTCGGTAGTGAGGGTGAGGATGGCAAGCGAATCGCTTTTCCTTTGCAAGGAAAACTGTCCCTGTGGACATTCAGACAACGGTGTCTGGGCATAGCCACACCCTATATGAAACAGGAACGCCAATCCGCAGGAGACTATCCAGCCACACTGTCGCATCATCCCCTCCTTTCTCTCTGTCCATTTCCCTGTTCTACAACAAGCTCTGTATCTCCTGATCCAGATCCTTGATCTGTACATCACGCTTATGGAGGGTATTGGTCTTGTCGATCAAGAAGAACGTGGGGATAGCCTGTACGTTGTAATTTGTCAGTACTGCAGAATTCACTCCCTGCGGGTCGCGCACGCTGATCCAAGGAAGGGCAGCCGTCTGCTGTTTCCAGAAATGCTCGTCAGGATCAAGGGATACCTGATAGATCTCAAAGCCTTGGGCGTGGTATTTGTTGTACAGCTCACGGAGCTGCATGATGCGCTGTGCCGATTCCTTCGCAGCAAACACGTGGAAGTCGAGCATCACCACCCTACCCTTCAAGTCACTCAGTCTGCGAACCGCTCCCTTGTTGTCTTGGAGGTCAACATCAATAATCGAGCTCGTGCTAACCTTACTCAAATCAAGTACCTGCTGTTTCTGTCCTTCGAGGATTCGCACGTTCTTCATTCCCTCGATAGCAATATTGTGAAGATTCTGTCCTCGAAGGGCATGAGGATAATAGGTATCCCAGCTGGTAGCCACGGCGGCAAACGCTTTGATGTCATCCTTATTCTCACGAGGATTGAAAATCAGCATGTTTCCCAATGTCTGGAACAAAGCGAAATACGAAGAAGCTCTCATCGGCTCCTTGTAGATGTAGTTACGCTTCACCACGTCTTTGTAGGCTTCCACCAGACGTAAGATACTGTCGTTGGCTGTCTGCGCGTTCAAGGTATTGTCCTGCTGAATGGCGATGGCCTTGTTTTGCAACTCAATCTGCTTCAGTGCCAGTTGCTGGATCCGCTCACAGTTCTCAGAGCCACTCACCTTATATTGTGTAGCCATCGTGGGATAGGAAGCTTCTACAGAGATCGTCTCTGTGGAATCCACACTGATATTGATGATCTGATTAGCGATACGCAGCCGATAGAACTCTGGTGCCTCCGAGGCATCACCAGTAAAGTCAAAAGTCCCCGACTCATTAAGTTTTACGGAGTCGAGTGCAACGGCTCCATCAAGACTCATGTTCTCAAAATAGAGAACCGAGTCGTTGGCATGGGTGATGGCTCCTTTGACATGGAATTTCTCTTTCGAGCAAGCCCCGAGGGCAAGTGCAATCACTGCAATGGCGAATACCTTTAATCCTGACTTCTTCATTCTTATCTGATAGTTTTTTGATTCACATAATGCTATTATGGTGGCAAAGGTACATCTTTTTTTGGATATACCACACATTTAAGAATGAAAATGATCTTAATTCTTCACATTTACGGATGAAAAATGATCTTAATTCTTCGTTTTCGGACTTTCTTCCATGAACAGGAACGATGGCTGGTAGCCACCACAATCGACCACCACTTTCTCGAAGACGATACCTGGATCCTTGGGATGTAAGGTCAGTGTATGCCATCCGCCATTCGATGTGCCAAGGGGTAACTGTACCATACTGGGCACCACGCGCAGGGCCACCGTGGGATAATACTTACTGTAAATATTCTCCGGTTTCTCGTTCAGTTCACTGTTGAAGTTCACGGTCTGTGCTTCACCTCCGTCGATAGATACCGTATATTCCAGTCCGCCCTTGTTCAGGTAGTCAAGGGTTGACTTCACCACCACATAGACCTTCACTTCCCTCAGCTGATTGTTTTTCTCAGAAAGCATAAAGCGATAGGATAGCGAAGCATTGTCGGTGCCTGTAGTGTACGGCATGAGTGACATAGCACTGAGTGTTCGGCCCATGTATGGGATCACCGTCCATTGTGCCTGTCCTGCTCCCTGCTGCTCCCAGAAATGTTCCGCTTCCATAGCCACATAGCCGTTCTTCTCGAAGAAGCTGAAATGACCGGGGCCGTCGATGTTCTCCAAACGGAACACCTTAGGCATCACATCGTGGGGGAAGTCGTCGTTCCAGCTCACATAGCCGATATGCTTCTGCGTCATCATCCCGTTCCATTTGCCGTTTGCTATGTCATGGTTATACTGGGCGCAGAGCAAAGAGTCACGTCTGAAAGCTGCCTCTACCTTATCTGCCCAGAGGTTCGCATCGGGATTCTGTTCCCTGAACAGTTTGTGGTTCATGGCCTGGGCATAATACATCTGGTAGATATTACTCATGGCCTGCACGGGGAAGAGGATGAGCTGTCGGTAGCTGTCACGCTGATCCTCTTTCAAAGTAAGGAACTGTCTGAGAGCCGCATTCTCCAGTTCCATGTACTCGTTCACCGCACGCTGCCAGTCGCCCGTCTCCACATTATAAGTAAAGGCATTGAGCATCTCTGCGGTGATACGACCGTTGTACTTACAGCACAGGTTCAGGATGCGCGATGCCTCCTCAGCCTGGTCTGTACCCCAAAGCTGCCTGCAGAAAGCAGTAGTATGCGAAGCGGTCACATCAGCAGTCACGGCATCTGGGTTCCATGCCATGTCCATGAACAGCGTGATGGGATATTCCATGGGTTTGATGTCACCAACGTTGAGGATCCACAGACGGTCGATGCCGTTCTGGTAAGCTAACTGCAGTTGCTCCCACATATTCTGTGAAGGTGTCACGTTCAGCCACTTCGAGTTTCTCGGTGCACCCACATAATCAACATGGTAGTACAGTCCCCAGCCACCCGGATGCTTACGCTCCTGGGCATTGGGCACGCGGCGCACATTTCCCCAGTTATCATCACAGAGCAGAATCAGCACGTCGTCGGGAACGGTCATCCCCTTGTCATAATAATCTAACACCTCTTTATACAAAGCCCACACCTGTGGTGTCTCCTTGGCAGGACGCTTTGTCACCTCTTGGATGATACGGCGCTGGTTATCCACGATCGTTTGAAGGAGCTTGGTATCGGCCTCAGCACTCATCGCCTCATCGCCATCACCACGCATACCGATGGTAATCAGGTCGTCGGTGCCTTGAGCCCTTTCTATTCCCTCGCGGAAGAAACGGTCAAGGACATCTTTATTGGTTTGATAGTTCCAAGCACCATATTCCTTCCGGTGACGCACCCATTCCTGGTGGTTACGCCCCATTGGCTCATGGTGGGAGGTGCCAATCATCACACCCATTTCATCGGCGGTCTTGCCATTCTCCGGATCATCAGCATAGAAGGCCCAGCCCCACATCGCCGGCCACAGGAAATTACCTTTCAGACGCAGAATGAGTTCAAACACCTTTGCATAGAAATCATGGCCGCCGTATTCTGTACCAAAGGTGTTCTTCACCCAAGAAGTAAGGCATGGAGCCTCATCGTTGATGAAGAGACCACGGTATCTCACTGCTGGCTCACCGTCGGTGAAATCGCCGTTTTTGACAAAAATAAGATCATGATGAACGACGGGAACATCAGCCCAATAGTACCATGGAGAAACACCGATCTGCCGCGACAGCTCATATATACCAAAGATGGTGCCACGACGGTCGCTACCTGCTATCACCACCTTGCCGTTTTGGATGCTGATGAGATACATCTCCTTCTTCCCCTTCAGCAGCTTCGCGTTGATTCTCTTGGCTTTCGCAAACTGATCCACGGCAGCGGAATGTCCCAAAGTACCGATCACGATGTCGGCATCGGCTGCCGCATCGACAATAGAGATCTCTCCGCCGCACACCTTCTGGAGGTCCGACTGGAGGTTACGGACAGCAATGGCGACACCTTTCTGGTCGTTGCCGTCCATATAGATTTTCACTGAGTTGTTCTTGTTTAACAGCAGGTCGCCGTTATCGAAATTCACAAATTGTTCTGCTGCCAGCACGGAATGAGTAATGAGTAATGCGATGGTCATACAGATGGAACGTGTCCATGATTTACAGGTTTTCATGTTTATCGTGTTTAATGATTTTTGCAAAGATAGGGATTATTTCTGAATTCTTCAAATCTTACAGCACTCAAATTGAACGATGAAACAAAAGAATGAGTATTTTGCAACGCAGCATGATAAAATCATTCATTTTTGCTGCTCTTTATCATCTTTTTGTTACCTTTGCAGCCAAATATTCATTTATACGAAAGCAGATAGAAATATTAATAGTGACTTGAATATGAAACGAATTATTATCAAATTCACAATGGCGTGCATGGCGATGATGTACATGACCACCCCGTCGGCCTTGGCACAAAGTATGGAAACAGATTCTGTAGAAACAGACTCTGTGGTGAGGGTGATCGGTTGGTTCAACAAAACCGATACCTTGGAGTATAGCATCACCTTAGTGGAAGCATACATTGAGAACGGTGACACCACGGTGACCGAGGCCAACACGTCGGAATTCCGTATCACCGTGGCCGACTCCACCAAAAACGGTTACGTGATGAGGTATGTGCCTACAGGAACATGGCGCAACGATTCCACTTCCGCACAAGGACAGTTCCTCCTGATAGCATCCCGCTCAGCTATCGGCAGCGAAGTACTGTTCTCCACCGATGAGTACGGAGTCTTCAAGGAGATTACCAACTGGAAAGAGGTGTATAAGCGCGCCACCACCTTCCAGAAAGACTATATCGACAAGATCTATTACGAGCACCCCGAACTGTATGCCCGACAGCCCAAGCAGGAATTCGTGAAGAAGGTCAGGGAGACGACCGATGAGATGATCGGCACGAAGGAGAAGATGACCGAGCAATTCCTTGCCTTAAAACTCCTCTTCGCCTTCCACGGCAAGGAACTGAAGATCGGTGAGACGGCGTTTGACCAGAACGGTCTTCACTACTATTACGACATCACGCAGGGCAAGCTGGAGGAGGATGATGAAAGTACCGATGACGAATACCAGATCTATAGTGAGCTGGAAGCAGTGGAGGAAGAGGAATCTCATCCCCACTATTATTACACCTATAATTACTTCCCCGACGGGTGGCCGCGAGAGGTTATGAGCACCATCGTCGATCCTTTGGAAGGTAAGACACGTCTCACCCAAATAAGAATTGAATGGATCAGTAAGGCTTGGTGAGATCTAATTACTTTGGTTTTCATCATCAAGAAACCACAGTTGCCGGAACAAAACAAATTGTTTTGTCATCAAAAAAGCATCAACTTAGTAAGTAAAAACCGTCTTTTTAGAGAACAAAACAATTTGTTTTGTACTGAGAGCATGGGGAGTTGGATGACTAAGAAGGCCATGTTCTTAATAAGAGAAGACTATTAAATTCATAATAAAAGATAAATAATAAGGTGTAATGAGCAGGATTCAGTATATTTTCCGTATCTTTGCACCGTTTTTGCGCAAAGATGTTTTTTGCGCATATCGATGTTAAGTTAAAACAATAAGAATTTTAGATGAACGTAATTACGAAAACCCTTCAACTGGCTGATGGAAGAACCATCACCATTGA
>DETG01000115.1:0-12187 GCA_002361535.1 Prevotella sp. UBA3294
AGCATACCCTTCGACTCCCAGATCTGTCCGCAGCACATCTTCTCCATCCCTTTCGGGAAGATCACCTCATAACCCGCTTTCGCCATCAACTGGATCACTTCATCCACAAGGTCGTGAATCTTACCGTCGCGCTTTGACTGTCCCATCGTCTGGTTGATACAGCTGGGGAAATAGACAACTTTCAGGGGTGAATGTTCCTCATCATGATGGGGCACAGACTTCTCGATGATGAATTGTGTGAGATCCGACTGTTTCGGCTGCCGGTGCTTCTTGGGCATGGCCGTTGTCCAGAGTGGCAAACCCATCTTGTTCATGCCTCGGCAGATCTTCGTCATCAGCGTCGGGCCTAAGGTGACATGTCCTAAGTGGGCCACATCGAGCACCACGCGGAGTCCTGATTTGATACCGGCCATGTGGTTGGCAGCGAACTCACCCACTTGGTAACCCACTTTGTTGTTGTTCATATCCATCTGACGGATCAGGTGAGTGAGTTCACCGGTGTTGATCTTCATCGGACAGGATGTAGAACAGAGACCATCGGTGGCACAGGTCTGATCACCATAATATTTATATTGCTTACGCAACGTGGCAGCACGCTCAGGATCTTTTCCGGTAGCCTCAAGTTCACGGATCTCACGTTGAACGGCAATACGCATTCTTGATGATAAGGTCAAGCCACACGACATACAGTTTACTTCGCAGAACCCGCACTCGATACACTTGTTAGCTCGTTTCACCTGCTCGATCGTCTCCTTCGCAGTGGAAAGAGAAGGATCCATCAGGTACTTACCTCCGTCAGGCACTTTATCAAAATCGAAATCAAGCACAGGTAACGGCTTCAGACATTTGATGAAGCATTCCGGGTCATCATTGAAGATTACACCCTGGTTCAGCAAGCCGTCAGGATCGAAGATCGCCTTCAGTTCTTTCATCACCTCGTATGCCTTATCACGCCACTCGTACTTCACGAACGGAGCCATGTTACGTCCTGTGCCATGCTCGGCTTTCAGTGAGCCGTCGTACTCCTCAACGACCAGACGAGCCACGTCACGCATCATCTCCTCGTAACGTTTCACCTCACTCTCGCTCTTGAAACTCTGGTTCAGGATGAAGTGATAGTTACCTTCGAAAGCATGTCCATAGATGCAGGCATCCGAATAGCCGTGATCGGCAATGAGTTTCTGCAGCTTCACCGTGGCTTCAGGCAGATCCTCAATATGGAAGGCCACATCCTCAATCAGACAGGAGGTACCGACAGGACGGGTGCCACCCACCGAGGGGAAGATTCCAGAACGGATGGCCCAGTATTTGCCATAGACGGCAGGATCCTCGGTAAACTCTGCCGGGATATAAAGACTAAACTTTGACAGACACTCTTTGATCTTCCCGATCTTCTCCAACAGCTGCTCATGGGTGATACCCTTTGTCTCGGTGAGGATGGCAGTGAGGTTATGGTAATCGCCGGGGGCCACTCCCGGGATCTTTCCTGCATCTACATCTTTCTGATATTGGAGATAGACAGGATCGTCAACCGAGCTCAGCGACTTGTAGTCAAGCATCTCGGCACTCTTCACCATCAGGTTCTCGGCACTCATCTTCAAGTCATCTTCATCCGACTTGAGTTTCTTCATGGCCACCACGGCCTCGCAACTCTCTTTCATGGTCATGAAATAGACCATGGCAGAGGCTTTGTACGGGTAGTCGTAGAGTGTCTTCATGGTTACCTCCGAGAGGAAAGCGAGTGTTCCTTCCGAACCCACCATACAGTGTGCCATGATATCGAACGGATCATCGTATGCCAACAGCGGACGGATATTCAGACCCGTTACGTTCTTGATGCTGTACTTCAGTCGGATACGGTCAGAGAGTTCCTTGTCTGCACGAACACGGTCGCGCAGGTCCTCGATCTTCTTGATGAAGTCTGGGTGCGATTTCCTGAAATCCTCCTTACTCTTCTCGTCACCTGTGTCAACAATGGTACCATCGGTCAGGATGATACGGGCACTCACCATCATCCGGTCGCTGTTGGCATGAACGCCACAGTTCATACCCGAGGCATTATTACAGACGATACCACCCACCATGGCACTTCCGATAGAGGCAGGGTCAGGAGGGAAGACACGACCAAACGGTTTCAGGATCTCATTCACACGGGCACCCACGATTCCCGGTTGCAGACGGATCGTATCCTGTTGGGGTCCTAACTCATACTTCTCCCAATGCTTTCCGGCGACAATCAGCACGGAATCGCTGATGCTCTGCCCCGACAAGGAGGTGCCGGCAGCCCTGAAGGTAAACGGCAGCTTGAACCGGTTACAGGCTTGAACGATCTTGGAAACCTGCGCTTCACCATCGCTTCTGATCACCACCTTGGGAATCTGACGGTAGAAACTGGCATCTGTTCCCCATCCTAATGTTCGCAGCTCATCTGTGTAAATACAATCAGAGGGCACAAACTTCTTGATCTCGACAAGGAAATCCGCATACACCTGCTGACTCCTTGTGTTTGTAGTGTTAGTAGATGTTGTCATATAATTAATAGATTGATATAAGTTTGTACATGGTAGATAGCGCAAAAATACCAAAATATTTTGATACCACCATCATCAAAGTTGTTTTTTTTTTCACACGACTCAAAATATGTTTCAAAAATCATCTTATTTGTCTAATCATTCCACAGAATAGCATTAAAAAAAGGTAGATGAAACATATTCGATGTTTATTGATATAAAGAGAAACGGTCGCTTCAAGGATTACTCCTACCTTTGCACGGAGAAAAGAACCGTTATCAACTATTCAACCATTATCAACTATTTTATAAACCTAAAACTTTTAAAACATGAAGAGATTATTTACCACTTTGCTGTGTATGACAGCCGTGTGTATCGGAATCCATTCACAAGTTCTGCTACCCCAAGGGACAAGCAGCAGATTCCAAGTAACCGGATCAGACGACGACGACGGGAAGATCCCGTTGGTGTATAGCGTAGAAAACACAGGCGCTGATGCTAACCCGGTGCTGCCCACGAAAGCACAAGGAGAGAAAATCGATGCGCTGCCCGACCCCTTCAGATGGTCTGACGGCAGTGGAAGAGTAACGGATTTCAAAGACTGGGCTCTTCGTCGAGGTGAGATTGCCAAAGAGATCCAACATTATGAATTAGGTGAGAAGCCTGTCGTTGACCCTTCAGCTGTGGTGGCCACCATGGACGGTAATACCCTGAAGGTGACGGTAACCGTGAATGGGGAATCGTTGGAGCTCAGTGCCACCATCGAGTATCCGTCAACGGGCGAGGCACCCTATGCCTTGATGATCGGCACCAGCGGCATTTCACTGCCTGCTGCCGTCTTCTCAGGACGTCCGATTGCGCGGATGACCTACAACGAGAAGCAGGTGAATGGATACGGACAGTTCGGCGGTACCAGTGCCCGCGACTTTGAACGTCTCTATCCTGAGCTGTCGCAGAACGGTGCATACAGTGAATGGGCGTGGGGACTGAGCAGATTGATCGACGGTCTGCAGCAGTTAGGACCGGCGGTGACGAAGATCGATACGGAGCATATCGGTGTGACGGGCTGTTCCTATGCAGGAAAGATGGCCCTCTTCTGCGGTGCCTTTGACGAGCGTGTGGCGCTGACCATCGCCCAGGAGCCCGGTGGCGGCGGTGCTGCATCCTGGCGTTTCTCGCGTATCCTGAACAACGAGGTGATGAAAGCAGGCGACACCGGTGTGGAAAGTCTCGACCGTACTGATTATAATTGGTTCATGAACAGTCTGAAAGAGAACTATGGCGGGAAGGACGTGTCATACCTGCCCTATGATCATCATGAGTTAGTGGCCATGATCTGTCCCCGTGCTTTCCTGATGTTAGGCAACCCCACACAGATCTGGCTGGCTGATCAGTCGGGTTATGTCTCCGTGAACGCAGCAAAGAAAGTATGGGAGCAGTTCGGCATCGCCGACCGCTGTGGCTATTCCTTCGTACCCGACCACGGCCACTGTCAGCTTCCAGAGAGTCAATATCCTGAGGTAGAGGCATACATCGATCGTTTCCTTTTAGGGAAAGAGGATGTCAACACCCATGTGACCGTATCCTCTGACTTCTTCCTGTCAACAGCCAATGGCAGTCGTGTAGTGGCAGAGCCTGCCGACCTCGACTGGTGGATGGGCTGGTGGGAAAGCGGTGTATCGCCGGAGCTTACTGCCGAGCCTGTTGTCTTCGAAGGTCCCAAGGCCGGTACCGAAGTGCGCCTGCCATTAGTTGGAAACTGGAGTAGTTCGGTGAGTGGTGAAAAAGAGGCCGATGGGAAGATCTATTCTGGTACAGTGAACTTCTTCGGTCTCTGGGGCGAAGTAGGTACAACGGCTTGGGCTTCTGACGTGACGGAAGGTACGAAGCATATCATCCGCGTGAAATTTGCCGAACCTCTTCCCGAGGGCTTACAATGGAAGGTAGGACTGAAGAATATCTATGGTGAGAACGAAGGCGAAACCTATCGGGAAATTACTGCTGGCGTGACTGAATTGGAATATGAACTTGACCGCAGTTACTATTATGTGGCGATCCAGCGGAAGTCTTCTTCCAACATCGATCCTATCACCATCCTCTCGGCGGTATGTGATGTCTATCTGACGGATTTTACACCGTCGAGTGAGGACTTGGAGATCAAGACCGACTACGGCGCAGAGATCGAAGGACGTCCTTCCAGTCCCAACGGACTGCCTGCCAAGGTGTCACTTCCCGGTAATTGGGGTGACGTAAAACTGTGGGGCGAACCGTTCAGTATCAACGACTATACCCAATACCGCATCGAACTGGAGGAGGCACCTGGGGCTGACGGACGACTACAGATGTACATCCGCAACCAAGCGCAGGCGGATGTCTATGGCGGTCACTATTATCCGTTCGCTGCAGACCAGACTGTTCTCGAAGGATCTTTCAACCCTGAGGATCTCGGCGATGATCCTGTGGTGGTGCAGTTTGCCTTGCAGAACATGACGAACGAGGTTGTCAATACCACCGTGAAGGATGTAACACTCTATAAGGAAGATGGTACAGCTGTTCCTACCAGTGGGCTGAAGTCATCGGGATGGAATCCGGCAACCATCGTTCCCTTCGGTTCTGATCCCGTCTATGAGGGAACGGTGAACTTCACACAGCAATATGCCTACATCGGTTCGTACAGCGGCAGCGTGGAACAGGGTACCCTCCATCGCTATACATTCTACACCGATGCACCGATTCCTTCCGGATTCCAGATGATTACAGTGATCAACAACGATGTGCAGACAACGCCTATCGAGGCCAATGGCAACGAATATACGTTCGATGTATTCAATGACTATTCGTTCTTGGCCTTGCAGTATGTCATTGACGGGACATCCTCGTTCCATATCAACCGTATCACCCGTGACATCCTCGCGATTGATCCGACAACCGACATCAAGGCCATTGAGGATGGAAACATCAACAGTCCTGTGGTGGAGACACGTGTCTTTAATGTGGCAGGACAATCGGTGAAGCAGTTCTCCAAAGGTGTGAACATCGTTCGGCAGAAACTGGAAAACGGTCGTGTCATCACCAAGAAAATGATTGTGAAGTAATGAATAGTGTTAACAAGTGATTACGTAACTATTGTTTCTTTTGTTTTGAGGATAACAGATTGAGTCCACTGGTAAAGTGGGCTCTTTCTATTTTATAAATAATAATCATCCAAGAATCAAGATTTGATTATTATACATTTTTATAATTGTAATTTAGGAAAAATACTGTACTTTTGCATGGTCATTAATTACGTCTCATGAATCTGATAGAAATAACCTCTCTCTCCCACCCTGGTGTGGAGATATTCAGTACGCTGACGGAAGCACAATTGCGAAACAAGTTAGAGCCAGACAAAGGAATCTTCATTGCTGAGAGTCCCAAAGTGATCCGTGTGGCATTGACTCAAGGTTACGAACCAATAGCCCTGCTCTGCGAAAAGAGACATATTGAAGGAGATGCCTGCGACATCATTAGCCGTTGTGAAGAATATGCCCGACAGAGGAAAGCAGGAGAATTCCCCGTTTATACAGGAGAACGTGATCTGTTAGCCACGTTGACGGGCTACACTTTGACGCGTGGTGTATTGTGTGCCATGCGGCGACCGAAAGACAAACGGGTGGAAGAGGTGTGCCGCGATGCCCACCGTATTGTCATCATCAACGGGGTGGTTGACACGACGAACATCGGGGCGATCTTCCGTTCTGCTGCAGCCTTGGGCATCGATGCCGTGCTCATGACTCGCAATGCTTGTGATCCCCTAAACCGAAGAGCCGTAAGGGTATCGATGGGCTCGGTGTTCTTGGTACCTTGGACATGGCTGGATGAACCCGTGAACAGTCTGCACCGCTTGGGGTTCAAAACAGTATCTATGGCATTGACCGACCGCTCCGTCCCTATTGACGATCCACAACTGATGCAGGAGGAACGATTAGCCATTGTGATGGGAACAGAAGGTGACGGCCTGCCTCAGGAGGTAATTAAAGAAACTGACTACGTAGCCCGCATCCCCATGTCCCATCAAGTGGACTCCCTCAATGTGGCTGCTGCGGCTGCCGTTGCGTTCTGGCAGTTGAGAAAGGTCACCAGTCTATAACGCAACTACATTCATACTCCTTCTCAAACCGTAGCTGATTCAAACTACTTTTATTATCAATGTCGGAAGCAAGGAATATAGGACAAATAGAAAATAATTTAAAGTAGAATTGTGATGATTTTGTGCAAGACTGCTGCACAAAGTGTGCAATACCTTTGCACAAAGTGTGCAGACCCTTTGCACAAAATGTGCAAGCCTTTTGCACAAAGTGTGCAGATTTATTGCCAATCATATGCACAACGTGTGCAGATTTCGTGCAAGTCATCTGCACACGTTGTACTGGACTTCTTCACACTATTTTGTCAGTATCTTCTTTACTTTTCTACCATTCTTCATGATAGTGATACCAGGCAGGAAGGGAGGTTGCTGCATACCGTCAAGGCTATAGAATGTGGATGGAGTGGATACCTTTGTTCCTTGCACCTGCTCCATTCCTGTCACGACAGCAGACACCGGTGATAGCTTGTCACCCAGGATTTCTTTCATCATGTCTGCGTATCTCTTACCAAAATCCCTGTATTCTTGCGTAGTAAAGTGCAAATTCTGACCGTCACCAAGGGCTTGGTTAAACCCTTGTGATGAAACCACATAAAAGTTCTTGCTCAGTTTGGGTAACTTAGCAATGAGTTGAATTGCCGCACTGCCAACTCCTGTTCTGAGCACTTCACCGGCCAACAACGGAATGTCGTCTCCAAGTCCCAGATCATTAATAATATTGTCATATACTGCTTTCACCTTGTTCGGCCAGTCAGCATCACTCGCATCCGTTTCTCCCTGATGCATGATGATCCCCTTGATGACACCATCTTTTTGGGCAAGTTTGGCCATTTCGATCAATCTCCCATAAGGATTGTTGTCATATACCTGAACACGTTGTTTGAACCAGTCTTGTTGTTTGTTGATATAACTTTGATAATTGTTTTTGTCAAACAGCCGTATGCTTGCACCTGCCATAGAAACATTAATGATTCCTATAGTTATATTCGGACTTAATTTAGCTAACGTCCTACCGAAATAGTCGGCAACACTCAATTTCGCTCCGCTGTTATGGGCAAGAGGCGGCGTGGCAGGGTACCATTTCCCTTTTTCTCTTAATACTCCATAAACAGTAGAATTATTTGCACTCCATAATACTTTGAAATTGTCAGGAACAGTTTTATCCTGAATTTGAATTTCCCCTTGTCCTTCCATATTGCTTTGGCCAAAGGCAAGATAGATATGGAAATTTGGATCCTGTGCGTTGGCAACAGAACAGCACATGGCGAGGAACAATAGTAAACTGACCAGTCGCCTATACAATCTCATCTTCAAATACTTCATAATAATACTTTAGTTTAATTTATTGCAAATATACATATAATCATAGAATTAACCTTATTTTATGAGTATTATTTAATTCTTGAATAATAGAATCTACAACATTCCATATGTGTAGTTCTGAAAAATGCAACACTTTTTCTCTCTGTTCTCGCGACATAGTGTCGAATGATTCTTGATTCTGCTCGATATTCTGAGCAGATACTGACATCGATTTCACTCTTTCACTACCACTTTCTTTCCACCGACAACCACAATACCCTTATAGTCGTTCTTCACGCGCTGGCCACCGAGGTTATAGCGGGGAGAGTTGTCTTCCACATTGGCATCAACACCTTGCACATCTGTTGCGATGGGGTTGGGAGTGTAAGTGCCAGGGTAATTATAGGTCCAGTTTTCTCCGTCCTTGGAATACATGATATCCCATCCTTTCGATTCTGCCGTGCTGACATGGGCCTTGTTGACGATGTTCCGCTCATTGGGGTCGCCGAGGTTGATGGCGTAGATCACGTATTTGTCATTCCACCAATTCCAAACGTTTGGCTCATTCACACTTAGTGCAATGATCAGGTTGTTCATCGTCTGTTCTTGAAGGCGGTTGCCGTAGCATTTCACATGTTCGAGCCTATTGATGCTCGGCACTGTCAGCGAGGTGAGCCGGTTGTTCTGGCATTCCAAATATACTATATATTCCGATGGGATGTTGAGGGATGTCAGCTTGTTGTCGTTGCAATAGATACGTTTAATATTAATTCCTGAAAGGTTGAGCGATTCGATATGATTATTACTACAATATAATTGTTGTAATTGATTGCAATTGGTCAGATTGAGCGAATTGAGGGAATTATTTGAACAACTTAATTCTTGTAAATAGGTGTAGTTTTGCAGATTGAGCGAAGTAAGCGAGTTGTTATCGCAATTCAATAATTTCAATTTGGTACATCCTGATACATTGAGTGTTTCGAGATGATTATTATTACAAGTTAATATCGATAGATTGGATAAACCCGACACATCGAACGATGTGAGAGGCGTATTTGTGATTTCTATTTCTTCTATGCTGGAGCATCCAGACATGTTAAGGTTCTGAAGGGAATTATTTGAACAATTTAATTTTTGTAAATAGGTGTAGTTTTGCAGATTGAGTGAAGTAAGCGAATTGTTATCACAATACAAAAATTTCAATTTGGTACATCCTGATATATTGAGTGTTTCGAGATGATTATTATTACAAGTTAATTTCGATAGATTGGATAAACCCGACACATCGAACGATATGAGAGGCGTATTTGTAATTTCTATTTCTTCTATGCTGGGGCATCCAGACATGTTAAGGTTCTGAAGAGAATTAAAATCATTGAGAGTTAAAGATTTCAATTGCAGGTTATTGCTTACATCAAGTGTCTCCACTGTTTCACATGATTCGGTCAATGATAAACTATAGAAATTATTACTACCGATATATAAATTTTTTAAATTCCCTGTTCTAATTTCTTCCAACGCGTTGTAACGGCAGTCGAGGGTTTCCAGTTTATCACAATTATAGCAATACAGTTCTGTGAGGCTTGGCAAGTTGTTGATTCTTAAAGTGGTGAAATTGTTACGATTACAGTTAATCCCGGTGAGTTTATTGCATTCTGAGACGTAAAGCTCCGTCAGAGCGTTGTCGTAGCATCTAAGTTCTGTGAGCAAATCGCATGCCGAGCAGTCGAGTATGTTCAGTTTGGGGAAATCGTAGATATCGAGGTATTCGAATTTGTTGCTTCCGCATAGTAAGGTCTCAAGATTTGTACATCCAACAATGTAGATGTACGTCAGCGCATTGTACCTGCACTTGAGGGTTTTCAGATAAGGGCAGTCAGGGCAACTGATGACTCTCAGGTTCGGGTAGTGTTCCACGGTGAGCGTCGTGAAATTGTTCCCCCCGCAAGCGAGCTGCTCCAAGGTATTAGTGCTCATGGAGCCGAGGGCGGTGAGCTTGTTTTCGGAACAGTCGAATTTTCTCAGATTGGTGTTGCTGCTGACGTTGATATTATTCAATGAGTTGCCTGCAACGTTCAGGCTCTTTAATGCGGTGTTGCTGCTGACGCTGATAGAGGTCAGAGAGTTGTTCGCGATGTTCAGATCCTCTAACGCGGTGTTGGTGGAAAGGTTGACGTAGGTAAGTGCATTGTACGAGCAGTCGAGCTTTTTTAGTTTGTTGAGCCCCTGAATGTTGAGGGTGCTGATATTGCAATTTGAACAGACGAGGGTTTCCAGCTTCTTGTTGTTGGTAAGGTCAACGTATGACAGGGTGGAATTGTCCCATAATTTGAGTGTCGTCAGTTCGGTGAAGTACTTAATGCCCGTAAGTGACCCGATGCTCTTATTATGAAGATCGAAGGATGTTTGTGCTGCCACGTCGCTTTCGGTGATGTAGCCCTTCGTGTAGATATTCTGTAAAAAGTTGCGGAAGTTGGTATCGGGGAAGTAGTCTTCGGTCAGAAGTGCCACATAGTTGGAGCTGATGAGGATATCAGTTGAGTAAACGGGATTGTTGACCTTGATGGTGTTTCCCGAAACGGTGGCTCCCAAAGGCTTCAGGATGACCATCTTTTCCTGGAGGGTGATTCCGCAGCTGATGACGTTGGGTGTGCTCTGGCTGTTGGTGGCTTTCAAGGTTACCTCACCCCCGCTTAACGTTACGTCAATGTTGACAAGATCTCCCTTCACTCCCTGTATGTTGACCTTGGGCCCCTTGAAGAAAGCACGTATGGGGGCGTAGGAGTCATAGCTGCTGCGCCAGAAGGCGGCATCATTGTCCGACTTGATGTTGATGGTTCCCGTTCCTTCGAAGTTGACGTTAAATCCTCTTTCGGCGGTGACATATATACCATTAGCGTTGTCCCCCCAGCCTTCAATGTTGGTGGTACTTCCAGACGTGGCCTTGAATGTGGTTTCTTTCTGAAGTTTCACGGGAGAGGTTTTAGCGGTAAGGTTGTTCGTCCCCTTCAGTTCTACAATGAGTCCAGAGTTGTTGAAGTTATCTATGCAGCGGCCGTCGGAGGACGTGCGGTTAATGGTGACATTGGTCAGCGTCACAGTATTGGTGGTTGTGTTGTACTTCACTATGCCACTGATGTTGTCACCCGTCACGTTGCTATAGTTGTCGGAGGTGACTTCCACGCCGCCAATCTTGAAGCCGTAGGACTTGGCATGGGCAGAGAAAGATACGGTTGAAAAAAGTATGACCATCAGGAAGATGATACACTTCCCTATTCCCCTATTTGTCATTTCTTTAGTTTTCATAATGGTACCTATTTTTAAAGATTGTTATTGAGTTGCTACAAAGATAAGACAAATAAATAAAAAAAACGAAAATCAGTTTAAAATTTTTATAAGTTTAACATTCAAAAGAACCGTCTGTTTCTTCGTGCCATCCCAGTTTGTAAGATAATATTTATGACCTATTTTACTGAGAAGTGAGAGGTGAGAAGTGAGAGGTATGATTACCACTAAGAGCCTGGCCTTGGGCGGGGTCTGTATTCAGAAAAAAAACAACAATTCTGTGTGACATGGGTGCTGAGTAGTTACCAGACAGGTGGAATTAGTTAATAATCCTTAAATCATGAAGAAAGGAAAGTGGAGAAGAATTGTATCTCATTAAAAATGAGTAACTTTGCAGCCGCTTTGTGCATGAAGGCACGTAAGCAGTAATAAACATAAAGTCTAACTTTATTAATTTACAATTTTTTATTAATTAATTTTATGTCTAACTTTAAAAATGTCCAGCCGTTGGATGACTTCAACTGGGAAGAATTCGAGAACGGCAGCAGCCTGGAAATCAGCAAGGAAGAGCTGACCAAGGCTTATGATGACACACTGAACAAAGTCAGTGAGCATCAGGTGGTTGATGGTAAGGTGATCTCCATCGACAAAAAAGAAGTAATCGTGAATATCGGTTACAAGAGCGACGGTATTATCCCTTCTTCAGAGTTCCGTTACAACCCGGATCTGAAAGTTGGTGACACCGTGGAGGTTTATGTTGAGAATGCAGAAGACAAGAAAGGTCAGCTGATTCTCTCACACAAGAAGGCTCGTCTGAGCAAGAGCTGGGAGCGCGTGAATGCCGCCCTCGACAACGAGGAGGTGATCCAGGGTTACATCAAGTGCCGCACAAAGGGTGGTATGATCGTGGATGTATTTGGTATTGAGGCCTTCCTTCCCGGTAGCCAGATTGACGTTCACCCCA
>DETG01000115.1:12300-12433 GCA_002361535.1 Prevotella sp. UBA3294
ATCAACCAGGAGTTCCGCAATGTTGTTGTTTCCCACAAGGCTCTTATCGAGGCTGAGTTGGAGGCACAGAAGAGAGAGATCATCGGTAAGCTGGAGAAGGGTCAGATCCTCGAAGGTACCGTTAAGAACATCA
>DETG01000011.1:0-2448 GCA_002361535.1 Prevotella sp. UBA3294
TTGAAGGGTTTTTCAGTGCCCTCCTTGTCAGTCCGCCTCTTACGATATTAAATCTTCTCGATAATCTCTCGTCCTGCCTTGATAGCTTCCATGTTCAATGGTATCAAGTGATGATGACGTTCGGGCAGTGTCTTGAAAAGAGCTTTCTCCACGCCCTTGTCACTTACCACAGGAGAAACCTCCAGCAGTCCGCCTAACACAATCATATTGAACACTTTCGAATTCTTTAGCTCGGCCGCCTTGTCCATGGCATCAATACGGTAAATATCAATGTCTGTTCGGGTCGGCGGATTGATAATGCCAAAGCCATCGTAGATCAGGATGCCACCGGGCTTGATCTTCGGTTCGAACTTATCCAACGAGGGTTGGTTCAACACGATTGCAATATCATACTTACTGAGAATGGGAGAAGAGATCCGCTCATCGCTGACGATCACCGTCACGTTGGCTGTACCACCACGCTGCTCAGGTCCGTATGCCGGCATCCAAGTTACTTCCTTATCTTCCATCAGTCCGGAATAAGCCAGAATCTTTCCCATGGAGAGGACGCCCTGACCACCGAAACCACTGATAATTATTTCTTTCTTCATATCAATTGTCAATTATCAATTATCAATTACTGACCAGTCGTATCCTTGAGGTCACCCTTCGGGTAGAAGGGGAACATGTTCTCCTTCATCCACTCGTTGGCCTTGGCCGGAGTAAGTTTCCATCCGCTGTTACAAGTAGAGACAAATTCCACGAGTGAGCTTCCCTTTCCATCCATCGATGCCTGGAATGCTTTCTTCAATGCCTTCTTTGCCTTATTGATGGCACCCACAGTCTCCACACTCTGACGTGTCACATAGCAAGTACCTTCCAGTTGTGCAGCAATATCCGCCATCTTCAGAGGATAACCATGGATTTCCGGATCGCGACCATAAGGACAAGTAGATGTCTTCTGTCCAATTAAGGTTGTAGGAGCCATCTGACCACCGGTCATACCATAAATGGCATTGTTCACAAAGATAATAACGATGTTCTCGCCGCGATTCAGAGCATGAATAGTCTCACAGGTACCAATACATGCCAAATCACCGTCACCTTGATAGGTAAATACAAGACGGTCGGGCCAACAACGTTTAATACCTGTTGCTAACGCAGGTGCACGACCATGGGCAGCCTCCTGCCAGTCGATGTCAATATAATTGTAGGCAAAGACGGCACATCCTACGGGACTCACTCCCACAGCCTTATCCTCCATGCCCATTTCCTCAATCACCTCAGCAATGAGCTTATGCACCACACCGTGACTACAGCCTGGACAGTAGTGCATATTGTTGTCGTTCAAGAGCGTAGGCTTCTTGCAGACAATATTCTCTGGTTGAACGATTTGATTTCTATCCATTGTCTTAACATTTAAAGGTTGAAGAATGGAAGAATTGAAGTTCTTCTTTCTCCCCAACTTCAATTCAATTTTTCAATTTTAGCAAAGCGTTTACAATTTCCTCCGGATCAGGGACGATACCTCCCAACCGACCGAACTGTTCTACGGGAATAGTACCGTTTACGGCAAGGCGCACATCCTGCACCATTTGTCCTGCATTAATCTCCACGACAAGAATGCCCTTCTTTCCTTTGGCGAGTTCGGCTATCTCTTTCGTGGGGAACGGCCATAAGGTGATCGGACGGAACAGTCCTACCTTGGTACCCTCCTCACGAGCCACCTCAATGGCTTTCTCTGCGATACGGGCAGCGGATCCGAAGGCAACAATCGCATAGTCAGCATCATCGCATTGCTGCATCTCATAACGCACTTCATTCTCTTGGATCTTACGGTATTTCTCCTGTAAGGCTAAATTCCGCTGTTCCATCACCTCTGGTTTCAACTCCAAAGAAGTAATCACTACACGGTCACGATTCTTGGGTTTTCCTGTAGAAGCCCACGGACACTGCTTGATCACCTCCTCATCCGTACGGCGCGGTTTGAACGGCGGCAGAACCACCTTCTCCATCATCTGTCCGATGACACCATCGCTCAGAATCATAGCAGGGTTACGGTATTTAAAGGCAAGTTCAAAAGCGAGATCCACAAAGTCGGCCATCTCCTGAACCGATGACGGAGCCAGACAGATCACTTGATAGTCACCGTTACCGCCACCGCGTGTTGCCTGGAAATAATCTCCCTGTGAAGGCTGGATCGTTCCTAAGCCAGGGCCGCCACGCTGCACGTTTACAAATACGCCAGGCACCTCGGCACCAGCCATGTAAGTGATACCCTCCTGCATCAGCGCAATACCAGGAGAACTGGAAGAGGTCATTGCGCGTTTACCTGCTCCGGCTGCGCCATAGACCATGTAGATAGAGGCCAGCTCACTCTCTGCCTGAACCACCTGCATTCCGGTGGTCTCCCAAGGCTTCAATTCTGCCAGTGTCTCAATTACCTCACTCTGCGGAGTAATAGGATAG
>DETG01000011.1:2480-39176 GCA_002361535.1 Prevotella sp. UBA3294
AATAGCCGTCGCATCCGCAACGAATAGCAGCATGGGCGATTGCCTCATTGCCTTTCATCAATACAACTTCTCTTTTCTCTTCAGCCATAGCTTATTCCTCCACTTTTTTACGATACACGGTGATACACCCATCAGGACAGACGATGCCGCATGAGGCACAGCCTACACAGGCTTCCTCATTGACAGCTTCCACGTAGGGGTAGCCGTGCAGATTCACTTTGTTCGCCAGGGCTATTACCTTCTGAGGGCAGGCGATGACGCAGAGACTGCATCCCTTACACCTTTCGGTATTCACCTCTATGGCACCTTTCATTTTCGCCATAATGTATTTGTTTAATGCAATAATTCCAGAAAATACATGCTTAGCATGACTTTGACGTGCAAAGGTACAAATAAGTGTGCAAAGCACAAAGGAAAAATACCTTTTTCTTCTTGTTACCTTATTGATTAAGAGGTGTGACATCTGCAGAAAGAAAGACTGACTGCATATAGTCCTCACCCCTGAGTATCAGGGATTATACATATCCTTACAATAAAAAGCCATGATGTCATCCAGCATCCGCTTGGCTTCTACCGCAGGACTGTCAGGATCGAGTTCAATCGCTTGGATATAGCAGTTGATGGCCTCGTGCCACAGTCCCTGCTTACGGGCCTTGTTGCCCTGCTGATAATACTCCTCTGCCGTCATGATTCTTATGCTTTCTTAGCGTTACTACGTTATACCGATATTTCGTTATACAGTTTCATCGACATAACGATGGGCATTCTCACCGATAAAACTCCTTTTTCCCAGCGGAAAGCGTATTCTTCATTAATGAGCAGATAGTCATCGGCCCTACCCCACCCGGTACTGGTGTGATGTAGCTACACTTGGGAGCCACTTCATCGAACTTCACGTCACCGTTCAGTCGGAAGCCACTCTTTCGGGTGCTGTCGGGCACACGGGTTGTACCCACATCCACAATCACGGCACCCTCCTTCACCATATCTGCAGTAACGAAATCAGGTTGTCCGATAGCAGCGACAATGATGTCTGCCTGTCGGCACTCATCCTTCAAGGTCTTGGAATGACTATGACACACGGTGACAGTGGCATCACCATATTGTTTCTGCATCATTAGCTGTGCCATAGGCTTTCCTACGATGTTTGAACGACCGAGAACCACACATTTCTTTCCGGATGTCTCTATACCATACCGTTTCAGCAGGGTGATAATGCCTAAGGGTGTAGCCGAGATAAAACACGGTAATCCGATGGCCATGCGCCCAACGTTTATAGGATGGAAGCCATCCACATCTTTTCTGTAGTCAATGGCCTCTATAATCTTCTGCTCATCAATATGCTTCGGTAAGGGGAGTTGTACGATGAAACCATCCACATCCTTATCTTTATTCAGCTGATCAACACATGCCAGCAGCTCTTCCTCTGAGACCGTATCCTCAAAACGAATCAGTGTCGATTTGAAGCCACAAGCTTCACAAGCCAGCACTTTGTTCTTTACATACGTCTCAGATCCCCCGTCGTGCCCCACGAGAACTGCAGCCAGATGAGGCTGCTTGCCACCCTTGGCAACGATCTCCTTCACTTCCTCGGCAATCTCAGCCTTGATAGCTGCTGCCGTTGTTTTTCCATCAATCAGTTGCATATCTATTCTACTATGAACAATGAATTCTTAACTGTGAACTATCTCGCCATTCCGCCCTTCATTCCCTTCATGGCTCCCATCATGTTGCGCATGCCACCACCAGTCACCATCTTCATCATCTTCCGAGTCTGGTCGAATTGTTTAATCAATCGGTTCACCTCCTGGATATTGGTACCGGAGCCCTTGGCGATGCGCATTCTGCGACTCTGATTAAGGATTTCGGGGTTAGAACGTTCCTTGGGAGTCATACTTTG
Organism: Prevotella sp. UBA3294; assembly: GCA_002361535.1. GTDB lineage: Bacteria > Bacteroidota > Bacteroidia > Bacteroidales > Bacteroidaceae > Prevotella. The sequence continues at coordinate 4,381 of DETG01000011.1, forward strand.
GATAATGGCCTCAATACCCTTGAAGGCATTATCATCAATGTCTATATCCTTCAGTTGCTTACCCACTCCAGGGATCATTGCAGCAAGATCCTTCAGGTTACCCATCTTCTTGATCTGGTTGATCTGTCCCAAGAAGTCATTGAAATCGAACTTGTTCTTCGCAATCTTTTTCTGTAACCGTCTTGCTTCCTCCTCATCATATTGTTCCTGGGCTCGCTCTACCAAGGAGACCACATCACCCATACCAAGGATACGATCGGCCATACGATTGGGATGGAAGGCATCAATAGCCTCCATTTTCTCACCCGTTCCGATGAACTTGATAGGTTTTGTCACCACGGTACGGATGCTCAGTGCTGCACCGCCTCGGGTATCACCATCGAGCTTCGTGAGAATGACACCATCGAAATCCAAGCGATCATTGAATTCCTTGGCCGTATTCACAGCATCCTGACCAGTCATGGAATCGACGACGAACAGGGTCTCATCGGGGTTCACAGCCTCTTTCAATGTGGCAATCTCGTTCATCATCTCCTCGTCAACGGCCAAACGACCTGCGGTATCGATAATGACCACATCATAATTCTTGGCTTTTGCCTCACGGATGGCATGGTTGGCAATCTCCACAACATCCTTGTTACCCTCCTCGCTATAGACAGGTACCTCCACGGAAGCGCCCACCACTTTCAACTGTTCGATGGCAGCCGGACGGTAAACATCGCATGCCACCAGCAACGGGTTCTTGTGCTGTTTCTTCTTCAGCATATTTGCCAGTTTGCCGCTGAAGGTGGTCTTACCAGAACCTTGAAGACCAGACATCAGGATAATAGCCGGGCGCCCTTCCAGTTTCAGGCCCACTGTCTCACCGCCCATCAGCTCTGCCAACTCATCATGGACGATTTTCACCATCAACTGTCCTGGTTTCACAGCAGTAAGCACATTCATACCTAATGCTTTCTGCTTCACGGTGTCAGTAAAAGTCTTGGCTACCTTGTAATTAACGTCGGCATCCAACAGCGCGCGGCGCACGTCCTTCAAAGTCTCTGCAACGTTAATTTCGGTTATCTTTCCTTCGCCTTTCAGGATCTTGAACGACCGTTCAAGTCTGTCACTAAGATTCTCAAACATATCCTTTTTTTACCTTAATTCTTTTTAAATCGTGCAAATGTACATATTATTAAGGAGAAAAAAGAATAACCGACTGTGTATTTAAAGTATTTTATCATTTAAGTCTTGAGGAAGTCGTACGTAGTTGTAGAAGGTACAGATTCCGATATCAATGTGAAAATGACAGAGATTCCGCATAAAAGATTGGGAAGCTCTGTCATTCTCACATTGTTAGTAAAAACGGATGGGAACAAGCGAATTAAGAACCTAACTCACTGTCGCTCATATCAAGACGCGGTCCACCGTTCATATTGCCTGACTCCAGTCCACGTTTCAGCCAGCGCATACGCTGAGAGGAAGTACCGTGGGTGAATGATTCCGGCTGACTATAGCCCTGTGCCTTCTCCTGGAGATAGTTGTCACCAATAACCTGTGCACAGCGGATAGCCTCTTCAATGTCTCCGTCCTCCAAAGAGCCGAACATCTCATTATCGTAATGAGCCCACACACCGGCATAATAGTCGGCCAGCAATTCCAAGCGCACACTGATCTTATTGGCCTGAACCTTGTTGGTACGGCTCATGGCATTATGGGCAGTACCTAACGTACCGAGTAAGTGTTCCACATGATGTCCCACCTCATGGGCAATCACATAAGCATAGGCAAAGTCACCATCGGCTCCCAACTGTTTCTTCATAGTAGTGAAGAAAGAGAGGTCGATATACAGGCACTGGTCACCAGAACAATAGAACGGTCCGACCTGTGCTGAACCAGCACCGCAAGCGGTCTGCACCCTGCCAGTGTAAAGCACCATCTTCGGTGGTGTATATGTGCGCCCCATCTGTTGGAACACTTTCGTCCACACATCCTCCGTACCAGCAAGGATCTGGCTGGAGAACTTGGCCAACTCCTGTTCTTCTTGTGTAAACTCACGCTGCCCCTCCTGAGTCGTTACATTCTGACTCTGACTCATCTGGGTACTCACAACGTTGCCGATCACATCACCTATGCTACCACCCTGCATGAGGGTAAATAAGGCAATCATCACGATTCCGCCTAATCCTAAACCTGCAGCTTTTCCAGCAGTCATACCACGGCGGTCATCTACATTGCGACTTTCTCTTCTTCCGTTTAATTTCATATTATTTCTTTATTTGGTGATCAATTCCGTTTTCTTTAATGGGGGCAAATATACGAAAAAATACTGATGCCACAAAGTATTTTGGGAAGATTAACGCAAATCATTCCATGATAATGGGGCTTTCAGGTATTCTTCCTATAACTGAAAACGGCCCAAGTGCCCATGAGAAGAGAGAATACCACAAGAGCCAACACTTGATGGAAGACACTGCTGAAGCCTCCGCCACGTACAAACACAGTGCGCACCCCATCAATGAAATAGTGCATGGGATTGATGTATGTAGTGGCATACGACCAGTCGGGCATGGATCGGGTTGGGGTGAAGAGTCCGCTGAGCAACATCAGACAAACTACGAAGAACCACATCACGAACATTGCCTGTTGCAAGGTGTTACTGTAGTTGCTGATCAGCAAGCCAAACGAGGAGAAGAACAGTGCCAACAACATAGCCAGCAGATAGACCAGCCATAGCGGACCTTGGCAGGTGATGCCATAGACGCCCCACGCCAGCAACAGACAGACCGTGACTATGAAGAGTCCGATAAGCCAATAGGGAATGAGTTTAGCCAGGATAAACGCCCACTTCGACACCGGTGTGACATTTATCTGTTCTATCGTACCCGTCTCCTTCTCACCCACAATATTCAGGGCGGGAAGGAATCCGCACATCAGCATCATGACAATGGCCAAAAGGGCGGGGATCATAAACACCTTATAGTTCAAGTGCTTGTTATAGAGATAAAGAACAGTTCCTGCCACAGCCCCACCCTGTCGGAAAGGGAGTGAGTTACTGACAATCTGAGCCAAATAGCTACTGCCGATACCTCCTTTAGTACCATTCACGGCATTGGCAGCGATCAGGATCTTCCCATCCGTTCCCCCAGAAGGAAGAGGTTGACCTTTTGCCACCATTTCTACCGTCTTTCCATAATTCTGCGGGATGACCATGACAATATCTGTACGGCTCTTCTCTATTTCCTTCAAAGCCACCTCATAAGTTGGCTGCAGTCCACGGAAGAGGAAATAATGACTCTGCTTCATGTCGTTGATCAATTGCCGGCTCACAGTGGAGTGATCGTTATCAACCACGCTGACTCGTATATTCTTCACCTCCTGATTCATGACCCATGGCATCACACACATGATCATGATAGGGAATATGAAGATGAGTTTGGGCAGGAACGGGTTGCGGCGAATCTGCAGGAACTCCTTTTGGATCAGATATTTTATTGTTTTCATGAATTATTATTTCGTTATTTCGATATTTCGTTATATCGATATATCGTTATTTCGATATTTCGATGTTTCAACATCTCGAAAAGAATCACTCCAGCCTAATCTTGAATTTAGCCAACGATATGGTCAGCAAGAGAAGGGTCATTCCAGACAGGATGATCACTTCGCGCATCACTTCACCCAAGCCCACTCCCATGATCATCAGTTTACGCATGGCCTCTATGTAATAGCGAGGAGGAACAATAGCAGACAACCATTGCAGGATTGTGGGCATCGACTCGATGGGAAAGAGCATACCCGAAAGCATGACGATGGGCATGAGCAGTACCATCGCGGAGAGCAGCAAGGCCATGAGCTGACTGGTTGCGATATTGGATATAAGAAGTCCAAGCGACAGAGCCAACAGGATATAGATGGCACTGACCACAAAGACCCATACTACAGAACCTGCCAAGGGAACACCTAATACGAAGCGCGCCATCAAAAGGATACAGATCAGTATGGCGAAGGCAAGTATCAGATAGGGTATGGCCTTGGCAATGATAATCATCAGCGGTCGGACGGGTGAGACGAGCAGCACCTCCATCGTTCCTTTTTCTTTCTCACGAACGATGCTGATAGAGGTCATCATAGCACAAATCAGCATGAGCAGCATACCCATAATTGCAGGCACGAAATTATAAGCCGACTTCATCTGTGGATTATAGAGCATCTTTGAATTGACAAGCGACGATTGAGAATTGAGTATTACCTGCTGGGCATAGGCAGTCCATTGCTGGGCCATATTGGGGTCAGAAGCATCAACTATAAACTGCAAGCCGCTTTTTTTCGATGCGAAATCCATGCCAAAGATGATTGCCATATCTGCCTTCTGGTGACGGATCAACAGTTCAGCCTCCTTACTGGTGCCGACAGTGGCCGTGATATTGAAATATTCTGAAGCAGCCAGTCGATCGACAGCCGCCTGAGTCTGGTGATCCATCTGGGACGTGACGACCACAACGCGCACATTCTTCACATCATTGGTGATGGCAAAGCCAAAAAGCAACATCAACACGATAGGCATGCCGAAAAGAATGAGCATCGTACGGTGGTCGCGCAGAATATGACGAGCCTCCTTGATGACAAATGATATAAACAGTTTCATTGATTCTATTATTATTCGATAATTCGATATAACGATGTTTCTATATAACGACGTTCACCTATTAATCCGACGACCGTGTGGCCTGCCGGGCCAGATAAGTAAACACATGGTCCATATCAGGTTGCTGAAAACGGCGTTTCAATTCCTCGGGTGTTCCAAGAGCACTGATTTTTCCATCTACCATGATTGAGATGCGGTCGCAATATTCAGCTTCGTCCATATAGTGGGTGGTCACGAAAACGGTGATGCCACGGGCTGCTGCATCATAGATGAGTTCCCAGAACTGTCGGCGTGTGGCAGGATCGACGCCCCCCGTAGGTTCATCGAAGAACACCACACCAGGCTCATGGAAGATAGACACAGAAAAGGCCAGTTTCTGTTTCCAGCCCAAGGGTAGCGATGACACGAGATCATTCTTGTGTTCAGAAAAGCGAAGACGTTCCAGCAGTTCGTCGGTTTTTCGGGCTATCTCTTTATCCTTCATACCATAGATGCCGGCAAAGAGACGGATATTCTCTGCAACGGTCAGGTCTTCGTAGAGCGAGAATTTCTGAGACATATAGCCGATGTGCTTTTTGATCTGTTCATGCTGGGTGCAGATATCGTAGCCCACCACTGTCCCCGTCCCACTGGTAGGCTGGTTCAATCCTGTCAACATGTGCATAGCCGTTGTTTTCCCTGCTCCATTAGCCCCAAGGAATCCGAATATCTCCCCCCTCTTGACACTGAAGCTGATGTCATCAACAGCATGAAACGTTCCAAAGGCCTTGACCAGATGGTGTACCTCGATAACAGGTTCTGTTTGATTCGGTGTCTCTGCCACAGACACAGACTCAACATGTTTGTGCTCAATGCCCGGCGGATTAAAGATATCGGCAAAACGGTCGAGGATGATTTCCGGTGTATCAATACCACGCAGATGTCCCTGATCAAGGAATGCCACCCGCTCACAACGTCGCACCTCGTCGAGGTAAGGTGTCGAGGCAACGATCGTTATGTCACGTTCCTTCAGACAACCCAGCATTTCCCAGAACTCCTTTCGACTTACAGGATCCACACCAGTTGTAGGTTCGTCGAGGAAGAGGACACTCGGACTATGTACCAAGGCACACGACAGTGCCAGTTTCTGTTTCATTCCGCCAGAAAGAGCCCCGGCCTTCCGGTCACTGAAACGTTCTATCTGCGAATAGATGGCTTTAATACTGTCGTATCCCTCATCAACGGTCGTACCAAAGAGGGTGGCAAAGAACTCCAGATTCTCCCGTACTGTCAGGTCTTGGTACAAAGAGAACCGACCGGGCATATAGCCAACACGCCTGCGGATTGCCTTCATCTGACTCACAATGTCAAAGCCATCCACCATCGCTCCGCCGCCATCGGGCAGCAACAGTGTACAGAGGATACGGAACATTGTGGTCTTACCGGCACCATCGGGGCCGATCAGTCCAAACACTTCCCCTTTGCCAACGGAGAACGACACATCGTCGAGCGCTTTCACCTTTCCGTACGACTTCACCACATGCTTCACTTCAATTGCATCCATAGCGACATCTTATATTCACTCTTCCTTTTTCACTCTTCACTTTTCACTCTTCACTCTTCACTTTTCACTCTTCACTCAAAACTTCACCTCCCCATACATTCCGATTTTGGCAAAGCCATCGTTTTTGATAGCCACCTTCATGGCATAGACCAGATCCGCACGCTCGTCATCGGTCACGATAGTCTTAGGCGTAAACTCCGACCGACTGCTGATCCAACTGACAGTTCCGTCGTATTCTTTTTTCTGTCCGTTACCATAGTCAGCAAACACCTTGACTTTCATTCCTACCCGAACCATCTGCAGCTGGGCTGAAGTTACATAGGCACGGATAAACATATTCTCAGTGTCAGCTACTTTCAACAACGGCTTTCCTGTAGCCACAAATTCGCCCTGCTCCACATATTTCTCTATAACGGTTCCACTGACAGGAACAGTCACATGGCACTTACTGAGTTGGTCACGCAGCTGACTCACCTGCACATCGGTTGCAGCCTGTTGGGAATTGAGCGTAGAGAGCTGGGTATTGAGCGAGGATACATGGGCATCGAGCTGTCGCTGAAGTACCAGCACCTGGGATTTAGCATCATCAAGCATCTTCCTCGGTGCGGCACCATCTGCTACCAGTTCCTGATATCGGCGCTGTTCCTGCTGCGCCTTGATCAGTTGTTGGCGGGTGGCAGCGATCTGCTTCTGCATATCAGGTTTCTGACTCTGATAGACCTGTTTTGTGGCTCCCAGCTGTCTGATCTTCAGCCATATCTGTGTGGTATCCACGAGACCCACCTCCTGTCCCTGTACGACCGGGGCACCCTCATTGACATTGAAAGAGAGCAACGTACCGTTTTGTTCAGCATAGACCGTTGTCTCTGTAGCCTCGAATGTGCCCGTGGCATCATACTCCTTTTCCTTCTCACCACAAGCGCCAAGCATTATCGTAGCACTTGCCATGATCAAGATCACCTTACCTGTATTCATACGATTATTCATGATTGGTTGTATATTTCAGTTCATAAATCTCCTTCAGCATTTCGATCTCATGCATAGACTGCTGCACACGCGCAGCATTCTCCGCATTGATCTCTCGTAGCAAGTCGTTTACATCGATGATGCCATGTCTCAGTTTCGACTCCGCAGCTTTACGTATCTGGGAGCGAAGCTTGATAATCTCCTCGTCGTCAGCCATCAGTTTCCGATACCGTTCGATGTTTTCACTCTGCTGAATCTGTTCCATGTTACGATGAAACAAGAACACTTCACGACTGTTTTCCACTGTCTGTCGTGCAAGCTGCAGCTTTGCCTTGTCGTTCTTCCGTGAATAGAAAGCACCGATATTCCAGGATAGTCGTGCACCGATCATACCATTCAGAGACCATCCACGGTGCATCATGTCCTCAAACATATTGTAACCAGGGTAGCCGTAGAATCCCTGAGCGAAGATACCCAATCGGGGCAGCAGTGTCGAGTTGAGTGTCTTTTCCTGTGCATCGGTTAAACGCAGCTGAGCCTCCATCGCCTTTAGTTCCGGTCGTAGTCCTCCCTGCTGTAGAGATACAGCATCAGACGGAACAGGCTTCGTCACATCCTGAACCTCTAAGCCGCAAAAGACACTGAGCACCCTGGCCACCGTCTGACGCTGAGATTGCAGACTGTTCAGCTGCTGCATCACGTTCAGCCGTTCCGCCCTTACGTTCAGGTAGTCACTCTCTGCAGCAGTCCCGCCTTTGAACATCGAGGCCAGTTTCTTTTCGTTTCCTTCCAGCAATTGTTGCAGGTCGCGGTTCAGTTGAATCTGGTCGTCAAGCAACAGCAGGGAGAAATACATCTCATTCACTTGTTTTCGGATGGGATACATATTGACCTCGTTCTGTGCTTCCTCGACTCTACCCTGCCATCGGGCCACCTCTTTTTGGTTCTTCATGGCACCGCCATCGAAAACAGTCTGCTGCACGTCGATGCCTACCCGGTACTGGTCTTTCTTCAGTCCTTGCATACGAATGCCAATCTGCTGATACATTGACTGTATCTGATCAGGGAAAGCCGTCACATCGCTCTGGTAGGTAGCCTGTGCAGAAGCCGACACCTGCGGTAGCCACCCTTTCTGGATGTTTTGTACCGTCAGGTCGGTTGTATGCCGTATCAAATCCATCCGCTGAATCAGTGGGTAGTTTTTTTCGGCAGCCTGTTGGCACTCTTCCAATGTATGAACGACTTGTGCCCTGTGCTCGTTTGTGGATTGAGCATTTGCCACCGACAACGCTGTCACCATCAATAATAAACCCGTCAGTATTCTCATATCGATCATCTTTTGTTTATCGCTGCAAAGATACGGCTTTCAACACATAATCCTGCTATCCTTTTCGAAGAAATAATGTTCTTTTTGTACAATTTTGTCAAACATGACATGAGTAATAACAAAATTGCGTATATTTGCATCCCAAACTGTTATTATCGCATGAAACAATTAAAACAAATCAGTCTGAGTCAGCTGAGCAGGATTCTGAAAGATGAAAACTACTGGCTGGATTTTGACAACATTCAAATGGATCAGGATCAGTTGATGAGCGAGTATCTGTCCAAGCATCTGCTCGTAGCACGGAATCCTCCCGTTGGACAGCTCCTATCGAAACTGTCCGAAGAAGCATTCTTGTTACCAGAAATGCGGGTGATAGTACTGACCCATGGCTCTGCCACCCCTATCGTGAACCTGACGCCGCATCGTTTCGAAGCAGGGCAACTCATCTTCTTGAGTCAGAACAGTATCGTACAAGCTCATGGCTATTCTGATGACATACAGGGGTTCGGACTGTCACTCACCGACGAGATTATCCGACTGCTCTTCCCCAATGACATGCCCAAACTGATGGACGGTCATATCCGCGACTGCTGCTTCTCTTTATCTGCAGAAGAGTTACGACAAGTGGAAGATCTCCACACCTTATTATATAATATGATACACAGCGAACAAAAAGCACCGCTGGTGGTACTCAACCTGGCGGCAGCTTTCCTGTGGCAAGCCGACTATCTCTGGAACCGTCATGAGAACGACAGCCGCAACTCCCTCTCACGTGAACAACGTCTTTTTACCGACTTCGTCCAACTGGTAAGCCGTTATGCCACACAGGAGCACAACATCGACTTCTATGCCCAGCGCCTTTTCCTCTCACCCCGATACATGAGCACATTAGTGAAACAAGTCAGCGGTAAGGCCGCCAAGCAGTGGATCGACGATGCCATTATCACGCGTATCAAAGTGGAGCTGCGCCATTCCAACAAGAGTGCAGCCGAGATCGCCGAAAAGATGAATTTCGCCAACCCGTCGTTCTTCTGTAAGTATTTCAAGCGCATGACAGGCATGACCACCCAAGCCTACCGAGAGGGGAAATACTCAACAGGAAGATAAAAGAGTTGGTGAGAAATGATGGTGTTACCAAAAAAATGACTATCTTTGCGCCGTCAATTGATGTAAACCTAAAGGAAGATGAAGAAACTATTAGTACTTGTCATCGTGATCGGAATAGCCATCCTGATGACACAAACCGTACCCGATAAGAAGGCTCATAAGGCAGCCATGATGGAGGCTGTCAAGGAATATGTTGATGAAGAAGCTGAGGAAAGGGGATTTGCCGACAATGGTATTACACGCTTTGGAAAGAATATGGTGAACAAAGCGATAGAGGGCACCTTGGGCTCCATGCTCAAAGTGAAGAACTATTATTTGTTCAACACGACTCACGTCAGGGTGAAAGACAAGGACCAACTGCTCTCGGTGGGACTTCTCGGACAGGTGATTACCTTTAACAAGGACATGCTGCGCGAAACCATTGAGAACGCTGCCGTAGCCAAGAAGGAAGCGAAAGCTGAGAAGAAACGTAGTAAGGCCGAGGCCAAAGCCGAAAAGAAGCGCAAGAAGGAAGCAGCGAAAGCTGAGAAGAAACGTCTGAAGGAGGAAAAGAAACGCTTGAAAGCAGAGAAGAAAGCACGTGAGAAGCTATTAAAAGAAAAGAAAAAGGAATCACAATAAAACACACGATACAATTACCTGTCAGAAACGATGGAGAAGAAAACGATTGCCGTGATCGGCATGATGTGTGCAGGCTGTGCCGCCAATGTGGAACGAAAAATGAACCAGTTGGAAGGTGTAGCCTCTGCCAGTGTCAATTTCCCTGCCCGTACCGTTTTAGTGGAATATGATCCTTCTGTCATCACCCCCCTGCAGATGAAAAACGAGATCATCAAGGCCGGCTATGACTTAGTGGTGGAAGAAGACCGCAACATTGTAGAGATAGAGAAGAATGCCTATCGGCAACTGCGACGGCGCGTGATCATCTCATGGATCTTTGCCGTCCTCGTCATGGCTATCTCCATGGGATGGATCAACGTAGGGAACAAAGATACTGCCAACCAGACCATGCTTATCCTCTCTCTGGCAAACCTGCTCTATTGTGGCAAGCAATTCTTTGTGAATGCCTGGAAGCAGATGCTTCACGGCATGGCAAACATGGATACCTTAGTGGCCATGTCAACGGGTATCTCCTTTCTTTTCAGTACCGTGAACACCTTCTGGGGTGACCAGCTTTGGAGCAGTCGGGGCATCGCATGGAACACTTACTTTGATGCTTCCGTGATGATCATCACCTTCGTATTGACGGGACGACTGTTAGAAGAAAGGGCAAAGAACGGTACCGCCTCGGCTATTCGTGCCCTGATGGGACTTGCGCCCAAGACCGCCCGTTTGGATTCCGGTGATGAGGTGCCCATTGCTACATTACAGAAGGGTGACGTGATCATCGTAAAGGCTGGTGAGAAAATCCCCGTTGACGGAACGGTGCTCACCGAGGACAGTGAATTAAGGATTGACGAAAGTATGATCACGGGTGAGCCGCTCCCGGAAAACAAGAAAGTTGGCGGTCAGGTGTATGCCGGCACCATCGTAAAAGGGGGTACACTCCGTTTCCGCGCCCAGCAGGTGGGTAAGGATACCATGCTTGCCAATATCATCCGCATGGTGCAGGAGGCACAAGGCAGCAAGGCTCCTGTGCAACGTGTTGTTGACAAGATTGCCCTGGTGTTTGTTCCTACCGTACTTGCCGTCTCTGTCCTTACCTTTATATTATGGTGGATCTTTGGCGGAGATTCAATGTTACCGAGAGCCCTTCTCTCAGCCGTCAGCGTACTGGTCATCGCCTGTCCCTGTGCTTTGGGGCTGGCCACTCCCACAGCTTTGATGGTAGGCATCGGCAAAGCCGCACAGAAGAATATCCTGATCAAAGATGCTACAGCCTTGGAGAATATCCGCCATATCAATGCGCTGGTCATTGACAAGACGGGAACATTGACGATACCCAACGGAGAACTGAATGCCAGGAGTGGAAAAGACGACATGTCAGCTACCTCCCTCAGTGCCCTACTCGAACAACGTGAAACGCTCAAGCCCCATGCCCGTGAAGCCATGAATAGTCTGCAGGAGCAAGGTATTGACATCTATATGTGTTCTGGAGATAAAGATGAAGCTGCAGCCTATTGGGCAGAGAAAGCCGGCATCAGCCACTATCGCAGTCAGGTACTGCCTCAAGACAAAGAGGACTTGGTGCGCGAACTGCAGTCACAAGGCAAACATGTGGCCATGGTGGGTGACGGCATCAACGACACACAGGCACTGGCAGCAGCCGATGTAAGTATCGCTATGGGGAAGGGAACAGATATTGCCATGGACGTGGCACAGGTGACACTGATGGGCAGCGATCTGCGACGGATCCCTGAAGCAATCGGACTATCAAGACAAACTGTCGGCATGATCCGCCAGAATCTTTTCTGGGCATTTATCTATAATATCATCTGTATTCCCTTAGCCGCAGGCATCCCCTATCTCTTCGGCGTGGAATGGCAGATCACACCGATGTGGGCAAGTGCCTTGATGGCTTTCTCCAGCGTCAGTGTGGTACTGAACAGTTTACGACTGAAATGGATGTCTTAATAACCGTAGTCGCGTTTCTCCACATTCACCTGAATACTGAAATTCGGTGAGAAATTATATTTCACCGCCAAGCCGATACGGTCACCGATATTACCGATGTCATAGAGTGGCAGCGGCATTCCTCTCCCCCAGAAGCCTCGCCCGATGCCTGATGGCTTCACCAAGGCTTTCTGCGCATAGAGGTATGCTTCCCAGTGCTCATCGAAACGATAGCTCAATACTGCATTCAACCCCGCACTGCGGTAGGTATCATGAGCCCAAAAGAGGTTATTCAGGTATCCCCCCACTGCCAACGACAGATGATTTGTGACCGGTTGGGCATACATCAAGGTGATGTCTTGTTCAAAGCCTGCTCCATGGTAAGCGTTTTTCCCAAAAGAGGTAAAGACACTGGCACCAAGGTTCATATTCAGTCCTGGATGTAACGCCCAGTTGGCATAGCTCCCCCACATGTAAGGGTACATTCCTAAATAGGGCATCTGACCATGATAGGTAAGCAAGGGCAGATGGAGGGAGTCGCTATCAAATGACTTGCTGAGTGAAGGGGCCAGAGCGGGTGTCACTATCTTATCTGTCGTGACCACGATACTGTCCACGACCGAGGTGACCTTCTCCTGTGCTCTGATGCCAAGGACGGCACAACCCAGAAGGATCATCATCAGGTATAATCTCTTCTTATGAATCATGCCGCTAAGGTAGTCATTTTTGCGTTACGGCAATCCCTTTTCCCACTCTTATTTGGCATTTTTCCACTTATTTCACCTCAGTTAACCACTTTCCTTGAAATATTGAATCAAAAGAAGAATCACAGCATAGTTTCCCATGATGATATTGGATCTGTTCTTTTCCTGGAAGAACCCAACAATCAGCACAATCAGTTTGTCAAGAAAAAGTGCTAAAATTTAACACTTCTTTTTCGGGCAATTGAGAGAAGAAAGGAACGAAGAATTGGGGGGGATTGGGGTGTTTTTGAATATTGGAACAACGAAAACGGTGTTTCGTTAAGGTAAGAACGGTCTTTTTGAGTGATAAGAATACTGTTTTCGGTCACTCAAAATAGTGTTTTTGAAGCGTAAATAGACTCTTTTTGCCACCCAAACAGAGTCTAATTGCACTCAAAACAGACTTTATTTGCGTCACAATTAGACTTTACTTTCAGGAAGAAAAGCGCACTGTTTCACAACGTCCTCATTATCAAGCATTTGCAAAAATGCCAAAAACAGGGCTTCTTTGCGACCAAAGTATCAGTTGATGGCAATCGAGCAAATCTGGAGAGGTGGTTTGTCAAAATAAATCATCTATTTTAACATTTCCACATTTCATGGGGTTACATGATTACATCCTCTTATCTGGGACGTTCTTTGTATAGCTAATCCATTGCTTATGACAACGAAAAAAATCCTCTTCACGTTCTGTATGGTCATGGTTTCCTCCATTGCCGTGGCACAACAATTGGCAGGACATCGCGACTATAGTTATACTTCCCGGGAATGGAAACAAATAGCGAGGAGCTACCCAGATGACTTCTTCAAGACTCCCGAGGCACGGAGAATCGCTGAGAATGTGTTAATCTACCAACGCAATACCGGCGGATGGCCCAAGAACCTGCCGATCCATCGTGAACTGGGAGAGGAAAAAGAGATCGTCCTTGCAGACAAAAAGAAGCGCAACGACTCCACCACCGACAATGATGCAACGATTACGGAGATGACCTACTTGGCCCGACTCTACAATGTCCTGTCGACAGAGAACAAGTCATCCGACAAAACTGACATAAAAAGATATAAAGAGGCATTCCTGAAAGGTCTTGAGTTTATGCTCAGCGGACAATACAAGAACGGGGGATGGCCCCAGTTCTGGCCTGAGAACCGCGGCTATCAGGTACATATCACCTATAACGACAATGCCATGGTACAGACCATGCAGGTGATCCGTGACCTCCGCGACGGGAAGGAACCCTTTGGGAACCTCGTAGATGCCAAGATGAGGAAACGGCTGGCTTCGGCCTTTGACAAAGGTATTGAATGTATCCTGAAAACACAGATCGTGGTCAACGGCAAGCCCACCGTGTGGTGCCAACAGCACGATCATATCACCTTGAAGCCTGCCCCCGCACGTTCCTTCGAACTGGCTTCCTACTGCTCTTCCGAGAGTGCTGCCTTGGTAAGACTCCTCATGGAGGTTCCCCACCCCAGCAAGCGCATCAAGGATGCTGTGAATGGGGCGATGGAATGGTTCGAAGCACATAAGATCATGGGGATCCGCGTGGAAAGCTATCGTGACGAGAACGGCAGATACGACCGCAGGGTTGTGAATGACCCGCAGGCGGGTCCGATATGGGCACGCTACTATGATTTCGAGAAAGAGCAGCCTTTCTTCTGCGACCGCGACGGTGTTCCACGGAAGACATTAAGCGAGATCGGCTACGAACGTAGGAACGGTTATGGATGGTACAGCGATGCTCCCGCCCGTCTCTATCGTCAATATGCCCGATGGAAATCAGTCAACAACACCCAAGGGAAGCAATATGATGCCGTGGTGAACAGCGGGGAACGGATACAAACGGCCATCGAGGCAGCACCCGACAACTCCCCCACCCCTTATGTGATCTTCATCAAGAATGGTATCTACCGTGAAAAGGTGATCATCGACAAGCCGACGACTGCATCATCTCCAACCTCACCGTATATAATAACTATGGTAGTTACGGTGGAAGAGATATGTTCAATGTGCACCGCAAGGGCGGCGACTACAGTTGGATGAGAAACAACCTCCAGGAGTCAAAACAGAAACCCCGACCGGAAAATATCAATGCTTTGTGGACTTTCGGCGGGAAATGGGATCCGGAGGCAAAGATCGACGCATTGTGGAATATACTCGCATATCCAGAGGGTAAATAGACACGCAGATGCCAAATGAAAGTGTCTTTGCATTATTTTTTGCAGAAAAATGGCAAAATGCTTGTTCGTTTCAATTATTTGTTATAAATTTGCACCCGAATCAATAAAAATGATATTAAAATGAAGCAATTCGCATCTTTCTATTACTTTTATTTTTACTTTGCAGGGAACTGTGAAGCGGAAAGCCGTATGTGAAAGATTGAAAATTTGAATAATCAGAAAAAATGAATCAAGGCTCCGCTTCACAAGCAAAGTGAAAGCGGAGTTTCTTTTTAGAAGCATTTAAGATATGAAGAGAATAGCCATACAAGGGTTGAGCGGATCGTTCCACGACATTGCAGCCCATCAGTATTTCCCTAATGAGCAGGTTCAGCTGATCTGCTGCTCCACTTTCGAACAGGTGTTCGAGAACCTGAAAAGTGACCCTACGGCCATCGGTATGCTGGCTATCGAGAACACCATTGCAGGAAGCTTGCTGCACAACTACGAGCTGCTGCGTGACTCAGGTACGACGGTGGTGGGTGAGCACAAGCTGCATATCAGCCATTGCATCTGCTGCCTGCCCGAAGACGACTGGGACACCATCACAGAGGTGCATTCCCATCCTGTGGCCCTGATGCAGTGCCGCCAGTTCCTCAGCAATCATCCCACCTTCAAGAATGTGGAGGCAGAAGATACGGCAGGCAGTGCGAAGATGATTGCCGAGGGGAACCACAAGGGATGGGCAGCCATCTGTCATGCTGATGCCGCCAGACTCTACGGACTGAAAGTCTTAGAGGATCACATCGAGGACAACAAACACAACTTCACACGTTTCCTTGTCGTGTCGAACCCAAACAAGGCAGATATGCTCCGCCCGCTCACCGAAGCCAACAAATCGAGCATTGTTTTCTCTTTACCTCATGAGGAGGGATCGCTGAGTCATGTATTGGCCATCCTCTCTTTCTATAAGATCAACCTCACAAAGATCCAATCCTTACCAATCATCGGTCGTGAATGGGAATACCTGTTCTATGTGGATGTCATGTACAACGATCTCACCCGCTACCGACAGTCAGTGGATGCCATCATCCCACTGACAAGGGATCTGAAGATATTAGGAGAGTACAAGGGAAGTTAATCACTATAAACTTTAAACTTTGAACTTTGAACATTTAAATTATGATAGAGCCAGCAAAGAGATTAGGATTAGTGAGTGAATACTATTTCAGTAGGAAACTGAAAGAGGTGGCACAGATGAATGCGGAAGGCAAGGATATTATCAGTCTGGCCATCGGCAGTCCTGACATGCCACCATCGCAACAGACCATCGACAAGCTCTGTGAAGTGGCTAACGACCCTGCCGCCCACGGCTATCAGCCTACGATGGGAACAACAGAGCTAAGGAATGCCATGGCAGACTTCTACCGTCGCTGGTATAACGTGGAACTGAATCCCCAGAGCGAGATCCAGCCCCTGATAGGAAGCAAAGAGGGTATCCTGCATGTCACACTCGCCTTCGTGAACCCTGGCGAGCAGGTATTGGTGCCGAATCCCGGATACCCCACCTATACCTCACTGAGTAAGATCCTCGGTGCAGAGATCGTGAACTATGACCTGCTGGAAGACAACGGGTGGCAGCCCGACTTCGAAAGTTTAGAGAAGATGGATCTCAGTAAGGTCAAGCTGATGTGGACGAACTATCCCAACATGCCTACGGGTGGTGCTGCGAGGATGGAGACATACGAACGATTGGTGGCGTTTGCCAAAAAGCACGACATCGTGGTAGTGAACGACAACCCCTACTCTTTCATCCTCAATGAGAAGCCGTTATCGCTGCTGCAGGTGCCTGGAGCAAAAGACTGCTGTATAGAGTTCAACTCGATGAGTAAGAGTCATAACATGCCAGGATGGCGTGTGGGAATGTTAGCATCGAATGCCCAGTTCGTGCAGTGGATCCTGAAGATCAAGAGTAACATCGACAGTGGTACGTTCCGAGGTATCCAGTTAGCAGCTGCCGAGGCTTACCACAACTCAGAACAATGGCACCGTGAGGCGAATATCGAGACCTACCGCCGCCGCCGTAAGTATGCCGAACAGATCATGGATGTGCTGGGATGTAAGTACGATCCGAACCAGGTGGGTATGTTCCTCTGGGGAAAGATTCCCGAGAAATATGATGACGTGGAAGAACTGACCGAACGAGTGCTGCACGAGGCGCGGGTGTTCATCACCCCCGGCTTCATCTTCGGTAGCAACGGCAAACGCTATATCCGCATCTCGTTGTGTGCAAAAGAAGAAAAAATCAGATTAGCATTAGAAAGAATCAAAAAAACAATATAAGATGGAATTAGAATTAAAACCACTAAGATTACCGAGTGACAATGAGCGCCCCTTCGTCATTGCAGGCCCCTGTTCTGCAGAGACAGAAGAACAAGTGATGACCACAGCCCGCCAGTTAGCAATGAAAGGCTGTCATAATTTCCGTGCCGGAGTATGGAAGCCACGTACCAAACCAGGTGGATTTGAAGGAAACGGAGAGGCTGCCCTTCCCTGGATGCGCCAAGTGAAGGAGGAAACAGGTATGCTCGTCACCACCGAGGTGGCCACCCCCGAGCATGTGGAGCTGTGCCTGAAATATGGCATCGACATCTTGTGGATCGGAGCCAGGACGAGTGCAAACCCCTTTGCCATGCAAGCCATCGCCGACTCCCTGAAGGGTGTTGACATCCCTGTGTTCGTGAAGAACCCTGTCAATCCCGATCTGGAACTGTGGATTGGTGCCTTGGAGCGCATCAACCAAGCAGGTATCAAGAAATTAGGTGCTATCCATCGCGGTTTCTCTTCCTACGACAAGAAGATCTATCGGAACATGCCGATGTGGCAGATCCCCATCGAACTGCGCCGTCGTATTCCCGACCTGCCCATCATCTGCGATCCCAGTCATATCGGCGGACGCCGCGAACTCATTGCTCCTCTCTGCCAGCAGGCCATGGACTTGGGCTTCGACGGTCTGATCGTTGAGAGCCATTGTGATCCTGACAAGGCATGGAGCGATGCAAAGCAGCAGGTGACACCTGACGTTCTCGACTACATCCTCAGTCTGCTCGTCATCCGCGACGAGAAAATCACTACCGAGGGAATCAGTCAGTTACGTAAGCAGATAGATGAACTTGACAACGACCTGATGGAACTTCTTGCCAAGCGCATGCGTGTCTGCCGCGAAATTGGCCAATACAAGAAAGAACATAACATGACGGTGCTACAGCCCACACGCTACAATGAGATCCTGAACAAGCGAGGAGCACAAGGAGCGCTCTGTGGCATGGACGATGAATTCGTGAAAGTGGTGTTCGAAGCCGTTCACCAAGAGAGTGTCCGTCAGCAAATGGAAATCATCAACAAATAATAAATCCTAACTTAAAATGAAACAGATTCTGATTACCGCCGCCTTACTCTGCTGTGCCATGATAGCACAGGCTCAGAGAATTCAAGTAACCGACAAAGATGGAATGGGCATTGCACTGGCCAGTGTCACTGATGCCAACGGTGTGCTCATCGGAATCACCGACATGCACGGCGTGCTGCCAGACATCAAGGGAGCGCGCACCGTGGCCATCAGCCATGTGGCCTATAAGGCCAAAAGGGTAAACGTTGACAGCCTCACCGACGGGCGCGTCACGATGGACGACAACGACTTCTCGCTCAACGAGCTCGTCATCAAGCCCAAGCCCCTTATCTACTCCGAACTCTACTATCGTTTCTATGCCTACGTTGACGACTCTCTGCGCACCTTCGTGGCCGGAATCGTGCCCTACGCATGGGACGTGCAGAAGAAGAAAGAGAGCGTGAAGTTTTCCGACTATGCCACCGCTGTATTCAACCTCAAGGACGTTTCTTGGTGGAAAGTGAGAGCCGAGGACATGGCCAAGGGTGCCATCCGAACGAAACCCGGCGAAGAGTGTCTCACCGACGGCACATGGGAGAAGAGGTATTACATTAACAAGGAGGCCGACGGCGAGAACTGCTGGAAGATTGTCAATCCACGCGAGACCGTCGGTAAGCTCGTTCATGCCAACGGCCTGAGCACCATTACCATCGATGGTGCCAAAGCACAGATGTATGCTAACGAACGCAACGGCCAGGACAAACTGCTTAAGAGACGGCAGGACAAGAATTACGCCTACCAGTATGTAGAAGTGTTCAGGATTAACGACGAAGGGCAGGTGGGCAGAGAAGACTACGTCATGTCGCTCAACCACTGGGAGCACGAAGGCAGCAAAGGCCACGAGACCTACATCGTGGAGGCCTGGGTAACCGACCGTGGCTACATGACCGACGAAGAGTTCAAGCAAAAACGTAAGGACATCAATGCCCTGAGTAGCACACAGAACATGTGGCACATGCCGCTCAACGAGCTGGAGACATACGAGCGTCAGCACAACATCCCCGCCATCAGCGACGAGGCACGCAAGGCCATTGCCCTGATAACGAGAGAACGATGGACGAGATGACGTGTCGTACCCCCGCCTTTCGTCCCCCGTACCCCCCGATAATCATATATGCAAAATCTGTAAATAGAAATTGTAATCATGAAAATATTAGTACTTGGAGCAGGTAAGATGGGAAGTTTCTTCCTCGACCTGCTGAGTTTCGACCATGAAGTGGCAGTCTATGAGAGAGACCCGAAGCGTATGCGCTTCACCTATAACTGTCAGCGCTTCACACAACTGGAAGAGATCAAGGCATTCCAGCCCGAGCTCACCATCAATGCCGTGACCCTAAAATATACCATTCCCGTATTTGAACAGGTGATCCCTTACCTGCCTAAGGAGTGCATCATCAGCGACATCGCCAGTGTGAAGACCGACTTAAAGGAGTATTACGAGAGCACAGGGATGCGCTATGTCTCCACACACCCGATGTTCGGTCCTACCTTTGCCAACCTCCAGCAGCTGAGTGAAGAGAATGCCATTATCATCAGCGAAGGTGACTACATGGGACGTATCTTCTTCAAAGACCTGTATCAGAAGTTAGGACTGAACATCTACGAATATACGTTCGAGGAGCACGACAAGACCGTTGCCTACTCCCTGTCCATTCCTTTTGTATCCACCTTTGTCTTCGCCGCCGTGATGAAACACCAGGATGCACCGGGCACGACGTTCAAACGTCACATGAAGATTGCCAAGGGGGTGCTCAACGAAGATGACTATCTGCTACAGGAAATCCTCTTCAACCCCTACACCAGCGGTCAGGTTTCCCAAATCCGCACAGAACTGAAGGAGTTGTTAGAGGTCATCGACAACAAAGATGCTGAAGGCATGAAAGCCTATCTCACCAAGATACGCAATAACGTAAAACGCGATATCCTTATAGAAAAACCATGATGCCCCTGACCTATCTGATACTTGGAATATTCACACTGGTAGAACTGAACACTGAAAACCTGTTCGACACGCAGAAAGACAGTGTGAAAGATGACACAGAATATACGACGGAAAGCCTGAAACGATGGACACGCACCCGTTACTGGAACAAACTGAACCATATTGCTCAAGAGATTATCTCATGTGGGGAGGATGGTAACGGGTGGGCTCTTCCCGATCTTGTTGCCTTATGCGAGGTGGAGAACGACACCGTCCTCACCGACCTTACCCGCCGTTCCCTACTTCGCAAAGCTGGTTATGAATATGTGATGACCGACAGTCCTGACCAGCGTGGCATTGATGTCGCCTTGTTGTACAGTCCGTTTTCCTTTCGTATGATCCGCCACTACCCCCTTCGCATCCCTCCTTTGAAAGAGATGCGTCCTACTCGTGACATTCTTTATGTCTGCGGCGAACTGATCAACGGTGACACCCTGCATGTCTTTGTCGTTCATGCGCCCAGTCGGTATGGCGGTGAAAGGGTTACACGTCCTCACCGTATGGCTGTGGCCAACCGGCTTTGTCAGACCATCGACTCCATCCGTAACAACTCGCCAGAAGCGAGTATTGTGGTGGCAGGCGACTTCAACGACCCTTATGACAGTAAAGCTCTTGAAATCCTTCGCGGTCACCAGTTGATGAATGTCTCGCAAGCGGCACGGGGCAGTCATGGAGCAAAGGGGACCTACAAATACCAAGGACAGTGGGAGAGCATCGATCATATCTTCGTGGGAGGCCATATCCTCCATGCGTTCCGGCAATGTATCATCAATGATGCGCCTTTCCTGTTAGAAGAAGATGAGCAATACGGAGGGGTCATGCCCCGAAGAAACTACCGGGGGTATAAATACAACAAGGGCTACAGCGACCATCTGCCGCTTGTAGCCCAGTTCGAGTTATAGTGTCTTAATATCGTTATTTTGTGATTACGGTATCTCTTAGAATCTGCACGATACGCTCTGCCGTACGACCATCCCATCGATCGGGCACACTGCATTTCTTCCAGTTTCCGCCCACCATGTCGTGCAGGGCGGCAGACAACAGATCAGCATCTTCGCCCACCAGCACATTCGTTCCTTGTTTCACCGTCTCGATATGCTCGGTATAGCTGTTCAATGTGATGCAGGGAATGCCGTTGAACGTAGCCTCCTCTGCCACATTACCACTATCCGTGATGATACCCATGGCATGGGTGGTGAGATAGCCAAACTCCAAATAAGGTAAGGGAGGAAGGAGAATGGAGGAAGGAGGAAGGCCGATGGACGAGAGTGAAGCGATGGAGGCAGCGTCAATGAAATGAGGATCGAGGGAGGAAACGACCTCTTTGGCCAATCCTCTGAGCGGGGCGACAATGGGTATTCTTGTTGCCTGTCCCTCTCCTACTTCTGCCATTGCATCCAGCATCTTCTTCAGGTTCTCCCTGTTCTCTAATAGTGCCTTACGGTTCATGGTGAAGACGATATACTTACCTTCTTCTAACTGCAATTCGTCCATGATGGCAGGACGCTGCCAACGGTCATGGTTGAATCGCAGATTATCGATCAAGATATTCCCAACCCTATAGACCCTGCTTTGTTCCGCTCCCTCACGGTTGGTGATGCTATTGTTACTGATGCCTGCCGTGAAGAGCAGGTCTGACAAGCCATCGATAACCAGTCGGTTCACCTCTTTCGGCATCTTGATGTCGAAGCTGCGGGTACCGGCCACCAGATGTGCCAGACAGATTCCACGTTTCTTGGTAACGATCGCTGCCGCCATGGTTGAAGCAAGATCGTCCACCACGACAACCACATCGGCAGGATGCTCAGCGATGTAATGATCGAAAGCACTCATCACCCGACCGGTGATCTCACTAAGACTTTCACTATCCACCCCAAGGAAAACATCCGGATGTGGGATCTGCAGGTCGTCGAACAATGTCCCCTCAAGGGTAGGATCATCAGGACATCCCGCATAGACCAGCTGCTCACTGATTCCCTCCGTGCGCTGGATGGCACGGATGAGGGGTGCTACCTTGATAAAGTTTGGGCGCGCACCAGCTACAATACATACTTTCATCATACCGTTTCAGTCAAAAGTCGTTTAATGATGCTGATGACCTCTATAGAACAGACCCATAAGGCACATACAGCATCTTTTGCAAAGGTACGGATAAACGAGCACAATGCAAAGAAAAATCCTTTATTTTTGCATTGTCGAGTGAAAGTACTTTCAACGAAGTTAAAGGTACGGATAAACGAGCACAATGCAAAGAAAACGGCAACTGGAAGATTTATTTTGTTTATTTCGCGAATAAATGAAAATAAAATCGTATATTTGTACCCACAAACAGGAAAATGGCACCAAGACTTAAACAAACCCTCAGTGTGGTCTTACTTTTGACGGGAGGACTGATCTATCTGTTGTTCCGTCCCACCACCTTACTACTCTTTCGGGTAACAGCATGGTTGGGCCTTACACCTGTCATCTATGAGGTAAGAAAGACGGCAACCAACTGGCATCCGTGTGAATTCGTCGTGTATTGTCTGCCCAACGGACTGTGGGCGTTGGCTTATATCCTGGTTACAGACAGCCTTCTTCAAGGGTATTCCCTCAAAACCCGGCTACTGGTCGGCAGCATGATTCCCCTGATAGGAGCCTTCTCGGAATTGTTACAATCAACCGGACTGCTGCGAGGAACATTCGACTGGCTCGACTTGGCATGCTACATGGTGCCCTGCCTTCTATATATCTGGCTACTCACTCAAAACGAACAAATATGAATCTAAACGAGAAATTTACAGGAAAGCAGCTCACGATCATTATCGTAGCTGTCTGTGCAGTGTTTATCTTTTTTGGCATACTCACCATGGTCGCTGGCTCTGCTGAAGATGAAAGCAGTTCCGAAAGCGATCGGGTTATTGCGGTGGATGAAGAGGATGACGGCAGTGATGTTAGTGGACGGAAATACATTTTCAAGAACCGTAATGATCGTTCCGAAGGCAGCGAGGCAGAAGACAGCATGGTAGTAAACAAACCCATGGAAGGCGATCCCTATAAGGAACTCGACGAACTGATCGGACTGGAATCGGTCAAATCAGAGGTACGATCCTTGGCAAACTTCGTCAAAGTGCAGAAAATGCGTGAGCAGAAAGGACTGAAAAGTCCGAAGCTCAGCTACCACTTGGTGTTCACGGGCAGTCCGGGCACTGGCAAGACCACCGTGGCCCGTATCGTAGCACGTATCTATAAAGACTTGGGTATCTTAAAGAAAGGCCATCTGGTAGAAACAGACCGCTCCGGTCTGATCGGCAAATACGTGGGTCAGACAGCCCCTCGTGTCAATGCCGTCTGCGACTCAGCACTCAATGGTGTATTGTTTATCGATGAGGCATACGCCCTCACCCAAAGTGAGAGTTCCCAAGACTATGGTGCAGAAGCCGTAGCCACCCTGCTCAAACGCATGGAGGATGACCGTGACAAGTTAGTGGTCATCGTGGCTGGCTACACCAATGAAATGAAGAAGTTCATTGACACAAACCCAGGGCTCCAGTCACGATTCAACCGCTACATCAATTTCCCCGACTACAATGAGACAGAGCTTTACGAGATTTTCCGTCTCTATCTTCGCAAGAACGAATACACCATTACAAAAGAGGCAGCCAGTTTGTTACAAGAAGAACTGAAAAATGTGGTGAAGAACAAAGACCGCAATTTCGGCAATGCCCGTTATGTGCGCAATCTCTTTGAGAAATCCATCCAGTGCCAGGCAAACCGACTCTCCAAGACAAAGAATGTCAGCAACGAGGAACTGATTGAGATCACCCGTGCTGACATTCAAGCCGCTTTCAAAGAAATGTAATTCGTGCAAGGACTGTTCAAGGGATCATTATTCCCCCTTGAACAGTTCTTTGATACCACCAATGGAGCCCATCACGTTGGTAGCCTCGTATGGCAGATAGACCGTCTTGGTCTTGTCACCCTTAGCCAGTTCCTCCATCATCTGGATATACTTCTGTGCCAACAGGTAGTTTGCCGGGTTGGTACTCTTACCCACTGCCTCGGTAATCTTCTCGATAGCTATTGCCTCGGCCTCAGCCTTACGGATTCGTGCCTGAGCCTCACCCTCAGCATGGAGGATAGCCTGCTGTTTGGCAGCCTCTGCACGGTTGATCATGGCAGTCTTCTCACCTTCCGATGCAAGGATCTCGGCAGCCTTCTCACCCTCTGATGTCAGGATCTGCGCACGTTTATTACGCTCAGCCTGCATCTGCTTCTCCATGGCGTTCAGCACCGTTGCCGGCGGAACAATGTCCTGCAGCTCCACACGGTTCACCTTCACGCCCCACTTATCAGTAGCATCATCCAACACAGCGCGCAGTTTAGTGTTGATGGTATCACGCGAAGTCAGGGTTTCATCCAGTTCCAGTTCACCAATGATGTTACGCAGCGTAGTCTGTGTAAGCTTTTCGATAGCGTTCGGCAGGTTGGAAATCTCATAGACTGCCTTGAAAGGATCCACGATCTGGAAGTACAGCAAAGCATTGATCTCCATCTGGATATTATCCTTTGTAATCACATTCTGCGAGGGGAAGTCGTACACCTGTTCACGCAGATCAATCGTGTTAGAGTAAGAATAGCGGCCACGGTTCAACACCACGATGTCCTTAGCACGATCGATAAACGGGATAATAATGTTTATACCCGGATTCAGCGTGGCAAAATACTTTCCCAGACGCTCAATAATCTTGGTTTCCGACTGAGGGATAATCACAAGTGCCTTCTTGGCGATGATAACCACCAATACTACGATGGCTATCAGTACATAAGTCATAATGTCCATATTACATCTATTAAGTTGTTAAAAAAAGAATTACTGTCAATTGTTGGCTGGTTCTACGGTGATGATAATGCTCTCCCGTCCGATGACACGGACATAGGCACCAACAGGAATCGTCTCATGGATATTCGCTGTGGCCTTCCATACGTCACCATCAATAGCCACGCGGCCAAAGCCTCCTGCCTCAATGGCTTCCACCACCCTGCCCCGTCGTCCGATGAGTGCATCGGCATTGCTCACTCGGTTCTCCTCGTTCTTATGGAGATAGCGCAAGGCGAAGGGTCGGACAAAATACAAGCTCAGGAGCGTGAAGATAGCGAAAACGATAATCTGCCAATAGAAACCCAGTCCGAGTGGATCACTGACAGCAGCGAACACGGCACCGATAGAGAAACAGATGATAAAGAAGTCACCTGCCGTGAGTTCCAGGATCAGGCAGAGCACAGCAACCACCGCCCACATCTGCCATAAGTGTTGTGATAAGTATTCAATCATATCCATTCGTATTTGATAATTAATATTATTGATCTTAGAGTCCAATGATGAAGTCATCCCAGTCTTTCGAGGATCCTTTCTTTCCAAACACTTTCTGATAGAGTCTGCTCCGCGTAGATGCCACACTTTCTTTGGAATGGGCCGTAAGCACGGCGATGTCCCTCGGTGGGATACGTACTTTGGTCAGCAGACTCACGTTGTAGTCTTGTGCAGACAGGCTGTAAAGGCTGTACAACTTCTCCGTAAACCCAGTGTATATACTATCCACCAACTGCATCAGTTCCTTCCAGTCTGTCTGTGTCAGACTCTTTCCTTGATCGATGCAGCGTTGTATCCGCTGGTAGATATCGGAACCGAAGATGATGGTCTCGGCCTGCCGACGTTTCTCACGTTCAATCATCGCCACCTTATTATTATATAGAAGGCGAGCCTTTTTCTCTTCCAGTTCCAGCCGCAGCATGGAGTTCTCATCATCAAGTTTCTCTATCAGACTCTCCAGCTCAGCCATCTTCTTTTTGTTGGCCTCGATATGTTGCCGGTCTTGTGCCTGTTGTTCCTCCTGCATCGCACGTACCTTTTTAAGTCGTTCCTCTAACATCAGGATTTTCCTCCGACTGTTCTGCACGGCTACTACGAATAAGGCCACATAGGTGATAGTGCCCAGAACGAGGAGAAACAATTCTCGCTGTGTCAATATCGTCAACAGTATCTGATCCATTTCCTCAATGATTTTGATGCAAAGATAAGACAAAAAAACGAACCCGCCAAGAAAACGGGTTCGCAATAATTCGCAAATAAAAAAACGGTTCGCAAAAGTTTGCAAAGTGTTCTTTTTGTGGGTTTTTCCTTATAGTCCGATGTTGTTCTTACGGATATACCGCAGCCGTGCTGCCAATGACATCTTGGCAAATTTCCGCCATTCGGAAGCCTTCCCCCCCGTACGGTCAAGATAGTGCAGGTCGAACATGTGTCCGTAAGCTTCTATCTCGAAGGGGTTCAGGTAATAGGCCGCATTGCGCTGTTTCCGAAAGAAGCGCAGGGCAAGCAGCGAGTACCACATATACCGCAGGTAGAAACGATACCAGGAGTTCCCCGTATCCTGTGCCTGTCGCAGGTGGATCATCTCATGATTCTTCAGAGCATCGTATTTTCTGTTCAGTCGTTCAGCCGAAGCCTCCTCCCGGGTGAAGAGCTGTCCGAAGAGCGTAATCGCCGTATATCCCTTCCTGCACAGGAAGCGGTTCACCGTAGCCGGCATGTCCGTCAGTGCAGAGGGACGGGGAGGAGCGATAAGCAGTCGGAAGAAACCCATACCACGTCCTTTTCAGTAAAGTCTTTCTTACTTTTTCTTTTTCAGCGACGACACACTCACCGTCTTCGTAGCCTTCGTACTCTTCTTGGCGGTCGTCGTAGTTCCCGCAGGCTTGTAGTATGACAAAGCCTCCGGCATGTGGCGTTGGATATCGGCGATACGCTTCTCGTCAGAGGGGTGACTGCTCAGCCACTCGGCTGTCTGACTGGATGATCCTGCCGACATACGCTGCCAGAACGACACGGCCACCTGCGGATCGTATCCCGCCATAGCAGCGAATACCAGTCCCATGTGATCGGCCTCACTCTCATTATCGCGAGAATATTTCAGGTTCAGCAGAGACAGACCTTGCGACAGGGCTGCCGCTCCCAACTGTGTAGCCGTCTGTCCTACGCCCATCGCCTGTGCCACGGCTCCGCCGATCTGCACCAGTGTACTGGAGTTATTGG
The DNA here is from genome assembly GCA_002361535.1 of Prevotella sp. UBA3294. Lineage (GTDB taxonomy): Bacteria > Bacteroidota > Bacteroidia > Bacteroidales > Bacteroidaceae > Prevotella. Next base: position 31,911 of record DETG01000011.1, read on the forward strand.
CTTTTGTCATCTGTTCTGCCGAATGTTTAGCCACGGCATGAGCGATCTCATGGCCCAACACGATGGCCAACGAAGCCTCATCCCTCGTGACGGGCAGGATCCCTTCATACACCACGATCTTTCCGCCGGGCATACAGAAAGCGTTCACTTCATTGCTCTGCACAAGGTTAAACTCCCATGCGAAGTTCTGTACCTCGTTGGCGAAGCCGTTGTTCTTCAGATAAGTTTCCACGGCTGTTGCCAGGCGCTGTCCCACCCGTTTCACCAAGGCGGTGTTCGTAGCGTTGGTAGAAGCCTTGGCCTGTTTCATATACTGTGCATACTGCTGGGTACTCAGACTGAGCACATACTCATCGCTCACACTCAGTTTGTGTTTTCTTCCGGTAACAGGCACCGTACTGGTTGTCCCACATGATGCTAACACAGAGATGACGATAGCCATCAAGATGATTTTTACTTCTTTCATAACTAATTGTTTTGATTGATTCAAGAATCCATTTCGTGATGCAAAGATACGGATTAGTGAGCACAGAACAAAGAAAAATTCGATTTTTCTTTGTTCTGTTGAAAATATTTCGGAATATCGTTATTTCAGGAAATCGATATTTCGTTATATCGTTATATCGTTATAACGTTATATCGAATAATCGAATTATCGAAAAGCGTCATTTTGAAAAATCAGTTCAATTGAAGGGTGGTCTTTCCCTCTATCCGCTTAGCCTTTGCCTGTGACGTTGCGGAGAGGGAGCCTTTCAGATAGGCCTCAATGATCAGTCCTGCCATCGGTGCGGCCAGATCGGCTCCGAAGCCACCATGCTCCACATACACAGCCACCGCTATCTTCGGATCGTTCATCGGTGCGAAGCCGATAAAGGCAGAATGATCTTTCCCTGCGTTCTCCACCGTTCCCGTTTTCCCACAGATGGGATAAGTGGTATTGATGCTGGAACATGTACCGTTCTCCACGGCCTTACGCATTCCTGCAATCACTGGTGCGTAGGCATCAGGTGCCACCTTGGTTGTGTGCCGTCGCAGGTAACGCTGCGCCAACGGCTTCTCCGTTGTTCCCCGATGGATATGCGGTGTATAGAAGAAGCCTCGGTTGGCAATGGTCACGGCTAAGTTACACAGTTGCAAAGGTGTGATAGTGATATCTCCCTGTCCCATACCCGCCCACAGAATGGTACGTGCATTCCATCCCTCCTTATACCGACGGTTTAGATAGTTCACGTTCGCCACCAGTCCGCCTTTCTCGCCGGGGATATCCACTCCCAGAGCACCCCCCAAGCCCATGCTCCGCATATAGTCGTTCCATACGGTGATGGCCTCTTCCTGGTTCTCATACACGAAATCATCGTTCAGCATCGACATAAACGAAGAGAGGAACCAAGTGTTGCACGACACGGCCAAGGCGGCAGGCAGTGCTAATGGCGAACGGTGCTGATGGCATCCCACATGGATATTCCCATCGGTGAACCCGTTGGTACAGTCCACGGTGGTCTCTGCGGTAACGATACCCTCCGAGAGCAGCATCAGTGCCTGTGCTGTCTTGAAGGTAGATCCCGGTGCATAGGGTGTGGCAATGGCCAACGACACGTCGCTGCCATGAGCTGAGTTCGTTGTCAGACAGAGGATCTCACCCGTCTCCGGACGGATAGCCACAATGCTCCCCTGCTTTCCTTTCAACAGTCGATCACCCAACTGTTGCAACATGGGGCGCAAGGTCAGCGTACCGTCATCCACGGGCATCTGAGCCTGAACGGTTGTCCATGCTCCCACCAGAGCTAATAGTATGCCAATACGGATGCCCCATGTCCTACCGACACGGGGCATTCCTTTATCTCTTTTATCTTTTCCTCTCATCGTCCGTTTCTATTTTGAGCGCAAAGGTACAAAGAAGTGAGAGAAAAGCAAAACAAAAACGATTTTATTTCACCACCACCTTTCCGTTGATGATATAGATGCCTTTCTTAACCGTCTTCACCCGGCGACCTTGCAAGTCGTAGGTTTCCTCTTCCTGGTCATCGGTTCCTACCCCATCGATCCCCGTCTTGATCATCAGGGGGTTGTCATAGACGAAGGCTTCAGTATAAACAGTACTCCATGTGCCCTTCGAGTCGCCTACCATCCACGACAGGGTGTGCTCGCCATCGGGAACGGAGCTGATATCAATGGCGATAATGTCACTCTGTGAAGACAGTGTTCCTTTCACCACCTCGTCATCATCGATCCAGTACAGGTAGCGCGAGACGGTCAGGCCGCCTTCTATCATTGCAGCTCCAGGCACGATGAAATACTTCGTCATCGTACTGCTCCACACACCAGCATCGTTCTTCACCCGCATGGTAAAAGCATGCAGACCCTGTGGCAGTCCTGTCAGATCCACCACAGCCACCGACTCACTTAGCGCTTTCCGGTTCTCCACCTTGTTATCAAACCAATATTCGCAGGCAGCCACATCGGCAGAGGTCGGCGTGGGTTTCTTCACGAAATATTTGGTCATCGCACTGCTCCACAGTTCTTCCGAATCCTTCACCCTCAGAGAGAAAGCATGCAACCCTTGGGAAAGGGCTGATATATCAACGGCTGTCGTCGCCGCATCAAGTGTCTGCAGCGTACTGACATTGTTATCGAACCAATACTCCCGCTCCACGATGCTCTTCGTCACCGGCTCTTCATTGTCTTGTCCCCATGTCGCCCCACAGACTACTGTAGCCGCGATCATGAATAAATATCTAATTCCTTTCATATCATTATCTTTTTATGATTCATTTCATACCCCCTCCCTTTGGGAGGGTTGGGGTGGGCTTCTACCTCACCTCTGCCTGGTATGTCACATTCAGGCTCGTGCCACTTGGCATAACACTCAGGTTCTTCACCACCGGCGTACTGGGCACCTTGCTCCATCCGTTGCCCCCATGGATGCCAATCTGCGTGCCGTCAGTACCAATCCATTCGGAAGAATGATCTGTATTCAGTACATAAGTGCGTTCAGAGGAATAGGCTCCATCCGTGCCGTCTGCGAAGATGTCCGTCAATGCCACCTGATAGCAGTTCTCGAAACCGGAAATGGCTAAGTCGGATATACATCCCTTGATATCGCTTCCGGTAGGCCATCCGTAGGAGCTTCCCGATCCAGATGCTTTCATATAAATGGAATTCTTGAGTGTCAGAACATCAGTATGTGAGTTATAGAACGGTGACCCATTATATATTTCCGTCCGAAGGGCACAGAATATGCAATGATCTAACACGATGGAACTGGAGGCCATCTTATAATTTTTAAAAGTTCCTCTACTCATGATACAATTATTGAAATAAAAATCGTATATTCCGTTAGCTTCTCCAGCAGTACCACAATCGAATGACCCCATAATAACACACTGGTCAAAACTTGTGTTCGAACTGGTGCTTTGGGCAAACATGGATTGAGCCAAGACCTTGACTACGCGTAAATTCTCCAAAGGAGCTGAATTATACTGACCGCCAACTTTCAACTGTCCATCCAAATAGAAACCTTCGAGGTGTACGTTGGCCAACGTGGTTTTATCTGTTTTTCCTACAGTTAGGTCACCTGATATTTTCGTCAGCAGGGTTCCTGCTTCGGTATCCTTCTGGTATCCCATGCCATAGATGGAAACCGGCTTGGTGATGGTGATAGCAGTGAATGTTCCTTCGCTCAGTGTGATCACATCACCTCCAGCTTCATCGGCGGCAGCATGAGCATTGGCCAGAGCTCCCGGTCCTTTGAACACACTTACATTATCACCATGTTGCAACGTGGCAATGGCCACATCGTTCTGTGCCACTCCTTTCAGTGCCCCAATCAGGAGGACAGTCATTAGTAAAATCTTTGTTCTCATCATTCTATGTTTTTTTAGTGAATACTCGGTTATGATGCTACAAAGATAATAAATAGGTAAAAACAACGACTCCCAGATCATACAACGACGTAACATTTGTATGATTTGGGAGTAGATTTGTATGATTTGAAAGTAAAACAGTGCCGGGAGTCTACCATTCTCTCGGCGTCTTCCCCGTAATCGTCTTGAACGCACGGAAGAAGGATGTCTCTGACGAGAAGCCCGAGCGGTCGGCCAGCTTGCCTAATGGGATGCCGGGCTCTTCGTGCAGCAACCTCTTGGCATGCTCCACACGGCAGGTGTTCACGAAATGGGAGAAGCTGCATCCACGCTGGCTATTGATACATGCCGACACATAGTTCTTGTTGACACCTAACTGCAGGGAGAAGTCGGAGAGTTTCAGGTTCTTGTTCAGGTAGGGCTGTTCACTCTCCATCAGTTGACAGATGCGCTGCATCAGGGCTTCCTCATCCTTTGTGTCAGGCCCCCTCCGACTCCCCCGAGGGGGAGAGACTGCGAGAGGTGGGGACTGTATCTTTCCTTTTCTTTTCCGTAACCACCCAACCAGCACCGCTGCAACACCCACCACCAACGCCAAAGCAAGCCACCCCCAACAACTTATCTTCCTACCACTGGCGAGTGCATCCTTCCCACTCACCATCAGCAGATAGGCAGCCTTTGATGGCGTATAGTTATAGTTCTGTTTCGGCAACATCCCTCCTGTCAGTACGATATTCCCGTCGTTGTTGATAATAAAGTTGCCGAAGCCCACCTCCGTCAGCGGGTCGGTATGATAGAGAGTCAGCTTGCAGGGCTTCTCGGCATACTCGATGCAGAGCAGGTACAGACGGGTGGAATCGTTCTCCCTGTTGAAGTAATCCTCATCGAATCCGGCAAGATAAGCCCGCTGGGTCTGCCGATGGGCCATCACCATCCCTGCGTAATGAATCTTTCCCCACGGTCCTTTCGTCGGAACGTCTGTGGCAGTGGGCAGGAGAGAGAACACCGTATCGTTCACTTCGATAATAGCAATCCGTCCATCGCCATCGGTTACAGGCAGTAAATATCTGTAAGATTGTTTTGCATCATCGCCAATGAAACAGCAGTTGACAGGTGTATGCAGGTCATCTTCCAGCAGATGCCACGTCGCCAACAGCGGAACATGAAAGGGTCCACCGCGAAGACGGTCCACCAAGGTTCGGTCTACCGCCTCCCCTTTCGTTCCCACTCTGCCAATCACTAACACATCATGATCGGACGTACGGAACAGATAAGGCGAGCATCGAGGCACCTTCACCTCCTTGACGAAAGAGAAAGAATCCTTGCCGTTGAACATCTCGATGCCGTCGTCATGATACCAGTTGCCGGCAATCACCACCTGACCGCTGTCTATCTCCACGGCATTCGCCAGACTGCGTCTCTTGGCCAGACAGCCGAAGCCCTCGAAGGAGTGAGTAGCAGGGTCGTACATCTCCACCTCGAAGCTCTGTCCTATACCCAAGTTCTTCTCATGACCGCCCCCAATCAGAACCTTTCCCGATTGCAGGGGAAGGGCGAAGCCATCGTCATGCTGATACACCATCTGCAACTGTTTCCACCTTCCGCCGCTAAAATACTCAGCGGTAGAAGTAGAGACAAAGCCGTTGGAATGTCCGCCAATGACCATCAGTTCGCCATTGACAAACAGCGTGGAATGACCAGCCCGTGCAGTATTCATGTCAGGCAACCGCTCTGCTGGGATCTGAACCACAGGACAACTGTTCCCTTGATCTTCGGACAAATTCTGTTGCTCTTGCTGCGCCCAGATGGTGGGCGCAGCAAGCAGACAACAAAGGATTAGTTCTATGCGGATTCGCATGTATATAATAATGGTGTCACTACTTCTTCAGCACCTTCCGTCCGTTCTGAATGACGACACCCTTGTAGCTGTCGTTCACGCGCTGTCCTTGCAGGTTGAACATTGGAGCATCGGCAGAAGACAATCCATTACCTACAGAACCAACACCTGTTGCAATGCCCTCCTTAGCAGTTAAATAACCAGGACCATCCCGGCCATCGACACGAGCATAGGTCTGATCGGTGTGACTTGCATTATACACCGTACCATTACCTCCCTTGAGCTCTTGGCAACCATCGAACATACCGTAGTCTGATGTCACACTGCCAGTAGTCCAACCATCGCCAACGGTTATGGTTACCAATGATGAGCATCCAGAGAACATACTGCTCATATCCGTCACCTTACCTGTATCGAAACCAGACAGGTCAAGACTTGTAAGGCTGCTACAGCCAGAGAACATGGAACTCATATCGGTCACCTCACTGGTGTTCAGATACTGCAAGCCATCTATAGATTCTGAAGAAAGATTCGAGCAACCCTCAAACCAATGGGACGTGGAAGTTGGCTTGTAATCAGCAAAGGCGCGGGTGAACTCCACGCGATCTATATCAAATCCCCATGTTTTAAGTCCTACAGGAGACCCATTATTCTTAGAAATATCAAGATCGTAATAGAAGGTAAGTATCTTAGCGAAACTGTCATAGACAACATACGCCTGCTTGGCGGTTAAATAGCCTTGTCCTCCTCTTCCATCAACACGGGCGTAGGTTTTGTCAGTAAAACCAGCGTTATACCTTGTGCCATTGCCTCCAATGATATTACTGCATCTTTCAAACATGCTACTACTTTCCATTACGCTGCTGGTATTCCATCCATCGCCAACAATAATGGTTACCAATGATGAGCATCCGCTGAACATATTGCTCATATCCGTCACTTTACCTGTTTCGAAACCCAACAAGTCGAGTTCTACAAGGCTACTACAACCCGAGAACATGGAACTCATATCGGTCACCTCACTGGTGTTCAGATACTCCAGACCTTTAATCTCATAAAGTCTTGAGACATTCTCAAACCAACCAGAAGTAGAAGTAGGCTTGTAATCAGCAAAAGAGGGCTTAAACTCAGCGGTTTCTACAGTATAAGCAGTCCATGTTCGTCTTCCTAAAGTGTAAACTGTACCTTCAGATTGTCTGTTAAGATTATTGTCATCGTAATAGAAGGTTAGATAATAGCTGCCACTGTTATAAACGGCATACGCTATCTTACCGGTTAAATAACCCTGTCCATCATCGCCTCCATCAATATGGGCATAGGTCTTATCGGCTACTCCCATATCACTATACCTTGTGCCATTGCCTCCAATGAGACTCTGGCATCCATCGAACATACAATCACTTGACGTTACGTTGCTGGTTTTCCAGCCCTCGTCAACTCTTATTGTTTTCAACGACGAGCATCCGCTGAACATATTGCTCATATCTGTCACCTGTCCTGTATCGAAACCCCTCAGATCAAGACTTGTAAGGCTGCTACAGCCCGAGAACATGGAACTCATATCGG
>DETG01000081.1 GCA_002361535.1 Prevotella sp. UBA3294
AGTCTGGCTGTCATCGAATGTAAAGACACGGTTCCGGCACTCCAGATAGCAGCACAGGCAGCTGAGGATAGTGGCATTTCTGTGGCAACCCATATCACATTCGACATCAGTTATGACGGTGAGGCAGAGTCGGCCATCCTTACCACGAACTTGTTACAGGCCACACGTGCATTGTCTCTTTTGTTGGACAATGCGAAGAAGTTTACGAAGCAAGGCAGTGTCAAACTCATTGTAGGCAAGAGTGGCAACCAGCTTCATTTCACTGTTGAGGATACTGGAATCGGTGTTCCACGTGCTGAAGCTGAACACATTTTTGAAGAGTTCGTCCAGCTTGACAGCTACTATGAAGGAACTGGCATCGGACTCACCGTGGCTCGTTCCATCGCCCGGCGTCTCGGAGGTGATGTGATACTTGACTGCGACTATGGCACTGTGTCATCTGCCGAGTCGCAGAGTGGAACCGACGGTCCTGGAGCACGCTTCGTCTTGTCACTTCCTGTGTAAGATGGCAAGAATAGTTGTCTTGTAAGATGGTCGTAAGATGCAAATGTTTGTGAAAGGGTTTGGTTATTCAGAACCTTTTCACTAATTTTGCAGAAAGAATAGCTATTAATCATTTTTTTTCGAACTAAGAACGAACTATGCAAAGTGACCCCAAACAGTGCTTGTACTGTACGAACAATCAGACCTTGCACAATTTGATGATTGAAATCTGTCCCTTGAGTGTTTCCCGTGTGTTCCTTTTCAAGGAGCAAACCTATCGCGGACGTTGTCTGGTAGCCTATAATGGTCATGTAAACGACCTCAATGAACTTAGTGATGAGGAGCGAAATGCCTTTATGGCAGACGTGGCCCGTGTCACTCGTGCCATGCAGAAGGCCTTCCATCCGGAAAAAATCAACTACGGTGCCTACAGTGACAAACTCTCTCATTTGCATTTTCATTTGGCTCCAAAATACGTGGATGGACCCGACTATGGAGGAACGTTCCAGATGAATCCCGGTAAGGTGTATCTTTCTGATGATGAATATCAGCAAATGATTAAACAAATTAAGGAGAACCTTTAAGAATAATGGCAACAATTAAACCGTTTAAAGGCATCCGCCCGCCGAAAGAGCTGGTGGAGCAAATAGAGAGCCGTCCCTACGACGTATTGAACAGTGAAGAGGCACGTGCAGAGGCTGGCGACAACGAGAAGAGTCTCTATCACATCATCAAGCCTGAAATAGATTTCCCTGTTGGAACAAGTGAGTACGATCCGCGTGTCTACAAAAAGGCAGCGGAGAACTTCAAGAAGTTCCAGGACAGAGGGTGGCTGGTTCAGGACGATAGCGACCATTATTACATCTATGCTCAGACAATGAGCGGAAAGACTCAGTATGGACTTGTCGTAGGTGCTTCGGTGGATGACTATATGCAGGGTCGTATCAAAAAACACGAGCTCACCCGTCGTGATAAAGAAGAGGACAGAATGAAGCATGTCCGCGTGAACGATGCCAATGTAGAGCCAGTGTTTTTCGCCTATCCTGACAACGAGGTGCTCAATAGTCTCATTATGCGCTATGTTAAGACCCAGCCAGAGTATGACTTCATTGCTCCGGTGGATGGATTCCGTCATCAGTTCTGGGTGATTAGCGATGAAAAGGACATGCAGACTATTACAGAAGAATTTGCCAAGATGCCGGCACTCTATATCGCCGATGGTCATCACCGTTCAGCTGCAGCAGCACTGGTGGGAGCTGAGAAGCAGCAACAGAACCCCAACCACACTGGCAAGGAGGAATACAACTATTTCATGGCGGTGTGCTTCCAGGCATCACAGCTCACCATTCTTGACTACAACCGTGTGGTGAAAGACCTGAACGGACTTACTTCGGAAGAATTTCTCGCGGCTCTGCAGGTGAACTTCATTGTAGCTGATCGCGGTACGGAAATCTATAAGCCTGCCGAGTTACATGAGTTCTCGCTCTATCTTGACGGCCACTGGTTCAGCCTCAAGGCCAAGGACGGAACCTATGACAAGAATGATCCTATCGGTGTGTTGGATGTCGACATATCCAGCCGTCTGATTCTTGATGAGATTCTCGGTATCAAGGATTTGCGCTCCGACAAGCGTATAGATTTTGTTGGAGGCCTCCGAGGACTTGGCGAGCTGAAACGTCGGGTGGATAGCGGTGAGATGCGTTTGGCTCTGGCTCTCTATCCTGTATCGATGCAGCAGATTATCGATATCGCCGATAGTGGGAAAATCATGCCGCCCAAGGCCACATGGTTTGAGCCGAAACTGAGGTCAGGACTTGTGATACACAAATTGTCGTAGTTCAAGGCAGCTCCTTGCCGATGTGTTAGAGATGACAGATGAATATCTGACCATAGCAACTCCAAGTGAGGGATTCTATTCCGAGAAACGGAGTAAATTTCTTGCTTTTGCCCACCATGTAGAGACCCTTGACGAGGTCAAGGATTTACTTGCCAACTATAGAAAGGAATATTACGATGCCCGTCATGTGTGCTATGCCTACATGTTGGGAGCCGATCGTAAGGATTTCAGGGCTAACGACGATGGCGAACCTTCGTCTACTGCCGGAAAGCCAATTTTAGGACAGATCAATTCTAATGAACTGACTGACATTCTCATTGTTGTTGTGCGCTACTATGGTGGTGTCAATCTGGGTACAAGTGGTTTGATTGTAGCCTATAGAGAGGCAGCATCCGATGCCATCGCTCATGCCGAAATCATCTCGCGTCAGGTTGAGGAGACGGTTATCTATGATTTCCCCTACGTGATGATGAACGATGTGATGCGAGTCATCAAGGAGATGCAGCCCCGCATACTGGAGCAGAGCTATGACAATACATGCCAGATTAAACTAAGTATTAGAAAATCGGAGGCTGAGCAGCTGAGAGCCAGACTTAATAAACTGAGCTTCTCCTAACCTCCAAAAGTGTTTATGGAAAAAGTCGGAAAATACGATTTTATGGCAGAACCCTTCCATTGCGACTTCTCTGGTCGTTTGTTTATGGGACATCTGGGTAATAATCTGCTGAATGCCGCTGATTTCCACTCTACGTCACGTGGATTCGGAATGCGCTATCTGATGACCATTCAGCGTTCGTGGGTACTCTCACGTCTGGCTATTGAAATGGAAGAAATGCCAAGCCAATACACCAAGTTCAGCGTTGAGACATGGGTGGAGAGTGCCATGCG
>DETG01000065.1 GCA_002361535.1 Prevotella sp. UBA3294
AACAACTTCGGTATCCGTAAGCGCCTGCTGGAATACGACGATGTGATGAACAAGCAGCGTACCGTTGTCTATGAGAAACGTCGCCATGCCCTGATGGGTGAGCGTATCGGAATGGATATCGCCAACATCATCTGGGACCGCGTGGTCAACATCATCGAGAACAACGACTATGAGGGTTGTAAGGAGGATTTCCTGAAGATCCTGGCTATGGAATGTCCGTTTACAAGTCAGCAGTTCATCGATGCTCCCCGAGAGGAGCTGGAGGAGAATGCGTTCCAGACAGCCATGGAAGCCTTCAAGCGCAAGACCGACCGTATCCAGGCGGTAGCCAACCCTGTCATCAAGCAGGTTTATGAGAACCAAGGATCGATGTATGAGCGCATCATGGTTCCCGTCACCGACGGTAAACGGTTGTACAATATCGCATGCAACCTGAAGGAAGCCTATGAGACAGAGTCGAAGAGCGTACTGAAGGAGTTCGAGAAGAGCATCCTGCTGCATGTCATCGACGACAGTTGGAAAGAGAACCTGCGTGCCTTGGACGAGCTCAGGCACAGTGTGCAGAACGCCAGCTACGAACAGAAAGACCCACTGGTGATCTTTAAGTTGGAAAGTGCCAAGCTGTTCGACGACATGGTGGATGAGATGAACAACCGCATCGCCAGTATCCTGATGCGCGGACAGATTCCGGAGATCCAGCAACAGGAAGTGCGCGAGGCAGCACCTGAGCAACGCTCACAACGATACAATGAGCAGAAGGCTGACATCCAGGAGGAGCAGATGGTGGATCGCCATCAGCAGGCTGCTGCCCAGCAAGACACCCGTGAGACGGCTCAGCAAGTGAACAGGGTACCTATCCGCAAGGACAAGATGCCCGGACCGAACGACCCCTGCCCCTGCGGAAGCGGGAAGAAATTCAAGAAGTGCCACGGTCGTGGTATTGTATAAGGTTTTTGGCAGTTCAAGAAGTTGAACAGACTTCTTGAACTGCTTGTTTTTCATATATACGGATCATGAAAATTCAGGTAACTAACTTAAAGAAATGTTTTGGTGAGAAAACCGCCGTAAACATCGACAGCTTCACCATAGAGAAAGGTGATCTGTTAGGTCTTGTAGGTAACAACGGTGCCGGAAAGACCACACTATTCAGAATGATTCTCGACTTACTGAAAGCCGATGAGGGAGAGGTGCTGATCACACTCCCGCCATCCCAACAGGAGAACGGTGAGACGGAGCGCACGGTCAGTCCTGCGAAGAGTGAAGACTGGAAAGCCTATACGGGTGCCTATATCGATGAAGGATTCCTCATCGACTTCCTCACTCCCGAGGAGTATTTCTACTTTGTAGGAAAGGTGAATGGCATGTCGAAGGAACAGGTTGACACTCGCCTTGCCGACTTTGAGCATTTCATGGGAGGAGAGGTGCTCGGACAGAAGAAACTCATCCGAAACCTGTCATCAGGAAACAAACAGAAAGTGGGTATCATCTCCACCTTATTAAATAAACCCCAGCTGGTGATCCTCGATGAGCCCTTCAACTTCTTAGACCCTTCAAGTCAGAATATCCTCAAGCACAAACTGAAAGAATATAACCAAGAGACGGGTGCCACCATCCTCGTCAGCAGTCATAACCTGGCACATACCGTGGATATCTGTCCGCGTATCGCCTTGTTGGAACAGGGTGTGATCATCCGCGACATACAGAACGCCGACGGTAGCGCAGAAAGGGAATTAGAGGAATATTTCAATCAGAATGATGACTAAAAGAGAGCATCCATGAGACAATTTTTCATCTTTTGCCTGATGGCATTATGCTGTCATACTTCAACCATGGCACAGACAACAGAAACGGTAACCTTGAGAATTATTGAGACCAGTGACGTACATGGGAGTTTCTTCCCTTATGACTTCATCAACAGGAAACCCAAGAAAGGATCACTGGCAAGAGTTTCCACCTACGTCGATTCCCTCCGTGCCATCTATGGGAAGAACCTGCTGCTGTTCGACAACGGGGATATCCTACAAGGACAGCCCACCTGCTATTACTGCAACTTTGTCAAGCCCGAGATCGAGAATGTGGCAGCCAAAGTGATCAACTACATGCGTTATGATGCAGAGACGTTGGGGAACCATGATGTGGAGACAGGACATGCGGTATATGACAAATGGATCAGCGAGGTGAAATGTCCCATGTTGGGTGCGAACGTCATCAACACGGCTACAGGGAAACCGTATGTGACACCCTATGCCCTCTTTGATCGCGATGGGGTCCGCATCGCCGTGATCGGTTTGCTCACACCGGCAATCCCCAACTGGCTGCAGGAGAGTCTGTGGAGTGGCATGCGCTTTGAGGAGATGACACAATGTGCCCGCTACTGGGTGGATTATGTCAAGAAGAACGAACAGGCTGATATCATTATCGGTCTTTTCCACTCAGGAAAGGAAGGGGGCATCACCACCGATGATTACATGGAGGATGCCTCCCTGAAGGTGGCGAAGGAAGTTCCCGGATTCGATCTCATCCTTTATGGTCATGACCACATCCAACATCAGGATATCATTACAAACGACAAGGGTGATCTCGTAGTGTGCCTTGACCCTTCGGCTAATGCCTATATGGTGAGCGATGCAGAGATCAAGGTAACGCTGAAGGCGGGAAAGGTACGCGGGAAGCAGGTGACAGGGAAGGTGGTGAATATTTCTGAACTGCCTGTCGATGAGCGTTTCATGAAGCATTTCCAGGCAGACATCGACAGTGTCAACGCATTCGTGAACAGGAAAATCGGAGAATTCAAGAACACCATCTATACCCGTGACAGCTATTTCGGCAGCAGTGCTTTCAGTGACTTCATCCAGAACCTGCAACTGCAAATCACAGGAGCAGATATCTCCTTCAATGCTCCCCTCACCTTCGACACGAAGATCAGTGCCGGTGATGTGACCGTTGCCGATATGTTCAACCTCTATAAATACGAGAATCAGATCTACGTGATGAACCTCACCGGTGAGGAGATTCGCAAGCATCTGGAGATGAGCTATGACCTGTGGGTGAACACCATGACATCGCCCGACGACCATATCATGCTCCTGAATGATGAAGCGAAAAACGACCAACAGCGGTTCGGTTTCAAGAACCTTGCCTTCAACTTCGACAGTGCTGCCGGCATCGACTACGAGGTGGATGTGACAAAGCCCGATGGACAGAAGGTGCGCATCCTGAGGATGAGCAACGGACAGCCTTTCGATGAACACAAGACCTATAAAGTGGCGTTGAACAGCTATCGGGGTAACGGCGGCGGTGAGCTGCTCACTAAAGGTGCCGGCATTCCTCATGAGGAACTGGACAAAAGAATCATCTACCGCAGTGAGAAAGACCAACGCTACTATCTGATGAAAGAAATTGAGAAAGGGGGGGTGATGGATCCGAAGCCTAATAACAACTGGCGCTTTGTTCCTGCTGAATGGACAGAGCCTGCCATCGCCCGTGACCGTAAACTGCTATTTGGTGAATAGACATGCAAACATACTGGTTTATATTCTGTAAGACCGATCTCCTCCTTGAGAAACTTCCCGACGGTTCCTATACCATCCCTACAGGTGAGGAACCGCCGGTGGAAATAAAACCCTGGACAACCATCCATAACATCTCTCCCTTTGAGGATGCACTGGTGAAAACGTTCCGTATCGACTCACCCGTGACCGACCATCCAGCATTTGAGATGTGTGGCTTGCGGGCCTCCTATTACCGTCTGCCCAAGCACCTCTATCTGAAAGCAGGGAAATGTCAGGAGATTCTCTACTGGGATCAGAACACGCAGTTCTGTGGTGTCTGCGGCGCCCCCATGCATAAGAACACCGATATATCCAAACGCTGCGACAACTGCGGGAAGGAGGTATGGCCGCAACTGGCCACTGCCGTCATCGTCCTCATCCATCGGGGCGATGAAGTGCTGCTCGTTCATGCCAACAATTTCCGAAGCGATTTCTACGGTCTCGTAGCAGGATTCGTGGAGACTGGTGAGACATTGGAGCAGGCCGTGGAAAGGGAGGTGATGGAGGAAACGGGTATCCGCATCCGCAACATCCGATACTTCGGCAGTCAGCCGTGGCCCTATCCCTGCGGTCTGATGGTGGGATTCCATGCCGACTACGAGGAAGGGGAGATTCATCTGCAACGCTCGGAACTGTCGGCAGGTGACTGGTTCAGGAAAGAGCACCTTCCCCATATCCCCGAGAAACTGTCGATTGCCCGCATGCTGATCGATGACTGGTTGGAAAGCGAAGAAAAGGGATGATCTCAGATTCTTTCCAAGGGATTCCCCATTTTTTCATTTTTAATCCTTATTTTTCCATGAGACTATTGCATGTTTCATAAATAATTCCTAATTTTGCAGACAAATAGGAAAGACGAATGAAACTCGTTCTCATGACAAAGCCCACATTCTTTGTGGAAGAAGACAAAATCATCGCATCGCTCTTTGACGAGGGGCTTGACAGACTGCATCTTTACAAGCCTGGATCAGCCCCGATATATGCTGAGCGACTGCTATCCTTACTGCCAGAAGACTGCTATCGCAAGATTATGGTCCACGACCATTATTACCTGAAAAGTGAATACGGTCTTGCCGGCATTCATATTGAATCTCCCGATGCTCCCCTACCCGATGGCTACCGTGGTCATTTCTCACGCACCTGCATGGATCTGGACATGCTCAAGACAGCCAAGAAGAAATCTGAATATGTCTTCCTGAAATATATCTTCCATAGCCAGAGTGAGAAAGAGGCGGAAGCTACCTTCACGGAACGACAACTGGAGGAAGCATCCAGGAAAGGACTCATCGACCGTCATGTCTATGCCTTAGGAGGAATGAATCTCGACAATATCCGGTTCGCCAAAGACCTGGGCTTCGGCGGTGTGGTGATCTGCGGTGATCTCTGGAATCGCTTCGATATCCATAATCAACAGGATTACAGGGAATTGATCTCCCGTTTCGAGAAACTGCGCAAGGCTGTGGGATAAGAATAATGACTCTAAATATATTATTTATATGATTGATCCAAACTCTTTTATGGTATTCTCCGGTACTGCCACCAAGTACCTTGCTGAAAGAATCTGCCAGAGCCTGGGATGTCCGCTGGGCAAAATGATCATGACCAAGTTCTCTGATGGAGAGTTCGCAGTATCTTACGAACAGTCTATCCGCGGTCGTGACGTATTCCTCGTACAAAGCACCTTCCCCAGTTCCGACAACCTCATGGAATTGTTGCTGATGATCGATGCCGCCAAACGTGCCTCGGCCAAAAGCATCAACGCCGTTATTCCCTATTTCGGATGGGCACGTCAGGATAGGAAGGACAAACCGCGCGTCAGCATCGGGGCCAAGTTAGTAGCCGACTTGCTGAGTGTTGCCGGTGTAGATCGTGTGATTACCATGGATTTACATGCCGATCAGATCCAAGGTTTCTTTGACATCCCCGTTGATCACCTGTATGCTTCGGGCGTGATCCTTCCCTATCTGCAGAGTCTGAAACTGAAAGACCTGGTGATCGCCTCCCCTGATGTGGGCGGTTCCAAGCGTGCAAATACCTATGCCAAATATTTAGGTGTTCCCTTAGTGTTGTGTAACAAGACCCGTGCCCGTGCCAACGTGGTGGATACCATGCAGATCATCGGTGACGTAAAGGACAAGAATGTTGTCATCATCGACGATATGGTTGACACGGCAGGAACCATTACCAAGGCTGCAGATATCATGATGGAGGCAGGAGCAAAGAGTGTGCGTGCCTGCGCCAGTCACTGTGTGATGAGCGGTCCTGCCAGCGACCGTGTGCAGAATTCCGCATTGGAAGAGATCGTTTTCACCGACTCGATTCCCTATACCCAGCGGTGTGCCAAGGTGAAACAGCTTTCTGTAGCTGAGATGTTCGCCGACACCATCCGTCGTGTCTTAGAGAACAAGAGCATTAGTGACCAGTATATCGTCTAATCATGGAGCTGCATTTTACAGGAGTAATCATCGCCGTATGCACTTTTCTCATCATCGGTCTCTGTCATCCGCTGGTGATCAAGCAGGAGTATTATTCCGGCACCAAATACTGGTGGGTGTATCTGGTCATCGGACTGGTATGTGTCAGTTTGGCCTTTATCGTGCCAAACTGGTTTGAGTCGGAGACAACAGGAATCGTCATTTCCTCTATCCTCGGGGTGACGGGTGCCTCTTTTCTCTGGGGCATCGGTGAGCTCTTTGCCCAGAAGAAAAGAGTACAGAAAGGATGGTTCCCCATGAACCCCAAGAGGAAACATGAATACGACGGCATCGCCGATGACGAAAGTCTTTGTCCTGTTTGTAAAGACAAGGTAAAGCATCCTGCCAGTTACAAGCATTAACGATCCTATCGCACCCTCTCTCTGACAGTCATGAAGACAACGCTGATCCTGGTGGGTAAGACCACCGACAAACATATCATGGCCTGTATCCATGACTATGTGGAGCGCATCGGTCATTATATGCCTTTTGAACTGATCACCATTCCAGAACTCAAGAACACCAAGAGTCTGAGTGAGGAGCAACAGAAGGAACGAGAGGGGGAATTGATCCTGAGACAGATACAGTCGCAAGATGTGCTGGTGTTATTGGATGAGCACGGACAGGAATTCCGTAGTATCGATTTTGCCTCATGGATTCAGAAGAAACAGCAGTCAGTGAGGCGTTTGGTCTTTGTGATCGGTGGTCCTTATGGTTTCTCACGATCAGTATATCAACGGGGCAATGAGAAGATTTCACTCTCCAAAATGACCTTCTCGCACCAGATGGTCAGGATGATCTTCACCGAACAGCTGTATCGTGCCTGTACCATCATCAAGGGGGAACCGTACCACCATGAATAGCATAAGGCTTTCACGTCAACAGTCAGAAACTTTAATCAACAGCTAAAAATTAATAATATGGAAAGAACATGGAGATGGTTCGGCAAGAATGACAAGATCACTCTGTCGATGCTAAAACAAATCGGTGTGGAGGGAATCGTCACCGCCCTGCATGATGTTCCCTTAGGAGAGGTATGGACTCGTGAGAAGATCCGCGAACTAAGAGAGTATATCGAGAGCTACGGCATGCGTTGGAGTGTGGTGGAGAGCCTTCCTGTGGTAGAAACCATCAAATATGGCGGTCCCGACCGCGATGAGCAGATTGAAGTATATAAAGAAAGTCTGCGGAATCTCTCGGCTGAGGGTATCCACTGTATTTGCTATAATTTCATGCCGGTGCTCGACTGGGCACGTACCGACCTGCTTCACGTAAACCCCAACGGCTCCACGAACCTCTACTTCAACTACGCAGAGTTTGCCTACTTCGACATCTATATCCTCAAGCGTGAGGGAGCACGCGAGGAATGGGCCGCATTCAGGTTCCCGGAAGGTGTCGGTGAAGGGCGTAACGTTCTCAAAGAGGCTGATGAGCTGGCCAAGACCATGACACCCGAGAAGGATCATCAACTCGTAGAGACCATTATCATCAAGACACAGGGATTCGTGTCGGGTAATTTCAGTGAGAATGACGAGGCACCGATCCAGAAATTCCGTGATTTCCTCGCCCTCTATCAGGGAATCGACAAGGCACAGCTGCGTGCAAACATGAAATATTTCCTGGAGGCTATCATGCCTACTTGTGAGGAATGCGACATGAACATGTGTGTACATCCTGATGATCCTCCTATTGAGATTCTTGGCTTGCCACGTATCGTTCGTACCGAAGAAGACATCGAATGGTTCCTCAATGCTGTTCCCAACAAGCACAACGGACTGACCTTCTGCGCCGGTTCACTGTCGGCAGGTGCATACAACAACGTGGTGGAGATGGCCAAGAAATTTGCATCACGCACACACTTCGTCCATCTGCGTTCCTGTCATATCTTCCCCAATGGCGACTTCACTGAAGCATCACACTTAGGAGGACGGGCAGACCTGATAGAATTGTGCCGTATCTTTGAACAGGAGAACCCACAGTTGCCCATGCGTGTGGATCATGGTATGACCTTCACCGACCAACCCGGTGGCATCATGGATGAATCAAGTCATGGACACAATGCCGGCTATACCCTTTTAGGAAGAATGTTCGCCCTCGGACAGGTGCAGGGCATCCTCGCCACCGTTGACCGTGAACTCGGCATTGAATACAAACAACCCGGATTCTTTGATTAACGAGACATCGTAATAACGAAACATCGTGATAACGATATAACGATATAACGTTATAACGATTTATCAAGATAACGTAATAACGAAAAACAATGAAACTTACAGATATACTGAATGGCCAGTTCAATGCCAACGAATGGGAAGAGAAGGGCTACCAGCTTCCCAAATTTAACATCGAGGCTGTACGCAGGAAGACACATGAAGAACCCACATGGGTGCACTTCGGAGGAGGAAACATCTTCCGTGCTTTCCCCGCTGCCATCCTGAACGATGCCCTGAATACAGGGAAATACGACCGTGGCGTGATTGTGGCAGAAACCTTCGACTTCGAGGTAATCGACAAAGCCTACACACCGTATGATAACCTTTCACTCCTTGTCAGTCTGCAATCTACAGGAACCATCGAGAAGAAGGTAATCGCCAGTGTCACCGAGGCACTGAAGGCTGATCCTCAGTTTCCAGACTGGCAGCGTTTAGTAGAGGTGTTCCGTGCCCCGTCACTGCAGATGATCTCCTTCACCATCACTGAGAAAGGCTACAGCTTCAACGAAGCCGATCTGGCACGTGGCTTGAAACCTGTTTTCGCCATGGGAAAAGTGACAGCCCTTCTGCTGGAACGATTCAACGCCGGACAGCTGCCACTCACCATCCAGAGCATGGACAACTGCTCACACAACGGTGATAAAGTGAAGGCCGGTGTGTTTGCCTATGCAGAACGCTGGGTGAAAGAGGGTATCGCCCCACAGGCTTTCCTCGACTACCTGAAGGATGAGACCAAGATCACCTTCCCCTGGTCGATGATCGACAAGATCACTCCTCGTCCTCATGTGAAGGTACAGGAATTGTTAGCTGCCGACGGCTTTGAAGACAATAACTATATCGAGACCGAGAAGCACACCTTCACCGCTCCTTTTGTGAACGCAGAGGAAGTGCAATATCTCGTCATCGAAGATCACTACACCAACGGAAGACCCCCACTCGATCTGGGCGGTGCCCTCTATACCACCCGTGAGACCGTGGATCAAGTAGAGACGATGAAGGTGACAACCTGTCTGAATCCCTTACATACCGCCATGTCTATCTATGGGTGCCTGCTGGGATATACCCTGATCTCTGCAGAGATGGCCGACAAAGACCTACGCGATTTCATCCAGAAGATCGGATATATCGAGGCCATGCCTGTAGTCACCGATCCCGGTGTGCTGAATCCCTATGAATTCATTGGTGCCGTTATCAACCGCCGTCTGCCCAATCCGTTCATGCCCGATGCACCACAGCGCATCGCCATGGACACATCCCAGAAACTGCCGATACGTTTTGGCGAGACCATCAAGAAGTATATTGCCCGTGGTCTTGACATGAGTAATCTGCAGCTCATCCCCCTGACCTTAGCAGGATATGCCCGTTATTTGAAAGGCATCAAGGATGACGGAACACCTTTCGAGCCCTCACCCGATCCGATGTTAGAGGAGTTACAGGCTATCGTAGCCCCCTTGGAGGTAGGGAAACAAGACCAAGACTACAGTTGTCTGCACCAGCTTTACAGCAGAAAGGACGTGTTTGGACTTGACCTCTATGAAGCCGGTCTGGGAGAACAGATCGAAGGTATGGTCAAGGAACTTTATGCCGGGAACGGTGCCGTACGTGCCACCTTACACCGGTATGTAGCCGCAAGGTAACAGACAAAGGATCAAAACAAAATCACGCAGATGGTAAGTACCCTGTACTTCTATCTGCGTGATTTATTTTTATTCTCTTGGCAAGGGTCTGCCTCCGGGAGGTGGCGGCGGTGTACCATGGGATTTCAATGGGTGCGGAACAGGACCGGAAGGATGATGAGGTGGTGGCGGTGCCGGATGGTCTCCATCCTCTATCGGTCTATCTACCGGAGGCTCATCGGGTCTGCGGTCATCAGGCGGTAAGGGCCGTCCCTGAGGATCGTTGGGTGGTGGGCCTCCCGGTCTTCCTTCCTCGCGATGGGCAGAGTCACGTTTCGCCTCTTCACTCAGAGCCTTCCTCTTTTGTCTTTCTGCCTCATGAACACGGATGACACGGATCTTATTCAGTACCATCACTTTCAGCGTTGTCTGCGTGGCATTTCTGTCACGATTCAGATAGAACATTCCGCGCACTCCTTTGATACCGAGAGATTTGTCATCGTAGATCTCCATCGAGTAGTGTGTGTCGGATGACATGTGCATCAGGCGTGTTGCCACACTGTCGTTGGCAAATCTCACAGCCAGGATCGCCACACCGTCACGCATACCCTCTTGGTAGAGGAACTGTGTATCAAAATCCATCACGATACGGTCACCTTGATGATAAGAAGTATCTACAGGTAGCTCGAACGAGACCTTGTTATAGGGAGCCTGCGGAATAAACGTATAGCACCGCTCACCGATCCATACGTTGGCAGCCTCACCATTTTCCACATTGTAACGGTTCACACTGCCCACATCGGCACCCAAAGCCATCGCCTCGTTTCCCATACGTTCTGCCAACCGCTCGTAAATTTCATGCAGTTTGTCGGCATGACGGGTATAATACACCATCGAGGAGTCGAACTCTGCCTCTGTCACACCATGCTTCTTCAACACGGCCAATTTGTACAACACACTGTTGTAGATACGGGTAGAGTCCATGATTTGGTTGGCCATCGCATCGGCCACATGATAGTCAAAAAGAATATCCTCCATGTCAGCAGGTTGTATGACATGGCGAGGTATTGACGGCTTACATGCCCCAAACACAGCAAGCGCCAGCAAGATAAGAAGACTATTCAGTTGATGTCTCATGAACCTCCTCCGGCTTTCTTTTCAACGACACCGTTCCCAACTCTTTTCTGAAGAATAAGAGTAACAAGACAACACCCACCGAGATGCAGGCATCAGCGAAGTTAAACACAGGACTGAAGAACACATACGGTTGCCCTCCCCAGACAGGAAGCCAGTCGGGTAATGTTGTCTCGATGAGTGGGAAATAGAACATATCGACTACCTTACCCTTGAGGAAGGGTGCGTAGCCTTCGCCCCAAGGAACAAGATAAGAAGGCTCGAAAGGAGTTGACTGTGTAAAGCACGTGCCATAGAACATCGAGTCAAAGATATTTCCCGCTGCACCTGCCATCACCATAGCCAGACAGATGATATAACCTCTACGGGCTTTCTCCTTCACCTGCAGCCAGATATAATATCCGATCACGGTGACTGCCACGATACGGAACAGACTCAGCACGATCTTATTGATAAAGGTCATGCCATAAGCCATCCCGTTGTTCTCTATAAAGTTGATGTAGAACCACGGTGTGATCTCGATGCTCTCATGCAGACACATATGGGTCTTCACCCAGATCTTGATGATCTGGTCGATCGCCAACAATGCCACCACAATCAATACGGCCATCAGGCCTTTTCTTCCAGTGCTGCTACTCATCAATGTTTCTTCCCCATCTTGCTCTGAACACTGAGCGTGGCATGCGGCACGGCACGCAGGCGCTCCTTGGGTATCAGTTCACCCGTCATTCTGTCGATGCCGTAGGTTTTGTTCTGTACACGGACAAGAGCGGCCTCCAAGCCTTGGATGAACTTCTGCAGTCGTGATGCCTGCATAATCAGTTCCTCTTTAGTCTGGGTGGCACTACCCTCCTCCAGCACTTTATATGTAGGTGACGTATCATCTACATCATTGCCGTCGGCATTCATCAACTGGCGCATCATCTCGTTATAGTCATGACGCGCAGTGGCTAATTTCTCATTGATAATGACTTTGAACTCCTCAAGTTCCTCGTCACTGTAACGTGTTTTCTCTGCCATAATCTAATCAGATCTTTGATACGGAAATATTCAGATCGAAGTCATCGAACTCCACCACAGGACCGTCGTTCGGTTCAATGCAGATAGAGTCTGCTAACACTTGTGTCTTGATATAGTCGTTAAACACCTTGATAGCCGCATCGGATTGTTCCTGTGACGATACAGTCACATGGATACGGTCTGTAATCTCAAAGCCTGCATCCTTGCGCATATTCTGAATGCGGTTGATCAGTTCGCGTGCCATACCCTCCTGGCGCAGTTCTTCCGTGAGCTCAATCTCTAAGGCCACAGTCAGATTCCCTTCATTAGCCACGAGCCATCCCGGGATATCCTCACTGATAATCTCCACGTCGGCAGCTTCCACCACAGCTTCCTGTCCTTCCACCACCAGAGTGATCGACCCCTTCTCCTCCAATGCCATGATATCCTCTTGTGAGAGAGAGGTCATCTGGGCAGCGATGCCCTTCATCAGCTTACCGAACTTCTTTCCCATCGTGCGGAAGTTACATTTCACCTTCTTCACCAAGATGCCACTGCCTTCCACGAACTTCAGTTCCTTCACGTTCACCTCGTTCATGATCAGGTCTTTCACAGCCTCGATATGTTCGCGCTGCTTCTCGTCAACAGCAGGAATCATAATGCTCTGCAGGGGTTGGCGTACCTTGATGTTCACCTTACGGCGCAGGGCGAGCACCATGGATGTAATCTTCTGTGCCATCTCCATACGTGCCTCAAGGTCGAGGTCGATATACGACAGATCACATGATGGGAACATCGTCAGATGGACACTATCCGACTTACCGCCCAGATCCTTGTACAGCTGGTCGGCATAGAAAGGAGCGAACGGAGCCAGCAGTTTGGAAACAGTTTTCAAACAGAGATAGAGTGTCTGGTAAGCACTCAGCTTGTCTGTACTCATCTCCTTTCCCCAGAAACGCTTACGGTTCAAGCGTACATACCAATTACTGAGGTCGTCGTTCACAAACGAATCGATTAATCGACCTGCCCTCGTAGGCTCAAAGTCGGCCAAGGCAGCATCCACCCCTTTTATCAGGGAGTTCACCTTTGACAGGATCCACCGGTCGATCTCCGGACGTTTCTCTATATCCACCGCTGCAGCTTTAGGATTGAACCCATCCACATTGGCATAGAGGGCGAAGAAGCTATAGGTATTATATAAGGTGCCGAAGAATTTCCTTCGCATCTCATCTGCTCCTGCCGGATCGTACTTCAGGTTATCCCATGGCTGGGTGTTGGTGAGCATATAGAATCGCACGGCATCGGCACCGTTACGTTCAATCTCAGCAAAGGGGTTCACCACATTTCCTAAGTGCTTCGACATCTTGATACCCTTGGCATCGAGCACCAGTCCTGAAGAGATCACATTCTTGAAGGCCACGCTGTCGAAGATCATGGTGGCGATGGCATGCAAGGTAAAGAACCAGCCACGAGTCTGATCCACTCCTTCATTGATGAAATCTGCGGGATATGCCAATGCCTTGTCAATCGCCTCCTTGTTCTCAAACGGATAATGCACTTGGGCGTATGGCATAGAGCCAGAGTCGAACCACACGTCGATGAGGTCTGTCTCACGATGCAGGGGCTGTCCGCTCTCACCTACCAAGATGATGTCATCGACATACGGACGGTGCATATCGATCTTATCGTAGTTCTCCTGAGAATAATCACCGGGAACGAAGCCTTTCTCCTTCAGCGGGTTGTTCTTCATCACACCAGCTGCCACGGCCTTTTCTATCTCGTTGTATAACTCCTCCAATGATCCGATACAGATCTCTTCACGGGTGTCTTTGTTACGCCATATTGGCAAGGGTGTTCCCCAGAAACGTGAACGTGAGAGGTTCCAGTCGTTCAGGTTCTCCAGCCAGTTGCCGAAGCGTCCTGTTCCTGTGCTCTCAGGTTTCCAGTTGATGGTTTTATTCAGTTCCACCATCCGTTCCTTGCAGGCTGTGGAGCGGATAAACCAGGAATCCAGCGGATAGTAAAGCACCGGTTTGTCTGTACGCCAGCAGTGAGGATAGTTATGAATATGTTTCTCTATCTTGTATGCACTGCCCTCCTGCTTCATCTCCATGCAGATCACAATGTTCAGGTCTTCTGCCTTGGCAGCGGCTTTCTCATCGTATTTGCCATCGACGTTGAACTCAGGAGCGTATGCATTCTTCACATAGTCACCGGCATGACGACTGTATTTCTCCAGATCCACGCATTTCTCAATAAATTCCCCGGCCATCTCATCCGTCAGGTAATATTTACCCTGCAGGTCAACCATCGGTCGGGTTTCACCCCCTTGGTTAATGATGAACAATGAGGGGATACCGGCATCTTTCGCCACCTTGGCATCATCTGCACCAAAAGTGGGCGCAATATGCACGATACCCGTACCATCCTCTGTTGTCACATAGTCACCGGGGATCACACGGAATGCCTGTTCCTCCATCTCCACAAAGGTATCACTACCCACCTGGAACTGTTGGTCTGCATGCTCCGCAGCATATTCCTTCACGAATTCAGCAGAAGTGGCCTCCACCTTCTCACAAGGTTTCACCCACGGCATCAGCTGTTCGTAGTGCATGCCTAACAAGTCGGAGCCTTTATAATTACCGACGATACGATAGGGAATCACCTTGTCGCCGGGCTTATACTCTTCCATCGAGGCATACTCTCCTTCCGGCTTCAGGTAACCATCCACGCGGGCAGCAGCCATCACGGCACTGATTTTCGCTCCGTTATAGGGGTTGAAGGTCTGTACACAGACATAGTCGATCTTGGGCCCCACACACAAGGCGGTATTCGAAGGCAAGGTCCACGGTGTGGTGGTCCAGGCCAAGAATACGGGGGTTCCCCACTGGTTCATCTCCGGACGGGGATCCACGATCTTGAACTGTGCAGTCACCGTGGTGTCTTTCACATCACGGTAACATCCCGGCTGGTTCAGCTCATGACTCGACAATCCTGTTCCTGCAGCAGGAGAATAGGGCTGGATGGTGTAGCCCTTATAGAGCAGTCCTTTCTTGTAGAATTGCTTGAGCAACCACCACAAGGTCTCAATATACTTATTATCGTAGGTGATATAAGGATGATCCAGGTCCACGAAATAACCCATCTTCTCTGTCAGTTCGCGCCACTCCTGCGTAAACATCATCACATTCTGACGACATGCTGCATTGTAGTCTTCGATGGAAATATAACGTGGTGAGGCAGGGTTGTCGATATCAGCCTTCGTGATACCCTTCTCTTTCTCCACGCCTAATTCCACAGGCAGTCCGTGGGTATCCCATCCGGCCTTACGGTGCACCTGGTAACCCTTCATCGTCTTGTAACGGTTGAATGTATCTTTAATGGTACGTGCCAAGACATGGTGAATACCGGGATGACCATTTGCCGAAGGGGGCCCTTCGAAGAATACAAATTGAGGACAACCTTCACGCTCAGTGATGGAACGATGGAACACATCCAACTTGTTCCATGCTTCCAGAACCTGCTCATTAGTCTCCGCCAGGTTCAGACCATTATGCTCGGCGAATTTCTTTGCCATATTCTTACCTTATTAATTATATGTTTTCTTTTTGGGGCACAAAGGTAAGTAAAAAAATCCTATCCACAAAGAAATTATCATCTTTTAAACCATCTACCAACAAAAAGGCGATTGCATTCACTGCAACCGCTGCTTCTTTCTTCTATGCTTCTTCTCTCAAATTGTTCTTTGTTGTTTCCCTATAATTGAAATCCTGAAAGAATCTTGATACCTTGATTGAAAAACTAAACCTGTACTCTCAACAATACAATCTTCTTTTTTTTACAATGCAAAAGTAGCGATTATCTCCTATTCAGTCTTCATGTTTACGACGAAAACTCTCAAAAAGACAATTATTATTGACGTAAATCAAATTCCGTGTCCGTGCACATCATGAATAATCAATACAGAAACACAAAAAAAAACGACTAAAACGACAAAAAACACTTCCTTTTTGAAGAATGAATAAGAAAAAAGTGTATATTTGCAAAGTTAAAACGAAAACGAAAACAATTATTGATCTATTAAACCTATAACATTATGACTCTTACTATGGTAATCCAGCTACTCATCGTATTGCTGGCTCTTTGGGTGGGATCAAGATACGGAAGTCTGGCACTGGGTGCTATTTCCGGCATTGGTCTGGCCATTCTTGTTTTCGGTTGGGGTATGAAACCAGGTACACCTCCCACCGATGTGATTTACATCATCATTGCCGCAGTGACATGCGCGGGTGTTCTTCAGGCATCGGGCGGTATGGACTGGATGATTCAGATTGCGGAGAAGATGCTTCGCAAACATCCCGACCGTATCACCTTCCTCGCTCCGCTCACCACCTTCTTCCTTACCGTATTGGTAGGAACCGGGCACGTGGTCTATACACTGATGCCTATCATCTGTGACATCGCCTTGAAGAAAGGGATTCGTCCGGAGCGTCCCTGTGGTGTGGCCAGCATCGCTTCCCAGGTGGGTATCACCTGTTCCCCCATCGCAGCAGCCGTGGTGGCATTCTCTGCCATCTCTGCCTCCAACGGATTCCATGTCAACAACCTCCAGATCATTATGGTGACCATCCCCGCCTGTCTGTGTGGTCTGATGGCAGCCGCTGCAGCATCCTATCGTCGTGGCAAGGATCTTGACAAGGATCCTCAGTTCCAGGAGCGTCTGAAAGATCCCGTACAATATCAATATATCTATGGCAGCAGTGCCACCACGCTCGACAAGAAGATTGCCCCGGAGTCGAAGCATGCTGTCTATGTGTTCCTCGGCGCATTAGGTATCATCGTCCTCTTCTCTATCGTACAGATGTTCGGCGGGAACCTGTTACCGTCATACGAAACAGTACAAGCTGTCAAGGGAGGTCCTGCCACCATCACATTGGCAGACGGTGTTACTGAGACAGCCAAGCAACTGGCCAGTGCAGGAATCGTGATGGAAGGTGTCACCGAGACGGTCAAGAAGCCGTTAGCCATGAATCTTGTCATCCAAATCATCATGATCTCTGCTGCCGCCCTGATGATCATCTTCTGTAAGGCAAAGCCCAAGAATGCTGTCAGCGGTGCCGTATGGCAGTCGGGTATGGTTGCCGTGGTGGCCATCTACGGTATCGCATGGCTGGCCGACACCTATTTCAGCAGTTATATGAAGGAGATGCAGCTCATGCTTACCGACCTCGTCTCTGCCTATCCCTGGACCATCGCCATCGCATTCTTCTTAGTTTCCGTGCTCATCAACTCCCAGGGGGCCGTGGTGGTCGCCATGCTCCCGCTGGGCTACACCTTGGGTATTGAAGGCTGGGTATTGTTAGGTGTTCTACCTTCGGTATATGGATATTTCTTCATCCCTAACTATCCGTCGGATATCGCCACGGTGAACTTCGATCGATCAGGAACGACCGTCATCGGAAAATACCTGTTAAACCACTCGTTTATGATGCCAGGTCTGATCAGTGTGAGCACCAGTACCATTGTGGCCTATGCACTGTCGTACGTGTTCCACAACATGTTCGGAATGTACTAAATAACGCATTATTCGCTCTCATGTTTCCTCGCACCACCGTCCCCAGGAACGTTGAGAGTACAAAACGTGAATTAAACTAATAGAGCAAAGGCCTTGCATTTTTCATGCAAGGCCTTTGTATTGATCGTGCAACGTGTCTGCATAAAGTGTGCAAGACCTTTGCACAAAGTGTGCAACGTATCTGCACAAGTTGTGCAAGCCCTTTGCACAAAGTGTGCAGATGCTCGACTTAGGATGTGCACTAATATTTCACTTTCTTGATCTTACTCTCGTTATGAAGTCTGTCAAGTGCTGTCACGACATAAGTGTCTCGGTTGCCACGGCCAGGAAGACGATAATAGGTATTTCGGGTGATGGCCACAATATGTGACGGGTTATCGATATCCACCTTCTCACCCTGACTGAAGCGATACACCACATATTGCACAGCTTCGTTCTTCCATCCATTGCCCTTGGGCTCACGCCAGAAAAGGACCGGTCCTTCCTGCTCTGTCTGGATCACCTTGGGCTTGCGCACCTTCTTGGGGGCTTTCCCGTCGATAAAGGTCATCTGCGGCTGCAAGGCAGGATATTTCCAGTAGGTGTTTCTGAGCAGCGTACCATAGTTGCCGACGTTATCCACTGCAGCTTTGGCATACCACAGCACAGCCCCCTGCACGTTTTTCATCTTTGAGCGCAGGTTCACCTTCGCAGCCATCTGATGGGTATTGGGGTTCTGGGGGTCGGCGTTCTTCACCGTACGCTCCACATCCTCACCGATGAACAGGGGACGTCTGGAAGCATACTTGTTCCACCACCCGATCAGTTCCTGGTAGTCGGCAGCCTTATGTCCGATCTCCCAATAAAGCTGCGGGACGTTATAATCCACCCATCCGTTGTTCACCCACAGCAACACATCGGCATAGAGGTCGTCGTAGTTCTGCAGGCCGTTCGTGTTACTGCCGTTGGGATCATTCTTTTTATTACGGTAGATGCCGAACGGCGACACGCCGAACTTCACCCACGGCTTGTTCTGGTGAATGGTGTCACTAAGCTGTCGGATAAAGAGGTTCACATTGTTGCGCCTCCAGTCACCGCGGTCAGCAAATCCGTTATTATAGCGTTGGAACTCACGGTCGTCGGGAATCTTCTGTCCTGCTACAGGATAAGGATAGAAATAGTCGTCGATATGGAGACCATCGATATCGTAGCGGCGCACGATATCCCCCACCACATGACAGATATAGGTGCGGCATTCGGGGATGGCAGGATTGAGGATATACTGTCCGTCGTAGTCGAACACCCATTCGGGATGTCTGATCGCCACATGCCTGCGGTCAAGTTCATGGGTGGTCTTCGTCTTGGCACGGTAGGGATTGATCCAGGCATGCAGTTCCATGCCTCGCCGGTGACACTCTGTCACCATCCACTGTAACGGATCCCAATACGGTGAGGGTGCCAGTCCCTGAGTGCCCGTGAGGAAGCGGCTCCAGGGTTCCAACGAACTCTGGTAGAGTGCATCACATTCAGGTCGTATCTGGAAGATGATGGCATTCACTCCATCTTTCTGTAACTCGTTCAGCTGGTAGGTAAGGGTCTGCTGCATCTGCCGGGTCCCTACCCCCATCCACTGACCATTCACCGCCTGAATCCAAGCACCACGGAATTCACGTTTGTTCTGAGAACAAACATAGCTGCATGCTAAGAGAAGCATGCAGCTAATGAATAAGATTCTTTTATAAACTGTCACGTTGTATCTGATTAGAAATGGTATCCAAGAGTGAAGAGGATCTGATGACGCTGGTTCTCAACCTTCACGTAATTACATACATTGTCGGTCATGTTCTCACCATCGGCTGTCCAATAGCTCATGAACGGACTGAACTCACCGTTGCGCTGACTATACTGGTAAGCGAGATCCATGCTCAGCGGTCCGGCATTGTATCCTAAACCGAAGGTGACTCGCGTCGTTGACTTCCAGTTGGTATAGTCGGTGGCCGATGCATAGTAGGAACCCGGACTGTCGAGGGTACCATCCTTGAAGCCATCCTTCTCATAGGCAGAGGTGAGGTAGTTATATCCCAAACGGATGGCGAGGTCATCTGTCAGCTTATACTCTGCACCCACCTTAAAGGTATGTACGCCCTTGAGGGTTGACTCGGTATGGCTGTTCATGATATCATCACTCTCACTGCTCTCGTAGTAATTGTCATAATACCAGTCGTAATGACTTCCCGTGTTGAAGCGGCTGTCAATACTGCTATAGTCAGAATACTCATAGGTAGCACCGATGGCCAGTTCCCTGCCTACGGTATGTCCTAACGACACACCGAACTTCCACGGCGTGTAGAGTTTGTACTCATAGGTCTCCTCACTGTCCATGCCGTCGCGTGTTCCCACACTGCTGCGATTATACAGCGTCGTGTAGTTGGTGGTTTTCAGGTCATACCATGTCGGTGTATTCACATACAGTCCGATACGGAACGGGGAGGTCTCCACCGGGCGGAAGATCACACCTGCCTTGACATCAAACCCTGAGCCACTCACCTTGCGTTCATCCGAGAGGGTGACGTTT
Organism: Prevotella sp. UBA3294; assembly: GCA_002361535.1. Lineage (GTDB taxonomy): Bacteria > Bacteroidota > Bacteroidia > Bacteroidales > Bacteroidaceae > Prevotella. The sequence continues at coordinate 20,117 of DETG01000065.1, forward strand.
CCAATCGACTGACCTTGTACGTCAAGCAACTGCTCGGTATATTCGCTGTAAGTCTTGTAGTTCACATCCTTGATGCCAATGGTCAAGCCCAGATACACCCGATCCTGGACGTTTCCACTGATATTGAAGTTATACTGTCCGACATGTCCTCGAGCAGACTTCTGCATCTGGTAGGCAGAGGCATCGTTGAAGAAAATATTGTCTTCTTCATCGCACAACAGCGCGTTATAATAAAGGTAGTCAACCTGTGAGAAAGCGTTTGTATTGCCTGTAATGGTGTTGCCGAAGTCGAGGTCGAACAGTCCTTCGAATCCTTTCGCATAAGAGAGTTTGTTCTGCGAAGCATTCCCTAACCTGTCCTCCACCGACAACAGATCGTTCAGGTTTCTGCTCTTATGATAGTTGAAGGCGAAGTTCAGGAATGAATTCTCGCCGGAGCGATGGGCATAGACAAAACCGATCTGGTCGAAGCTCACCTTTGTCTTCTTACTCACTCCGAAATCATCAGCTCCTTGTAACATATTCACGCTCAGCGATGTGCTGGCAGTGGTATGACGGAACAAACCGATACCGGCGGGATTGGTGGCGATGGTGGAGATATCAGCACCCAAAGCCTCCATGGCACCACCCATTCCCACGTAACGAGCCGTACCATTCAGATCCTCGGCTGTGATCTCCACATTCTCATAAGTCTCCTGTGCTGCCATCGGCATTGCAGCCAAAACAAGCGCAGCTATTGTTAATATCTTCTTCATAATCAATTCCAGAAATTTTGGGTTAAAAAACTTTATAGCTTTGTTCTGTGAGCCCCTCTGTGGGAGGGGCCGACATGACTCCTATCTTCTTCCGCCAAAGTGACCGCCGCCACCGCCACCGCGGGAACCGCCACCAGCACTGCCGCCACCGCTACGGGAGCTGCCGCCACCACTGAAGCTGCCGCTGCTACGGCTTCCACCACCAGTATTGTATGACGGTGTGGATGGAGTGTAGGTACGTGTATTGATAATATTGGAACGGTTGTTGCCAAAACGTCCCTGTGTAGTAGCACGACGATTGTTCGAAGCATCATAGGCACGGGTGGTTTGTCCGTTGCCGCGATAGCCGCCATAGTTGCCACGGTTGGCCATCGTCGTACCCGGACGGCCTACAGTACCATGACGACTGGTTCCTGTCACACCATTGTAATGACCGCCTCGGATGGCCACAGGCACTGCCCATGTGGGACCGTACCATCCATAGCCCCAGCGATGGTAGGGGTAGCCCCATCCATAGTATCCGTAATACCAGGGATCATACCAGCTGCCATACCAGCCGAAACCATAATACCAGGGATCGTACCAAGGATCGAACCAGGGATCATAGAAAGCAGAGTAGCGATAACGCCAATAAGGCCCGAAGCCATAATGGCCATACAACCATGGATCATACCAGTAGTAGTCATCGAAACGGCTCAGGCGACGGCTGTAGGTGTAATCATCATCAGCGTTGTATTCCACTTTCGCACCGGGATAGACAGACAAGGTATCTATCACATCCGAGGCACTCGTATGGAACTCGATGATGTCATTGCCCAAAGAGTCGGTACCGATCTTGGTGAAATAACTACCAAACTGTCCACGACGATTATACTCATCTACATTGCGGTCACTGCCAGCAATCTCTGGGATATTGGCTGTAGTGCCCTCAACCACCTTATAAGAGCTCTTCGGCTTCTTCACGCTCTTATCTGGGGTGAAGTAGAGATCATCCTGAGCGGTTACGCTCAGAGATACGGCTCCGAGAAGGAGTGTTGATAAGATTAATTTTTTCATATCGCTCAATGTTTATTTGTTCACAGTGCAAAAATACTGCTATTTTTAGTGCAAATTTAAGGAATTTCCCTAATCGGAAGTAGGATTTTCCCTATTTTTTTATACTTTTGTATCAAATTTAACAAACAACATGAAATATTTAGTCGCAAAGTTCACTATTTCCGATAAGAAAGGACTGGACATTCGTTCCTCCGAAGTGATGCAGACAGCCCGCGACCTGCTGGCTTCACTGGTAGCAGAGGTTGGTTTTGAATCGTTCGAGGACAGTCCGAACGGCCTTGACGGATATGTACAAGAAGGACAGTTCCAACAGTCTTCTTTAGACCAGGTTCTTGACGATTTCCCCATCCCTTCCCTGCACATCACGTATGTGGTGGAGAAGGTGAAGGACACCGATTGGAATGCCACATGGGAGGAAGAGGGATTTGAGCCGATCGTGATTGACAATCGGTGTGTCATCCACGACTTGATCAGACCCGTGACGGTTTCCTGTCCCTTAGACATCGTGATTGATGCCCGACAGGCCTTCGGGACAGGGACACACGAGACGACACGGATGATCGTATCAGCACTGTTAGACATGGATCTGACCGGCAAGCGGGTGCTCGACTGTGGTTGCGGTACGGGAATTCTGTCGATTGTTGCGGCAAAATGCGGTGCCCGTGAAGTGAAAGGATACGACATTGATGAATGGAGCACGCGCAATACCGAACATAATGCCGCACTCAATGAAGTAAGTCAGATCGAAGTGCTCCATGGAGACGTGCATGTGCTGTCGCATGTCTCTGGTGTTTTTGACATCGTCCTTGCCAATATCAACCGGAACATTCTGTTAGAAGACATGCCTAAGTTCAGGGAGGTGATGACCCACGGTTCCGTTCTCATCATCAGCGGCTTCTACCAAGAAGATTCCCACATGTTAGCGGAGAAAGCCGGAACGCTGGGCATGACATTGCGCGACAGCATCTCAGAGAACCATTGGTGCATGATGCAGTTTGTGATTGAATGAGAACGGATCAGTCCTTCGTGATGCACAGCTGCTTCAGGTCATAGTAGCTGCCGTTATAGAGGTTGAAATCGACATACCCTTTGATGCCTGGCAATCGTCCGGCATCGGTATGCTGCCAAAACTTCCACGGACCCTTATAGGCAACCTTCTCTACATAATAATGGGCAATCCAATAAGGGTAGTCATCAAAGACAGGTGTACCTAAATAGTTCATTTTAAACTTATAATAGGTATAGATAATGGGCTTCACATGATATTTATCCTCAACGATGTGAAGCCATGTGAGAATCTCCCGCTGGAAATCCTCCGTTGACATATCCTTCGGTTTATGTTCCACGTCAAGAACCGGAGGTAAATCACCATCCTGAAGATGCACTTTCTTCAAGAAGAAATAGGCTTGTTCACGGGCAGTTGACTTATTACTCCAGAAATGATACGCGCCTCGTATAAACCCATATTCCTGAGCGTTACGGAAATTTTCATTAAAGCTTGGGTCTAAGCGTGTGGAACCTTCTGTGGCCTTAATCATCACGAAACGTATAGGACATTTCTCGATCATCGCATTTCGTAATTGATCCCAGTCAATGTGACCTTGATAATGACTGATGTCAATTCCTCTGATCTCATAGCCGTTGGGGTTCTTCGCATCTCCATAAATAGCGCGCCAACGAAATCCGTAAGGTCCGACAAAGAAATAGTAAAACAGCCAGACATACAGACCAATGGCCGATAATCCCCCTATCCACCATGCCCATCGGGGATAGCGGTTCCAAGTGCTCTTTTTCTGAGTCCGTCGGGTGCTACGTTTCTTTTTCGAAGACATGTGGGAAGTGAAGAGTGAAGAGTGAAGAGTGAAGAGTGAAAAGTGAAGAGTGAAAAGTGAAGAATGAAGAATGGGAAATGGGAGATGAAAAATGATAAATGAGAAATGAGAGATATGATTACCACAGAGAAATAGGCTTTAGGGTCTGTTCCTGAAAGTAATCAAATCTCTCATTTCTCATCTCTCATCTAAAACTACTCCTGCTCTAAAGCAAGCGTCATTGTAGGCTGGTCGCATACCTCTGCTGGTCCCCAATACTGAATAGGTCCGGGATAGACGTAAGCAGTTTTACGAGCCCACTCGTCACGATGAGCGGCAAATTTCTTGAAGGGAGCACCGTCAAGCTCAACGAGAGCCTTGCGGATCACAGGCTTCATCTCACCAGCACGCTTCTCCATATTCATCATCATGGTGATGGGCACACCACCGGCTTTCCACTCATCCGTATTGGCTGTGGTATTCTTCACGATAGCCATATAGCCAGTCTTACCATTGGCGATGAGCTGGGCAGCACTTGTACCTAAGGCATAGCAGTAGTCGGCATCGAAGTTCGACGGAGCGGCGCAACGTCCCTCATAACCGAAGAAGTGGTGCTGAGTACCGAACTTACCAACATACTTACCTTCCTTTTTCATTTTCTCAAGTTTCTGGGCTACCATCGTAGAGAGCAGCTTCTCTGTCTCAATCAGAGAAACCTGTACGTTTCCATGAGGATCACGATCGAGGGCCAGCTGACGGGCAACACCTACAGGCAGACTGTTGAACACCTTCAGGTTCTCTTCAGTAAGGTGACTCTTAGCAAAGTCAACCTGCTCGTCACGACTAATCTCCTTAGCCTCTGGCAAAGCCAGCACGTCGTTCAGCTGAGCTATCAGTTTCTTAATGGCAGGAATGAACTCAATGACACCTTCTGGAATAATCACAGTACCGAAGTTATTACCGTCGGCAGCACGCTGAGCTACAGCATTAGCAATATAATTGACAATATCATCAAGGCTCATACCCTTAGCTTCCACCTCCTCTGAGATCAGACAGATGTTCGGCTGGCACTGCAGGGCGCACTCCAAGGCGATATGCGAAGCAGAACGGCCCATCACCTTGATAAAGTGCCAGTACTTACGTGCTGAGTTACAGTCGCGTTCGATGTTTCCGATCAGTTCAGCATAAGTCTTACAAGCGGTATCGAAACCAAAAGATGTCTCAATCTGGTCATTCTTCAAGTCACCGTCGATGGTCTTCGGACAACCGATCACCTGAACACCGTAGTTCTTGGCAGCATAATACTCGGCCAGAACGCAGGCGTTGGTGTTTGAGTCATCACCACCGATAATCACAATCGCCTTGATATCCAACTCACGGATAATCTCCAAGCCCTTCTCGAACTGCTCGATTTTCTCTAACTTTGTACGTCCCGAACCGATCATATCGAAACCGCCGGTATTACGATAGTCATCGATAAAATCAGCAGTGATCTCCATGTAGTTATGGTCAACCAAACCACCAGGACCCAGAATGAAACCGAAGAGACGGTTTTCCGGATTCAGTTTCTTGATCGTGTCGAAAAGACCGGTAATCACGTTATGACCGCCAGGAGCCTGACCACCACTGAGGATCACGCCCACATTCATCTTGGCTGTATTGGCCACATCACTCTGTTCGAACTCGATCAGCGGCATACCGTATGTGTTGGGGAAGAGTGCCTTGATCTCTTCCTGGTTATCCACGCTCTGTGTCGGAGCACCCTCTTTTACCTTCACTGCACCCTGAAGAGCCTTAGGCAACTTAGGCTGATAGGCAGCACGCGCCTGCTGCAATGCACTTTTTTCCATTTTTCTATTGAATATTAATTGAAATATTTGGTTGTATAATCTTTCTATCTGTCATCAAATCAAGTGCAAAAATACTGTTTTTCTTGGAGATTTGGAAAGATTTATGAATAAAATCAGAGTTTTACTACAAAAATTCTCAATATTTGTATGCTATTTCATTAAAAATTACTATATTTGTCACATGAAGTTAACAAATTTAGAATGAAAGGAACGAAATTTTATGGCAAAGAAAAGGAATTTAAAGAAGACCATTAACTACATCTGCAGTGATCTTTTTGCAGAATGTGTGGCCGCCTCCTTATATGGCGTGAAAACCAACGAAGAAAACGTAGATGCCCTCCTCTCCACGATTTTGCGCATGAACAACGACTATGTCAGCAGGATCTCCCATCCTGAACCTGGTATCCTTCCCAAAGACTATTTTAAGAATGTCATGGAGAGTTTCAACAAGGACGTATCAGAGATCATCGACCAAATCAGTAATATGAACTAAAGAGTGCATCATGGTACGTAAGTTTTGCCGTTGGCTGTTATATAAACATCTGGGGTGGACAAAGGAAGTCACTGTTGCCCACCCCGATAAGTATATCATCTGTTTAGCTCCCCATACCAGCAACTGGGATTTTCTCCTCGGACAACTCTACATGAGGGCCGAAGGATATTCTATCAACTTCCTGATGAAGAAGGAATGGTTCAGATGGCCCTTGGGAAACCTGTTCCGCCGCATCGGGGGCATTCCTGTATGGCGTTCAAAGAAGACGAGTATGACCGACAATCTGGCTGCCACTGCTGAACGCGAGAAGACATTTCATCTTTGTATCACCCCCGAAGGAACACGTTCCCTCAATCCCGACTGGAAAAAGGGGTTCTATTATATCGCCCTAAAGGCACAGATCCCAATCCTCCTCTATGCCATTGATTATGAAAAACGACTCATCCGCTGTACTCGCAGTATGATTCCCAGCGGAGATATAGACAGCGAAATGAGAGAGATCAAATTGTATTTCAAGGATTGTAAAGGAAAGAAACCCGATCAGTTCACTATTGGCGATATAGACTCATGAGAAAAGGAAAGATTGTATTCGTATGGGCTTGTCTGCTGTTATACGGCTGCGGTGCTCACCGCACGCTCGTCCATGAGCAACCAACCCCTACCACTACCCCATCCGCAACGAATACAGAAGCACCCGATATCACAGAGGCTCAAGGGAAGAGAGTGGAATTTGAAAAGGAACCGTGGGTAAAGAACACGTCCAAACCCTTCGAGATCACCCAAGGTTTGCAGGAACGGCATCTCGCCCTGTGGGCCAGTCATGGCTACTATTACGACATCCCCAAGGCCATCTGGAAGTGGCAGCGCCCCTCATTGTTCGGAACGACGGAGGATCTGTTTACGCAAACCATCGTCGTGCCCTACCTGATCCCGATGTTAGAAAAAGCCGGGGCTTATGTGTTCACTCCAAGGGAACGTGACTGGCAGCGAAACGAACTAATCGTGGATAACGACCAAGGAGAAGAATCCGGTTATACAGAAATCAGCCGACAGAATAAATGGAAGGATGCCGGTGTCAAAGGCTTTGCCTTCCATTCCGGTGCGTATGTGGATGGCGAGAACCCGTTTGAGGCTGGCACGGCAAGGATGGTGAAGACCACACATAACAACGGTAGTGAGATTCTCTACCAGCCAACCTTCGAAGAGTCGGGCAGCTATGCTGTCTATGTAAGCTACCCTACCCTCGACAACAGCATCGACAACGCTCAATATACAGTCTGTCACCAAGGACTGAAAACGACATTCAGCGTGAACCAGCGCATGGGAGGCGGCACGTGGGTATATCTCGGCACATTCGATTTTGACCGTGGGTGCAGTCGTGCCAACTGTGTGATATTAAGCAATGTGAGTAACCAGAAAGGTGTGGTGACGGCCGATGCTGTACGTTTCGGCGGCGGCATGGGCAACATCACCCGTGGTGGCAGCATCAGCGGCATGCCTCGCTGCCTGGAGGGTGCGCGCTATTTTGCCCAATGGGCAGGAGCACCTTACGATGTCTATAGCAGTAAGGGCGGTCAAGACGATTATGCCGATGACATCAATGTACGTTCTTTCATGACCAACTGGCTAGGCGGCGGTTCCCGTTTCATGCCTAACCTGGAAGGAAAGAAGGTGCCCTTCGAACTGTCTTTGGCCGTGCACAGCGATGCCGGATATGCCAAGGATTTCTCCTCTCTGACAGGATCACTGAGTATCTACACCACCAACCACCACGACGGTCTTCTGAACAATGGGGAGAGTCGCAGTCTGTCCAAGTCTTTCGCTACCTTACTGATGAACAACGAGAAGAACGACCTGGATCGGTTATATGGCTTAGAATGGCCCGTTCGTGCCATCCGGGATGCCAACTATTCCGAGACACGATGCCCAGAGGTGCCGTCTGCCATCATGGAGACCCTCTCTCATCAGAATTTCCCCGACATGCAACTGGCACAGGATCCGAATTTCCGTTTCTCCCTGGCAAGGAGCATCTATAAGTCCATCCTGCAGTTCCTCTCCGAGAAGAACGGCAAGAACTACGTCATGGCACCCCTTCCCCCAACCGACATGCGGGTGGAGTTTACGAATGTCGATGAAGTCACACTCAGCTGGAGCCCACAAGACGACCCTCTTGAGAAATCGGCCAAGCCCAACTCCTATGTTCTCTATATTGCCAAGGGAGCAGGGGCTTTCGACAACGGACAGGTGATCAAAGGCTCTTCCTGCAGGATCACCTTACAGCCCGGGGTGGTCTATCATTTCCGGGTGTCGGCACTAAACAAAGGAGGAGAGAGCTTCCCCTCGGAGACGTTGTCGGCCTTGCATCATGCCGGTGCCACACGCTCCATCATGATTGTCAACGGCTTCCAGCGACTGGCACCTCCCGCCTCGCGTAACACCACCAACGAACAAGGCTTCGATTTCGACATCGATCCCGGTGTGAGCTACGGCAAGACTGCCGGATGGGCTGGTCAACAGATCTGTTATGACAAGAAACAGGCAGGACTCGAAGGTCCGGGCTCCTTTGGTTTCAGCGGTAGTGAATGGGAAGGGAAATTCCTCGCAGGTAATGACTTTAACTACCCCATGACCCATGTCGATGCCATGCGGAGCATGCTACAGTATAACGTCACCAGCTGCAGTGCCACAGCGGTGGAGAAAGGACAGGTGGATCTGATGAAATACCATATCGTTGACATGCTCTACGGTCTGGAGAAACAAGATGGGCATGCACTGCGGACATACAAGACCTTCCCCCCTAAGATCCAGGAAGCACTCACCCGATATACACGCAGTGGAGGTGCCTTACTGGTGAGTGGTGCCTACTTAGGCAGCGACACACGTTCGAAAGCCGACTCTACCTTCATGCGGAATGTACTGAAGGTGAGCTACGGCGGTACCACACGCAGTAAGAACGATTCGATCATCAACGGCATGGGCACTTCACTCACCATCTACCGCAGCATGAACGAAGAGCACTATCCTGCAACGTCAACCGATGTGCTCAACCCGCTACAGCCTGCCTACTGTGCATTGACCTACGCCAACGGTTCGTCGGCCTGTGTGGCTTACGACGGCAACGACTATAAGGCATTCACCCTCGGCTTCCCCTTCGAGTGTATCACCTCGTCGCGCAAACGGGCTGCGGTGATGAAAGCCATTATCAATTTCCTGATTCCCTGACAATTAACAACAAACATCATGAACAAGATACAAGCAAACGCATCGGGTACTCGGAGCATAGATGTTTCTGATACCCATTTGGAAACAATCGAGAAATATGCACTGCTCAAGAACCTCATCGACAGCAACGGCATTATCGATGAGCCCGTGCTCGACAAACTGAAACTGAACTGCCGTTCTATCCTGGAATCCATGCCCGAGGTTGACCGCAACCTGATGGATCTCTGCTTAGATGTGATCTACAACAAGAACATGAAGGCTCTCGGTCTGCAAAACCTCGTCCAGCTCTATATCGAATGGGAAGGAAAGAAAGACCGTGACGAGGAGGTATGACAGAATACCGACTCACCGATTTTCTCCCCACCACCAAGAAGGAGATGGAACTGCGGGGGTGGGACGAGGTGGACATCATCCTGTTCTCGGGTGATGCCTACGTGGATCATCCCTCTTTCGGCGCAGCTGTCATCGGACGGGTACTGGAGGCTCATGGCTACCGAGTGGCCATCGTTCCACAGCCCGACTGGCATGGTGACTACCGCGACTTCAAGAAACTGGGACGGCCCCGCCTGTTCTTCGGTATCTCCCCGGGGTGCATGGACTCGATGGTGAATAAATACACGGCGAACCGACGACTGCGGTCGGAAGATGCCTATAGTCCTGACGGCAGGCACGACTGCCGACCAGAATACCCCACCATCGTCTATAGCAACATCCTGCGTCAGCTGTATCCCGATGTGCCCATCGTATTGGGTGGCATCGAGGCCTCCCTGCGACGGCTCACCCACTATGACTACTGGCAGGACAAGCTTATGAAATGTATCCTCTGCGACTCCCATGCCGACATGATCAGTTACGGCATGGGTGAGAAAACCATTGTGCGCATTGCGGAGGAACTGGAAAAAGGACGATCCATCCACACCATCCACGAGCTACCTCAGACCGTCTTTCTTGCAAAGGAGAAAGACATCCCCGGCGGCATCAGTGACAACGACATCGTTCTCCATTCCCATGAGAAATGTCTCCACGACAAACGTGCCGAAGCAGAGAACTTCCGGCATATCGAGGAGGAGTCGAACAAGATCCATGCCCAACGACTGCTGCAAGAGGTTGACGGCTTCTATGCCGTGGTGAACCCTCCCTATCCCCCCATGACATCCGAAGAGCTCGATGCCTCCTTCGACCTCCCCTATACCCGTCTGCCACACCCCAAATACAAGGGCAAGCGCATTCCTGCCTACGAGATGATCAAACATTCGGTGAATATCCACCGTGGGTGCTTCGGCGGCTGCGCCTTCTGTACCATCTCCGCCCATCAAGGGAAATTCATCACTTGCCGCAGCAAGGAGAGCATACTAAAAGAAGTGAAGCAAGTGGCACAACTGCCCGACTTCAAAGGATACCTCAGCGACCTCGGCGGGCCTTCAGCCAATATGTACGGCATGCATGGCCGTAACCCCAAGGCGTGTGAGAAATGTAAACGACCCTCTTGTATCCACCCCGCGATATGCCCGAACCTGAATACCGACCACTCGGCCCTGCTCGATATCTACCATGCCGTGGATGCCTTGCCACAAATCAAGAAGAGCTTCATCGGCAGCGGAGTGCGCTATGACCTTCTTCTCCATCAGAGCAAAGACGAGAAAACCAATGAGAGCACACGGCAATATACCCGTGAACTGATTTGTCATCACGTCAGCGGACGCTTGAAGGTGGCACCAGAGCATACCTCCGACAATGTCTTGCGACTCATGCGCAAGCCCTCGTTCCGACAGTTTGAGCAGTTCAAACGTATCTTCGACCGCATCAACCGCGAGGAGCACTTGAACCAGCAGATCATACCTTACTTTATTAGTAGCCACCCGGGGTGTAAGGAAGAAGACATGGCAGAACTCGCCGTCATCACCAAACGACTGGATTTCCACCTCGAACAAGTGCAGGACTTCACTCCGACACCCATGACTGTAGCCACCGAGACATGGTACACTGGATACGACCCCTACACACTGGAACCTGTGTTCTCTGCCAAAACACAGCGCGAGAAACTGGCTCAGCGCATGTTCTTCTTCTGGTATAAACATGAGGAACGAAGGAATATCGAACAGGAACTGCGACGCATCGGTCGTGCCGACCTTATTCCACAGCTCTACACAGCACCATCGCCCTCAACGAATACCAGACGAAAGAGTCTGCCTCCTACCCCATCCCATCGTCAATCATCTACATCACATGACCATCATAGAAAGCCTGACCCAAGGCAAGAGGACCCAAGAAACAAACGAAGACGGACTGGTCATCACGGATAACCATATCGCCGTTATCGATGGCAGCACCAGTAAGACACCCATACGGTTCCATCCGACGATGACCCATGGGCGTTATGCCATGCTTCTCATTGCCGACTTCATCCAGCAGATGCCTGCTGACATCACCTTAGACCATTTCTGCGAAGGGGTGACAGCTGTCATCCACAGGGAATATATACGACATCACATAGACATCACACAGCTACGCGAGCATGCGGAACAACGCATCACAGCCAGTGCCGTGATCTACAGCCGCCACTTCCAGGAGATCTGGATGGTGGGAGATTGCCAGTGCATGCTCAACGGAGTGATCTACGAAAACAACAAACCCGCCGAGGCCGTCAATGCAGCCAAACGCAGTAGGTTCATCAAGGATGCACTCAAGAGGGGGATGACAGTACAGGACTTCCAACAGCATGACAGTGGGCGCGACCAGATCATCCACGACATCATCACCTCCTGCCAACAACAGAACATCAGTTATGCCGTCATCGATGGCTTTCCCATCTACCGTCACGGCATCCGGGTGATCCCTGTTCCTCCGTCATCTGCCACGACTCCCACCACCATCATCCTTGCATCCGACGGCTATCCAATGCTCAGATCCACCTTACAGGAAAGTGAGCAGGTGTTAGACGATCTCATCAAGAACGATCCCCTTTGCATCGATACCTGTCCCGCTACCAAAGGACTGATGCACGATGCCCACAGTTTCGATGACCGCACCTACGTGCGCTTTCAAGTCTAAAAGACACTGTTTCTTGAGAAAAGTCAAACGGTATCAGTACAAAAAAATATTAATTTTATTCTACACTCGTTTATTCGTAACTTATCCATAAAAAAAGAAGAGATGAAAACTGCAATCATGAAGAATATCATTACGGGAATGGAGAGGAAGGTGCATCTCACCATGGATCATCCAGCCGTACAATGTGGAATCGCCGTATGGGTGGATGATGAAGGGAAAGCCTATTTCCCCGAGGATGTGCAGAACCCCTTTTATGAACTCAAAGACATCAAAGAGGAGTAAGGTGATGTGACCCAAGTATAGCTTACTTCGCTTGCCCAACCTATAGTAGAAAGAGGTGGGAAGAGAACAAAAGCTATAGAAACCGACAACCGCCATTCTGATCCAAAAGGGTGAGGAGGTGAGGGGGGTGAGGGTATTTTACAAAATCCCCGTGCGCGCGCGTGAGGAAAAAATACTTTTTATAAAAGTTTCAAAAATACCCTCACCCCCTCACCCAATTTCATATTTCAACGGCACCTGGAGGAGGGCGCTTGGATCATGCGACAGCCTACGATAGCCCTCGTTCCTCCGTCACCTATGAGTGGAAGATGACGGCGGAACGATTCATAGGCAACGGTGGAACGAATTATAGACATCAGCGGAACAAACCGTAGGCAGCGGCAGAACGATCCATAGGCACCAGCGGAACAAACAGACTTTACTATAAAGCATAGCTGACATCCGATAGAAATTGCTTTTCTCGTTTTCAAATGGCGTTCCGTACTAGCTACCGATAATATCTTTCGAATAATCAGTAACCCCTTCACTCTCGCCATCGGCACAAGGTCATTATGAAGTTGCCGAAATAAGACAAATAATGGTGCTACCGACCTAAAGATTCGTAAAAATGTCGAAAATGGCAAAATAATTACAAGTTTCGACACTTTATTAAGGTGTTATTATGTACCTTTGAACGCAAAAGCGTGCGAAGATGCTCACGCTCCATGAGTGCGAACAACATATTAGGGCCAAGAAGATTCAGGCCTCGCACTATGACCTGTTGGAATACTACATGGTGTTCGGAGGAATACCTTTTTATTGGTCACTTTTGACACGCTGTTCTATCTGAAAATCGTGAAGCATTATGGTTACTGTGTCAGGAATTGCCCACGCTGGATATTGGAGCGTGATACACAACAACATCACTTCAGAAGACCTATTCAAGGCATAGTCTCAGACGTATTTGTTTCAATGTATAGGCAGTCAGTTGGTATAAATATTCCAATGACTGCCATTTTTTAGT
>DETG01000020.1 GCA_002361535.1 Prevotella sp. UBA3294
TGAAAACTCTGTTAATTCTATTGACCCCGTGTAAGAATATTGTCATGATAATTCGCAGACATTTAAGAGTTGTGAAAGAATGCTAATTGAAAGGAAGGGAATACCCGGAGCGTACAGAAGTATCCCAAAGTGCCTCTTTGTGCAAGTAAAGTCTGTTTGGGTTCAAAGTAGAGTCTCATTGGGATGCAAGTAAAGTCTGATTTGAACCCATGCAGAGCCTACGTAATGTTTACGTAGAGTCTGTTTAGGGTCGTTCCAGACTTTACTTACACCTGTTCCGCCGTCATCTATGCCTCGTTCCGCCGTCACCATCCACTTGTAGATGCCGATGGAACGAGTGGAAACGCCGATCGGAACGACCCTTAGATGACGTTTCTTCGAAAAACCATGGTTTTTACTTGTGAAAGTTTGCTGGGTGCCCTTACGGGCAGAACCAACGGTCACTCAAAGCGTAGCGGAGAGAAAAATTGAACAAATTTTTCCAAATCTTTCAAATAACTGTGCTATTGATTTGTTTGATTTTGAATAGATTTTGTTCAATTTCTGCCCGTAAGGGCACCCCCCAGAAGAGTCACGGGCAGAACCCTCGTTAGAAAGTATAGTCTTTTTGACCCAAAAGTACTATGTTTTTATGGGAAAAGCACTATGCTTTAGGGTGCTAAAGACTATATTTTTGGGAATGAATAATGGTAATTTTCCTAAGTTATTCATTATCAATCACTTACTAAACCCCGTCAGAATCGCTCAATTTCGACCGAGAGGGCAGTTGGTTCTCCCCGTGCCCGTATTTCGCGTTAAACGAAGTTAATTCGTTAAGATTATTCAGAAAATTAACAATTACCGAATAAGAATAGTCGCCTGCGATGAAAACAAAAACGTTAAGATTATTCAGAAAAAGAAGAAATGCGAGGATACCCCTGACGGATCACCTCGCATTTCGTTATTTTCTCCTCGAACACGGAGTATTATTTACTGCATGTCATACACAACCTGCATGATCTTCTTGCCTAAGGCATCAGCATCCTCCATGGTGCTGGCCTCGCTATAGACACGGATGATGGGTTCGGTATTACTCTTACGAAGATGTACCCACTGCTCGGGGAAATCGATCTTCACGCCATCGATATCATTCACGGCAACACCTTCTTGTCCGGCATACATCTCCTTCACCTTCACCAAGATAGCATCCACATCGGTTGTTGGTGTGAGGTCGATACGGTTCTTGGCAATGAAATAATTGGGGAAGGTAGCGCGCAACTCTGATACCTTACAGCCTTTCTGTGCCAGAGACGACAGGAAGAGGGCAATACCCACGAGGGCATCCCGGCCATAATGGCTCTCAGGATAGATCACGCCACCATTGCCTTCACCGCCGATGACGGCACCTACCTCCTTCATCTTCGTGGTGACATTCACCTCACCGACAGCTGCGGCAGTGTAAGTGCCCCCATATTTCTCCGTGACATCACGAAGGGCACGCGTTGAAGAGAGGTTGGAAACGGTAGAGAG
This sequence comes from Prevotella sp. UBA3294, assembly GCA_002361535.1. Lineage (GTDB taxonomy): Bacteria > Bacteroidota > Bacteroidia > Bacteroidales > Bacteroidaceae > Prevotella. The sequence continues at coordinate 1,510 of DETG01000020.1, forward strand.
TTGAGTGTCAGCAGTGGAGAGATGAGTGTTGGAAAGGACATAATCGGCAACACTCACGAGTGTATATTCCTCACCGAACATCTTACCGTCTTCACAGATAAAGGCCAGACGGTCCACATCGGGATCCACCACGATGCCCAGATCGAAACCGCCGCCGCGCATCTTCTCCATGATGCCCGCCAGGTTCTTCTCCAACGGCTCGGGGTTATGGGCAAAGTCACCATTGGGTTCTCCGTTCAGAATCTCGTAATCTACACCTAAAGCCTTGAACAGATCAGGCAGGATGACACCTCCCACACTGTTGATGGTATCGGCACAGACACGGAAATGTGCCTTTTTGATCGCCTCGGTATCCACTAACTTCAGATTGAGCACGCTGTCGATATGTCGCTGGTTGAAGCTATGATCCTCGATATACTGTCCGAGATGATCCACGTCGGCATAGTCGAAGTCTTCGGCCTCAGCAATGGCCAGCACCTCATTTCCCTCCTCTTTGTTCAGGAACTCGCCCTCATTGTTCAACAGTTTCAGGGCATTCCACTGACGGGGGTTATGACTGGCAGTGATGATGATACCCCCGTCGGCGCCGCTCATCCTCACGGCGAGCTCGGTTGTGGGAGTAGTGGCCAGGCCGATGTCGATAACATCATAGCCCATACCCATCAGGGTTCCACAGACCACCTGACGAACCATCGGACCCGAAATACGGCCATCGCGTCCCACAACGATCTTCCGGGAAGCGTGGGATGCTCCTTGTCTTCTTTTCATCAGGGTAGCATAAGCTGTTGTGAACTTCACGATATCCAACGGGTTCAATGTGTCGCCCGTTGCACCGCCGATGGTGCCACGGATACCCGATATTGACTTAATCAGTGTCATAATTTATCTTCCTTTTTCGTAAGTTAATTCATAATAACAAGGATAGACACCCGTCATCGATGACTGATGTCCTTGTGAGTGAGGCACGATGATATTCACCTTTGCAATCTCGTCGCCTTCTTTCTCCCAACGGCCCACATTGATATACAACAGCGGCACCAGCCATCCGGCGGGAACGGAGGCGTTACTATACTGCTGGTACATCACACCGGAGACGAAGGAGGCCGTAAAGGAATCGCTGGTACGTGTGACATTCATCTTATCAACCAGGTAAGACAGTGACATCACGTTGTTCGACAGGATCAGCGAGTCGGTGAGAATGTTGTATTCGTTGAACCGGCACAGCACACCAGTGGTCTCACCTGCAGCGATGGGACTGCCACAGCCTTTCCGCACAATCTGCATATAGACACCAGTATTGTCGAAAAGCACGAATTCATTCTTACTGACATCCGTCGTATTGCCTTGTTCCTTGAAAGTGGCTTCTGTGATCACATTGATGTTCCGATCCGCAATAAACTCGCGGATCGCATTACGTTCCTTCTCTGTCTGCTCGGCATACGTCTCATAGTCGTTACAACTGCTCACGAACATGATGGCTGTCAAAGTCAGACATGCGATAAAAATTCTCTTCATGCTTGCTAAATTATCAGTTTGTCGCATTTCGAGTGCAAAGGTACGAAAATAAATGAGAAAGGAGAAAGGAGGGGTGAGAAATTATGATTACTTAATACATCTCTCTTCTACATTTCGCGTATGGCTTGCTGTACAATGATCTCTGCTTCCTCCATGGAACAGTTCAACCGTCCGCCCGAGGCATTCAGGTGACCGCCCCCGTTGAACCAGCGTTCTGCCACCTGCGTACATGAGAAGTCATCGACACTGCGCAGGCTCACCCATATCAGGTTATTGCGCTCTGTGTCCTCACGGAGCGAGATGCTCAGTTTCATCCCTTTGATCTGCAGAGGCATGTTGACCAATCCCTCGGCATCTCCCTTGGTATAATGGAACCTGCGGAGATCGCGGCGGGTAAGACAGAAATAGGAAACATGTTTTTCAGGAACCACAACCAGTTTCCGGAAGAGAACAAAGCCGATGAGACGGAGGCGCCATTCACTGTAGTTGTTATACACATTCCGGTAGATCTTGTCCTTGTCGATCCCTTTTGTCAGCAACTGACTGATGATGAAATAGATTTCTGGGCGCGTGGAGTTATAGGTAAAGCCACCTGTATCCGTCATCATACCACAATAGAGGGGAACAGCCGTCTTCTTCGTCATCATCTCGAAGCCACCCAACTGCCAGATGACACGAAACACTAATTCGCAGGTGCTGCTCATCTCTGGATGGGAAATGCTGATCACGGTATTGATGGTAGGATCGGGATGATGGTCGATCATCACCTTTGAGGCAGCAGAAGCAGCCATCACCTCCCCCATCCGTTCCATCCGTTCCGGACGGTTGAAGTCGAGGCAGAACACCAAGTCTGCATGGGCAAATGCCTCTGTCACCTGTTCCGTATGCTTATCGTAGCGCACGATCTTTTCTGTTCCCGGCATCCACTTCAGGAAGTCGGGGAACAGGTCGGGCACAGTGATCATCGGTTCCTTTCCCTGCTGACGGAGATATTCGCCCCAGCCCAGGCAGGCACCGATGGCATCGCCGTCGGGATTCTGATGGCAACATACAATGATGCGCTGCGCCCCTTCGATGAGTTGGCGCAGCTGCAGACATTGCTCCTCAGATAGAATCTCTATTTCCAATGCTCAATTGTCAATTATTGGTTATGATTAAAAGAGTTTCTCTGGATACACACCTTCATCCACCAGTTGTTGGATACGGGCCACGGTACCCTCACGATCGGCGGCGTAGGTCACACCAAACCACTTACTGGTGGTATCGAGCACCTTCACCGTAGCGGTCTTTTCGTTGATCAGCTTGTTCACCATCAAGGGGATGAAGAACTCTGCCTTCAGATTCTCCATGTTCTTAGGATCAGAGAGGAACTCCTTGAAATAAGCCTCACTGTGCTCGAAGTAGTCGGGGGTGAATCCCCACATGTTCATAGACACCGGGGTGTTATCATCTACTACCACCCACTTACCGTTTTCATCCTTGTAGCGGATCGGCTCCGTGGCAGCACCAGCATTGCTTCCATCCTCGGCACACCGCACAATCTCGGTACGCTCCACCACGGTTGTCAGGTGTTCATTCTCATCCTTCGAGCAGATACCACGGGCCACAGTACCATTCTCGCTCAACGTATTACCCACGCGGAAGCCCACCATGGCATACTCGTTCTTTGCGCCCTCGGGGAGGTCGGCGAGGAATTTGCCGATCACCTTAAAGGCATCGCGGTTGTAGAAGTCATCGCAGTTGATGACACAGAAAGGTTCCTTGATCACATCCTTTCCCATCAGTACGGCATGGTTGGTACCCCACGGTTTCACTCGTCCTTCAGGAACAGTGAAGCCTTCGGGCAGCGCATCCAGTCCTTGGAAACAAAGTTCGCAGGGGATTTTGTCCTCATACTTCGACAGGATCTGCGTGCGGAACTGCTC
>DETG01000087.1:0-2110 GCA_002361535.1 Prevotella sp. UBA3294
TTACAATGCACTCGGCAAAAAAAACAAATGAATTTGTTTTGTTCTGCTCTCGTTTTTTCGTAACTTTGCAGCGATTTTGTGAACCCTGTAAGGAAAAAGGGTAAAAAGATACGAATTTATAAGTAATGAACATGTTAAGGATAGCTGTACAATCCAAAGGGCGACTATTTGAAGATACGATGAATCTTCTGGCTGAAGCCGATATTAAAATCAGTGCCAGCAAGCGCACGCTACTGGTGCAATCCTCTAACTTTCCACTTGAAGTGCTTTATCTCCGCGATGACGACATCCCCCAGAGCGTGGCCAGCGGTGTGGCCGATATCGGTGTAGTAGGCGAAAACGAGTTTGTGGAGCGTCATGAAGACGCAGAGATCATCCAACGGTTAGGTTTCAGCAAATGTCGTTTGAGTCTGGCTATCCCCAAGAGCATCGACTATCCTGGTGTGGAGTGGTTTAATGGAAAGAAAATCGCCACCTCCTACCCCTTCATCCTCAAGATATTCATGGAGGAGCACCATATCGAGGCTGACATCCATGTTATCACAGGAAGTGTGGAGATCAGTCCGGGTATTGGACTTGCCGACGGAATCTTCGATATCGTGAGCAGTGGCAGCACGTTGGTAAGCAATAACCTCCGCGAGGTAGAAATAGTGATGAAAAGTGAGGCTTTGCTCATCGGTAACAAGCAGATGTCTGTTGAGAAGAAAGAGATCCTGCAGCAGATGCTGTTCCGTTTTGAGGCTGTACGCCAGGCTGAAGACAAGAAATATGTGCGTATGAATGCTCCCAAAGCAAAGCTGAAAGAGATCATCGAGGTGCTGCCCGGACTGAAGAGTCCTACCATCATCCCATTGGCTGATGAGGAATGGTGCTCTGTACACACGGTGCTCGACCAGAAACGTTTCTGGGAGATTATCGGGAAGCTGAAGGAATTGGGAGCACAAGGTATCTTGGTAACTCCCATCGAAAAGATGATACTCTGAGAATTGAAAATTGAATAATTTCAATTCGCCTAATTAGTCTAATTCGTAGAGAAGAATGAGAATAATACGATATCCTGAGAGAAATGAATGGCCGAAGATTGTGGAACGCCCCCATCTGGACGTGTCACAATTGAATGCTACTGTAGCCGCCGTACTGAACGACATCCGTGCCAACGGTGACGAGGCCGTGAAAGCCTACGAGGAGAAATTCGACCATGTGGTGTTGGAGGAGTTGGCTGTCAGCGAACAAGAGATCGACGAGGCCATCAGCATGGTAAGTGAGGATCTCTTAGCATCACTGCGCCTCGCACATCATAACATCGCTGCGTTCCATGAGGCCCAATGCTATGAGGGTATTCGTGTGGAGACGGCTCCCGGTGTTTCCTGCTGGCAGAAGAGTGTCCCAATAGAAAAGGTGGGACTCTATATCCCAGGAGGAACGGCTCCCTTGTTCAGTACAGTCCTGATGCTTGCCACCCCTGCGAAGATTGCCGGATGTCGTGAGATCGTGCTGTGCACCCCTCCCAACCGTGAGGGGAAGGTGCACCCCGCCATCTTGGCTGCCGCCCGCATAGCCGGTGTCAGTAAAATTTTCAAGGCTGGAGGTGTTCAGGCCATCGGTGCCATGGCTTACGGTACAGAAAGTGTACCAAAGGTATATAAGATTTTCGGTCCTGGGAACCAGTTCGTCATGGCAGCCAAACAACAGGTATCACTCCATGACGTGGCCATCGACATGCCCGCAGGCCCCTCAGAGGTATGTGTCATTGCCGATGAAACCAGCAACCCCGTTTTTGTTGCTGCCGACCTCTTGTCACAAGCAGAACACGGTGTTGACTCTCAGGTTCTCCTGATCTCCACTTCCGAAGAGATGATCTGTCAAGTGAAAGAAGAAATAGACCGACAGGTAGAGCCGCTGCCACGAAAAGACATTGCCTTAAAAGCATTAGAAAACTCCACCCTGGTGTTGGTGCATGATAAGCAAGAGGCGATGGAACTGAGCAACGCCTATGCCCCCGAGCACCTCATTCTGGCCGTGCACGACTATGATGCCCTGGCAGAACAGGTTGTGAATGCCGGCAGTGTATTCCTCGGAACCTATGCCTGTGAGAGTGCCGGCGACTATG
>DETG01000087.1:2174-32181 GCA_002361535.1 Prevotella sp. UBA3294
CACACTGCCCACCCATGGCTATGCCACAGCCTATAGTGGGGTGAATCTCGACAGCTACAACCGGAAGGTAACTTTCCAGCACCTCACCGAAGAAGGCATCCGCAGTATCGGCCCAGCCGTGGAGGTGATGGCAGAGAACGAGCAGCTGATGGCTCATAAGAATGCCATGACAGTGCGCGTTATGCAAGTAGAAAGTGATAAGTAACAAGTGATAAGTAACAAGTAACAAGTCATCAGTGACCCATGAAGCGTTTAGAAGAGCTGACAAGAAAGAATATCTGGAACCTCGCCCCTTATAGCAGTGCGAGAAACGAGTATAGCGGTCATGTGGCCCACGTGTTTCTCGATGCCAACGAGAACCCCTATAACCAACCGTTCAACCGTTACCCCGACCCTTTACAGACAGAGTTGAAAAAACGCATCGCACAGGTGAAAGGAGTGCCCGAAGATTGCATCTTCCTCGGTAACGGAAGTGACGAGGCCATCGACCTGCCCTACCGTTGCTTCACACGCCCCGGTATTGACAACGTGGTAGCCATTGAGCCCACCTATGGCATGTATAAAGTATGTGCTGATATCAATGACGTGGAATACCGTCCGGTATTGCTCGACGATCATTACCAGATCTCTGCGGAAAAGCTCTTGGCGGCTTGTGATGACAAGACGAAGATCATTTGGATCTGCTCACCCAACAACCCCACGGGTAACAACATCCAACGCGAGGAAATCCTCCGGGTTATCAACCAGTTCGAAGGACTGGTCGTTGTTGACGAGGCCTACAGTGATTTCTCTGCCGAGAAGCCCTTCCGAATGGAACTCAGTCAGCATCCCAACCTCATCGTATTGAACACGTTGAGCAAGGCTTGGGGTTGTGCTGCCATCCGTTTGGGTATGGCTTTTGCACAACCCGCCATCATCGACCTATATAATAAGGTAAAGTATCCATATAATGTCAACCTCCTCACACAGCAGCAGGCTATGGAGGCTCTGAAAGACCCGTATGAGGTGGATAAATGGGTGAAGCTGCTCTTGCAGGAGCGGTCGCGCATGATGCAGAATTTCATGCTATTGCCCATCACAGAGAAGATCTACCCCACCGATGCCAACTTCTTCCTTGTCAAGGTTCACGATGCCCAGAAGACCTACGACTATCTGGTATCGAAGGGAATCATTGTGCGCAACCGCACACGCGTACAACTCTGTAAGGATTGTCTGCGCATCACCGTTGGAAACAAATCGGAGAACAACGAATTGCTCGCTGCTCTCCGACAGTTTTGATGAGATTTCGAGATTTCGAAATAAAATAATTTCGATATATCGATATAACGAATTTATTCCTCAGGCACCGCAAAGCGGTCGCCTGTGGTTTCTACCAATTGCTTTGCCACCTTCTCGGGATACCCAGTGCGTTTCACGGTAGCCCCCAGTCCTGTGGCTGTACGCAGGAATTTCCCGTCTTTCTCTGGTTTCACTACCATATCGTTGTATTTCACCACTAAATACCATCCCAACTGTTTCCATCGAGCCAGCATCTGCTGTGCCTTCTCTATACCGTAGTTGTTCAGGTAATACACAGCCTCGGCAGGGTTCTTCTCATAGAGAGCCAGAGCCTTCTCCTCCACCCCTTTCTGTGCAGCGAAGTAGGAATTGTCTAAGGAGTCGCGCACCTCTTTCAGTGACGGGAACATCTGCGAGTACCGGGGATACACCATGTTACTCACCCAGTTGCATACCCAGAAGGCGTTCTTGTCTGAGAAGGTCACGTCATCAGCCCCAGGTGTGTGGTAGCATTCCGGCCGTCGGGTAGAACTGCAATAGATAGGCGTATAGGCCACCATGTTACCGTCGTCGTTGCCGAACCAGATGATGCCACCGATGGCATTGGGCAGCCATGAGCGCAGCTGACACACATACGAGAATCCCGCCTGTTGTGTAGAGATGGGGCGTTCGTTGAAATACTTCTTATCGCCCACCTTGAAACTTAGCGGTGTGATGCGGTAAGGCATCTCCCACAGTCCCTGTCCCATGTCGTTACTCAGATCGAAGGGTGTTCCTTCGTAGTGGTCCCTCATACATGCCTCCATATCCTGCAGACTCACCTTTTTGTTCGGTACAATCCAAAGCGGCATCGGCTCCGCATTCTTCACGATTCCCGCAGCATAATCCACATAACGGTCCATGTCGTCAGAGAAATGATTGAAGAAGCTCCACACACGAGCCTCACAGGCACGTCTCCCAGAGAAGTCGGGATAGGCAAAGGCATCGTTGAACGAGAACTCTGCATCCTTACCACTGAACCACCCCATGTCGCGGGCATATTGGATCATACCTTTGGAAAACATCACATTCTTCTTGTCTTTCTGGTTAAAGGTACGGATCCTGCTCTGGTTGGCATGAGCACAGATACAGTCATCAGGGATGCGCAGAGCCACCCATACCACACGTGGTGCCTTGGCGGTATGGTATTTTGTTCCCGGGGTGCCCGTTCCCATCATCTCCATGATCCAAGCCTCGTTGGGATCACAGATGGTGAATGTCTCTCCCTCAGAGTTATATCCGTATTTCTCTGCCAGTGACGTCATCACGAGGATGGCCTCCCGTGCAGTCTTTGCCCGTTGCAGTCCGAGATACATCAGACTGCCATAGTCGATGACTCCCGTGGTATCTACCATCTCCTCACGCCCGCCGAAGGTTGTTTCTCCAATAGACACCTGATACTCATTGATATTTCCGATCACATTATATGTCACGGGTGCCTCGGGGATCCATCCGTGGTTCACATCCGTGTCGTAGTCGATGATCCATCGTTTCTCATCGGCAGCATGTTTCCCTGCCGGATAGTGGCACAGACCAGTAAACATACCATAGCTATCAGCACTGTATGTGCAGAACACACTGCCATCGGTGGTGGCATTCTTTCCAGCAATGAGGTTGGTGCACGCTGAGGCATAAACTCCTGCGCACAGCATGCCGAAGGTCAAAAATAGTTTTTTCATCTGATATACATTTGTTGTAGATTATTTATTCTCTATCGTTCGTGGATTTACTGTATCCGATCTCATAGGTCATTCCCAAATCGCGCACCTTTCCTGTCACCCATCCTTCGTGGTAGGTAGCTTCGATCTCTCGCTCTCCCTCACAGAGGATACACAGACGAGCGGTGTCGGCAACACTCCTATCAAGCCGTATCGAGAGTACCGCACTATCGAAGAGGGGGTACGACACATCGTAGAATCGATAGGCATCGGAGAGCGCATGGGTATGACGGATCACGACAGGCGTCATCTGCACGTCATCGGGAAGCAGTCCGGGACGTACCACCAATTGCACGCCAGGCATCTGAAAATAGTTCATTCTGTCCCAGTGGAGCACCCATGGTGCATGTAACTGTCGCGAAGGAGGGATTATCTGTTGCTTTCCTCTCACGGTAAACGAATACTGTGACTGGTTTCCGAAAAAATCCGTCAGTGTATAGACAAAGTGATAGTCTTTCTCCTGATTGAATTCCACGACACCCCTGTTCCCATCGGCTTTCAGGATCGGCAATGTGTTCCCCGGTTCGATAAACGACTTCATGAACCATACCCCCGCATAGCGGAAAAAGGGATAGTCACCCCATGAGTTCACCATCCTGTTACAGCGCATAGGCACATGGTCAACGACAGCCGAGAACACCACGTTTCCGTCAACGCTCAGCTCCGTCTTCCGCACGCCATATTTATTATACGACTCCTCCATATAGTCGTTCGCCCAGATGCCGAAGCCCACCTTACCCCAGGCCGTGAAAGGCTGACTGAGATGATGTGCATGGAAAGAGAATGACTGTTGCTGGGACGTCCCGTTGAACACCCCCTCGCCCGTCATGGGATAAGCCTTAAAGGCATGAGCCATAGGTGGTGTGCTGTCTTTGATCAGGTTTGGTATCACATCCATGGGATCCACCATGTTCCAGGTGCGTGTCTCATGCACCTCCAAATGCAGGTGGGGAGCCTGACTGCTTCCTGTGTTCCCGCTGGTGGCGATGAGCTGGCCCTGTGCCACAGGGTATTCCGTTGGTGCGAGATGGATATCCGCAGGAGTGGAGGGATTTTTGTATTCATCGATGACATCCCGCTGCCCATGATCCCTGCGGTAACGGCTCACGGCGGCACGTAATACCGGATGGAGCCCTTTCAGGTGACAATACACACTGGTGTAGCCGTTCGGATGCTGCACATACACCGCATTACCAAAGCCATAGAGTCCGATGGTGATACGGCACACATATCCTTCCCCGATGGCAAAGATCGGCTTTCCCACAGACTGTCCTGTCTTGATGTCAAGACCGCCATGGAAATGGTGTGGCCGTGGCTCACCAAAATTGCCCGCCAATGTGACAGGGTAATTGACGGGCGATTGAAACTGCAGCGCAGCAGCCAGAAAGAGTGCCGCTAACATGCCTTAAAGCTCATGTCGAGCCCTTTCACCGAATGGGTGAGTGCTCCCACGGAGACAAAATCGACGCCACACTCTGCATAGTCGCGTATCGTGTCGAAGGTGATGCCGCCACTCGACTCCGTCTCATACTGCCCATTGATGATCTCTACCGCCTTCTTCGTGTCGGCCACCGAGAAGTTATCCAGCATGATACGGTTCACGCCACCACAATCGAGCACCTGTTGCAGCTCGTCGAAATTTCTCACCTCTATCTCAATCTTCAGGTCAAGTCCCTTAGCCTTGAGATACTCATGACATCGGTTGATGGCATTGGCGATACCACCTGAGAAATCCACATGGTTGTCCTTCAGGAGAATCATGTCAAACAGTCCGATACGGTGGTTCACGCCGCCGCCGATTTTCACGGCTTGTTTCTCCAACATGCGCATGCCCGGGGTAGTCTTTCTGGTGTCGAGCACATGGGTATGTGTACCCTCCAATCGTTTCACGTAACGATTTGTCATCGTGGCAATACCACTCATACGCTGCATGATGTTCAACATCAGTCGTTCCGTCTGTAGCAATGAGCGTACCTTACCTGTGACGATCATCGCCACATCCCCTTTCTTCACCGGGGTACCATCCTCCATAAGCACCTCCACCTGCATGGTGGGATCGAAACGTGCGAACACCTTCTTCGCCACTTCCACACCGGCCAAGATCCCATCTTCCTTGATGAGCAGACGACTCTTTCCCATGGCATCCTCAGGGATGCAGCACAACGTGGTATGGTCACCGTCACCAATATCCTCGGCAAAAGAGAGATCAATCAGGCGATCTTCCAATTCATTTACAGACAACATAGGCATTAGGATTAGAGATAGACACCGATTCCGAGCTTCAGACCGATTCTGCTATAGTCAGAATGTCTCTTAAAACTCTGGTTATAATATATGGAAGGCTCTACCGTGACGGTTCTGCTCAGGAAGAAGGCATAGCCCACCTCCACGCCGGGCATCACATCGTTATAGCTCTTAAAACCATGCACGTAGTTCACCTTCGCACCAAGGAACAATCCATTCTGCTCGATGTAATAACGTCCGCCCACACCTGCCAAGAGTGAGTGACATTTGTCGTCAGAGCAGTCAAGACCAGCCTCGGCAGTGATCATCAGGTTATCAAGTGCCAGGTATCCAACATGCGCGGAACCAGCAGCCTTGAAATTGTCGATACCACTATAGCTCAGGTCAAGACCTGTCAGCGAGGCACCCACATAGAATTTTCCCTCCGAGAAAGGAGTCGTACTTCTGTTTGAACGGTAATACTGTGCCTGTACGGCCATTGTCGTCGTTGCAACGATGAGGAATACTAAAAATCTCTTCATGATTTATACAGTTTAAAAATAATCTTTAATGTCTCTATTATTCAATAATATATTATTAATTTTTCACCTCTCTTCTATACCATCCGCAGAACCAAGCCACGGCAATGATCAGGGCAGTTCCTCCCACGGCATAGCCCACCGTCATGTCGAAGCCGAATGCATTCTTTGAGATCATCAGGAAAGTGGAGCACACCACCGTCATGAAGAGTGCCGGCAGCAGCGTTACCCAGAAAGGTTTGCGCTCACGTACCAGATACACCGTAATAGCCCAGAGGGTGAACACCGCCAATGTCTGGTTGGCCCAACCGAAATAGCTCCAGATAACATTGAAGCCATCAGGGTTCTCGATGTTATAGAACAGCAGGAGCAAGGTAGCTCCGAACAGCGGGATACAGATCCAGATACGTTTCATGATGGATTTCTGATCCAGATGAATAAACTCAGCGATGATCAGTCGGGCTGAGCGGAGGGCCGTATCTCCACTGGTGATCGGAGCAGCCACCACACCGAGTAACGCAAGGATACCACCGAAGGTCCCCAGCCATCCCTGGCTCACCGTCGTCACCACCTCAGGGGCTTGCAGCGTAAGGGGCTGTCCTAAATCCTGCGCTGCCCCGCCATAGAAGAAATACATCGACACCGTAGCCCAGATCAAAGCCACCAGTCCTTCGGTGATCATCGCACCGTAAAACATCGGACGTCCCATCTTCTCACTTTTCACACAACGTGCCATCAACGGGGTCTGTGTAGCATGAAAGCCACTGATGGCACCACAGGCGATGGTGATAAACAGTGCCGGGAAGATCGGTGTGGTGAAACCTTCACCGCTGATGCCGTCGTAGAGTTCAGGCAGCGCCGGCCATTTTATGAACAACACTGCCATCAAGGCCACGGCCATGAACAGCATGGAGATAGCGAACAGGGGATAGATCTTTCCGATGATCTTATCGATGGGAAGCATCGTGGCAATGATATAATAAACAAAGATAATCCCACACCAAATATATACCCACGTAAGACCATCGCTGCACATCTTACCCAGGATCAGGGCAGGACTATATACAAACACCGCGCCCACCATCATTAACAGGAAGACGGAGAACACCAGCATCACGTTCTTCGTGGTCTTACCTAAATAACGGCCAATCAGTTCGGGTTGTCCGGCACCATCGTTACGCATGGAGAGCATGCCACTCAGGTAGTCGTGCACCGCGCCGGCGAAGATACAGCCAAGCACGATCCACAGGTAGGCGGCAGGCCCGAACTTCGCACCCATGATAGCACCGAAGATCGGACCCGTTCCCGCAATGTTCAGGAACTGGATCATAAAGATCTTCCACCCGGGAAGAACAATAAAATCAACGCCGTCGGACTTGGCCACCGCCGGTGTCACACGGTCATCGGGACCAAACACCTTCTCGATAAACTTCCCGTAGAACACATAGCCTACGACCAATGCAAGAAGACTCAAAGTAAATGTAACCATTGCTTTCTATGCTTTATTCCACTGATTTGTTATTAATCTATGCAAAGGTACAAATAAATTTTGATTCAACCAAAAGATATAGGACTTTTGATTTGAAGAATCACAGAAATGCCCAATCTTTTTTCATTGGATGGAAACAAACCGTCATATCCTTCTTTCCAAAGATGGGTGACACAAAGGTTTGTGTCTATCCCAAGAAAAGAGTGGCAAGAAGGATTTTGTAAGTCAGAGCCCTCTTTCTCTCTGAAATGCCTAAATATATTTGGCATTTCTCTCGTTTTTTTGTACTTTTGCACGCAAAAACCAGTAAAATGAGGAAATTACTCTTGTTCATCACCCTATTCCTGACGACAGGAACACCCTATATCCTTCAGGCACAGACAACCGTCAACCAGCACCTTACCCCTGCTTCCCCCAAGGAGATCAGGGCCGTATGGCTCACCACCATCGGGGGTATCGACTGGCCCCGCCACTATGCCAACGCCAACAACCCCGCCACCATCGAACAGCAGAAACGCGAACTGACGACCATGCTCGACCGTCTGCAACAGATCAACATCAACACCATTCTGTTACAGACACGGATCAGAGGATCTGTAATCTACCCATCGAAACTGGAGCCCTGGGATGGCTGTCTGTCGGGGAAGCCAGGGGTGAGTCCGGGCTACGACCCTCTGCGTTTTGCCATCGAAGAATGTCATAAAAGAGGAATGGAAATTCACGCCTGGGTAGTGACCATCCCCATGGGTAAATGGAACGGTATTGGCTGTCAGCAGATGCGCCGCAAGAACCCCTCTCTCCTACGCAAGATCGGAGAGGATGGTTACCTAAACCCAGAACTACCACAAACTGCTGATATCATTGCAGATATATGCGCAGAGATCACGAAAAACTATAACATCGACGGCATCCATCTCGACTACATCCGTTACCCCGAGAACTGGAAGATGCGGGTGAGTAAGCAGCAAGGCAGGGAGAACATCACCAAGATTGTCAGAAAAATTCATAGTCGTATCAAAGCCATCAAGCCACAGGTAAAGCTGTCATGCTCCCCCTTGGGAAAACACGATGACCTCTCCCGGTATCCCTCGCGCGGATGGAATGCACGCAACACTGTCTGTCAGGATGCGCAGCGATGGCTGCATACCGGACTGATGGACCAGCTCTATCCGATGCTGTATTTCAAGGACAACAACTTCTACCCCTTCGCCATCGACTGGATGGAGCAGAGCCACACCGGACAGGTGGCGGCAGGACTGGCTGTGTATCTCCTCGACCGTAAGGAGGGTAACTGGAAAATCGATGAGGTGAAACGACAACTGAACGTGTGTCGCCAGTTGGGACTCGGCCAGTGCTTCTTCCGTGCTAAGTTCCTGTTAGACAACCACCAGGGCATCTACGACTACCTCCGCATCTTCAACTATGCCCAAAACGGGATGGAGCGCATGGGATTTCCCCATTTCTCTGAGAGTGTGGCTGCCGCTAACACGTTGAAGACCACACACATGCGCCATTCCACCAAAGGGATGCACCCTAAAAGGATACGGCAGGACCTCCCGTGGGTAGAGAACAATGGACAACAGGCTGTTCTGCCAGACAAATCCGAAGAGCTCGACACCGACATGATCCTTGTGAAATCACTCTCAGGGAATGCGGTCACCACCCTCATGCGCCGTGGGAACCACATTGACGTAACCCGTCTGCACGATGGCATGTACATCCTCTACACACTGAGTCAACGTGGGAAGACCCACCGTCTCGCCTATCTGAAGGTGGAGCACTGAAAACCATTTTTACTAATTTACCAATTTACCAATTTCACTTTTTAGGTTTGGAAGGGAAGAGGGAGATATATAAATATATAGATATATAGATAGATATATATATTTATATATATTATAATATATATAAATATATATTTTTTCCTCTCCCCTTTTCCCGAAACCTAAAAAGTGAAATTGGTAAATTGGTAAATTGGGAAATCTGCGCAAACATGGTATGTAACGCATTGAAAACCAACGGCTTGATAATTCCTCCCTATACAACATCTGGTTTCATGGAAGCCCCAAAAGAGCGGAAAATGACATCAAAAAAGACTTTTTTTGTTGATTTTTCACACAGAATTGTTGGTTTCTGTGTGAGACAAACAGAGTCTATTTGCTATGCAATCAGACTCTACGTAAACATTAAGTAGGCTCTGATTAGAGCGCAATTAGACTCTACTTTCAACGCAATCAGACTCTACTTGCATCGCAAAGAGACGTCACCTGCCGTCAGCGCTCCGCAGAAACAACAAAATTAAGCCCAAAAACACAATATAAACGCGCACGCGCTTGCATATATGAAGTTTTTTTTGTAACTTTGCAACCGATATGAATATGAGAGAATTGAACAACCCACAAAAGACAGGTGAAAGAATGAAACCTACAGCCATTATGCTTCTGCATTGCCCCGACCAGCCGGGCATCATCACGGAAGTGACAAAGTTTATCACGGATAACAACGGCAACATTGTCTATCTCGACCAGTATGTTGACCGACAGGATGGTATGTTCTTCATGCGCATCGAATGGGAACTGGACAAATTCATCATCCCCCGCGCGAAAATCAAAGAGTACGTCGAGACCCTCTATGCCCAGAGGTACCAGATGACGTTCAGTCTGTATTTCAACGACGAGAAGCCGCGCATGGCCATCTTCGTCTCGAAGATGAGTCATTGTCTGTACGACCTCTTAGCCCGATGGAAAGCGGGAGAGTTCGATGTCGATATCCCCTGCATCGTGTCAAACCATGAGGACCTGCGCTACGTGGCAGAGCAGTTCGACATCCCCTACTACGTGTGGAGCATCAAGAAAGACCACTCGAACAAGGCTGAAGTGGAGGCCGAGGAGATGGCTTTGCTGCGGGAGAAGAAGGTAACCTTCATCGTACTGGCCCGTTACATGCAGATTATCAGCGACGAGATGATCGCCAACTACCCCCACCACATCATCAATATCCACCACTCGTTCCTGCCCGCCTTCATCGGAGCGAAGCCCTACCATCAGGCATGGGAGCGAGGCGTGAAGATCATCGGGGCCACCAGTCATTATGTGACAGCCGACTTAGACGCAGGCCCCATCATCGAGCAGGACGTGACACGCATCAGTCATAAGGACACCCCCGAGAGCTTGGTACTCAAAGGCAAGGATCTGGAGAAGATCGTGCTCTCGCATGCGGTATCCAAGCATATCCAGCGGAAGATCCTCACCTATAACAACAAGACGATCATTTTCAGTTAAGAGGCAAGAGACGGGTACTGTGCATAGGCCATTGACCCATTCGTCTAATTCGTTGAGAAGAAAAATAACAAGATGAACGTAGCTATCGTAAAATACAATGCAGGAAATGTCTATTCGGTGGTGAACGCCGTGAGACGACTGGGCATCGAGCCGGTGCTCACCGATGATCCGCAGGTGCTGCGCCAAGCCAGTCATGTGATCTTCCCCGGACAGGGAGAGGCACGGGGTGCCATGGAATACTTGAACTCCCACGGACTGACGGAAGTGATCCGCTCACTGAAACAGCCGGTACTGGGCATCTGCATCGGACAGCAGCTGCTGTGTCGCCACTCCGAGGAGGGCGATGTGGATTGCATCGGTGTGTTCGATGTGGATGTGAAACGCTTCCGTCCGCAACGTCACGAAGACAAAGTGCCTGCCATGGGATGGAACAGGATAGAAGTGAGAGAGGAGCAGTTTACTAACGAGAGATTAGAGGGTGGAAAAGGATTACTTGACAATCTGGGGAAAGACCCGTATGTGTATTTCGTGCATAGCTATTATGTGCCCCTGTGCGAGCATACCCTCGCCGAGGCCGAGTACATCCTACCCTATTCCGCCGCCCTGCATAAGGATAATTTCTACACATGCCAGTTCCATCCCGAGAAAAGCGGGAAAGTAGGAGAGCAGATCCTGAGAAACTTCCTTGAGCTTTAAGCTTTCAACTATCAATACGAATTAAGATGAACCAAATAGAACTGATACCAGCCATTGATATTATCGACGGTAAGTGCGTACGACTGACCAAGGGTGACTATGCCCGGAAAACCGTCTATAACGACGATCCCGTACAGGTAGCGCAGAAGTTTGAGGAGATGGGGTTCAGACGGCTCCACGTCGTGGATCTCGATGGTGCCAAGTCGAAGCATATCGTGAATAGTGAGGTGCTCCGTCGTATCACCACGGAGACCAGCCTCACCGTTGATTTCGGAGGCGGTATCAAGACTGAAGAGGATATCTGTATAGCCTTCGACAATGGTGCAGCCATGGTGACTGTGGGCAGCATCGCTGTGACGCATCCAGACCTTTTCCTCTCATGGATAGAACGGTTCGGGGCCGACAAGATGATCTTGGGTGCCGATGTGCGCAACGGAATGATCAGCATCAACGGATGGAAAGAGGACTCCAACGAAGCCCTGCTGCCCTTCCTGAAGAAATATGTGGAACATGGCGTGAAGAACGTGCTCTGTACCGAGATCTCAAAAGACGGGACGCTGGCCGGTCCTGCCATCCCACTCTATCAGGAGATCATGACCGCCTATCCCGGTCTGCATCTCATTGCCAGCGGCGGTGTGTCGTGTACCGATGACATTCTGGAACTGCAGCGAAAGGGGATCCCTGCCGTGGTGTTCGGTAAGGCGTTCTATGAGGGAAAAATCAACGTGAAAGAACTATTGGACTGAGCCTCAGCCGTTCAGCCTAAGAAAAGAAGAAACATGAACAAAGGATTGGCCAAAAGAATCGTTCCGTGCTTGGATGTGAAAGACGGACAGACCGTCAAAGGAACGAATTTCGTGAACCTGCGCCAGGCGGGTGACCCCGTGGAACTGGGGAAAGCCTACAGTGAGCAAGGTGCCGACGAACTGGTGTTCCTCGACATCACCGCCTCGTTTGAAGGGCGCAAGACATTCACCGAGATGGTGACAAGGGTGGCAGAGACGATCAATATACCCTTCACCGTAGGAGGAGGAATCAACGCGTTGGAGGATGTGGAAAGGCTGCTCTATGCCGGAGCCGACAAGATCAGCATCAACTCCGCCGCCATCCGGCAACCTTCACTGATCGATGAGATCACCCGGCGTTTCGGATCGCAGGTGTGTGTCTGTGCCATCGATGCCCGTCTGGATCCCGACGGATGGCACTGCTATGTGAAAGGCGGTCGGGAACGGGTGGAACTGGGACTCTTCGACTGGGCGCATGAAGTACAGGAACGCGGGGCCGGTGAGATTCTGTTCACCAGTATGAATCACGACGGCGTGAAAGCGGGGTATGCCAACGAAGCTTTAGCACAACTGGCCGATAACCTGAGCATCCCCATCATCGCCAGTGGCGGTGCAGGAAAGATGGAGGATTTCCGCGACGTGTTCATCAAAGGAAAAGCTGATGCAGCCTTAGCTGCCAGCGTCTTCCATTTCGGTGAGATCCCCATTCCAGCACTGAAAGCCTATCTCCATGATGAAGGGATCAATGTGAGAATGTGTTAACAGTGATTCAGATTTATCAGCGTAATCAGAGAAAAATGAAAATAGATTTTGAGAAAATGAACGGTCTTGTACCGGCCATCGTGCAGGATGCCACGACAAAGAATGTACTGATGCTCGGCTTTATGAATCAGGAAGCCTACGACAAAACCCTTGCAACGGGACACGTCACCTTCTGGAGCCGATCACGCAACTGTCTTTGGACAAAAGGTGAGACGAGTGGGAACTTCCTGAACTTAGTGAGTATTCAGAACGACTGTGACGAAGACACTCTCTTGGTAAAGGTACATCCACAGGGTCCTACCTGTCATACTGGCACCGACACCTGCTGGGGAGAGACAAACGAGACCAACCCTCTCCTCTTCCTGACAGAATTACAGGACTTCATCGAGAAACGATATGAGGAAATGCCCGAGGGGTCTTATACCACCAAACTGTTCCACGACGGGGTGAACAAGATAGCACAGAAAGTCGGTGAAGAGGCCTTAGAGACTGTCATCGAAGCCTGTAACGGGACGAACGACAAACTGACCTATGAGGCTTCCGACCTGATGTACCACCTCTTGGTGCTGCTCACCAGCAAGGGTATGCGTATAGAGGATGTGGCGGCAGAGCTGGCGAAGCGCCATGACCCCGAATGGGACAAGAAACGTCGTGTGGCCAAGAGCAAGGGTGAGATGAAGTAAGACGCCATACCGGCTGTCAGGATTGATAACAGATAATCGACATTATATTAGCTATGCTCATTGAATATAAGAAAGTAAGTATTTTCCAAGAGGATGTATGCGTACTCAAAGATATCGATTTCCATGTGGATGAAGGAGAGTTTATCTATATTATCGGAAAGGTGGGATCTGGGAAAAGTTCCCTGCTGAAAACTACCTATTGCGAACTGGATATCGAAAGTGCCGACGAAGCCATGGTGCTCGGTCGAGATGTGACGGAGATACGCCGCAGGGAGATTCCTGCCCTGAGGAAAGAGATGGGAATCATCTTTCAGGATTTCCAGCTGTTGCACGACCGCACCGTGAAGAAGAATCTCCAGTTCGTCCTGAAATCTACAGGGTGGAAAGACAAAAAAGTCATCGACGAGCGAATCGACGAGGTGCTCGATCTGGTGGGGATGCTTGCGAAGAAGGACAAGATGCCCCATGAGCTTTCGGGAGGTGAACAGCAGCGCATCGCCATCGCGCGTGCCATCCTGAACAAGCCTAAGGTGATCATTGCCGACGAGCCAACGGGGAATCTCGACCCAGAGACCGCCGCTTATATCGTCAGTGTGCTGAAGCAGATCAGTCAGACAGGTACGGCCATCGTCATGACTACCCACAACATCCCCATGCTCGACAAGTTCCCCGGTATCGTTTATCGCTGCAAAGACGGAAGCATGCAGGACGTGACGAACGATTATAACAAAATGGATTTGACTGAAGAGGGGGAGGAGAGTTGAGAAATCCAGGAATGAAGTAACATCGATTATAACAAAAAATAATAAGGATATGAAAGTAATGAAATTCGGCGGTACCTCCGTGGGCACGCCTGAACGCATGAAAAGCGTTACACAGTTGGTAACAAGAAGTGGTGAACCCGTCTTTGTCGTGCTGTCTGCCATGTCAGGAACAACCAATTCCCTCGTGGAGATCAGCAACTACCTGTACAAGAAGAACCCTGAGGGTGCGAATGATGTCATCAATCGTTTGGAACAGAAGTACATGGAACATGTGGATGTCTTGTATGCCACTGAAGAGTATAAACAGAAGACGCGCGAATTCCTCAAAGGGGAGTTCATGTACCTGCGCTCGTTCACGAAGGATCTCTTCACCAGCTTCGAAGAGAAAAGCATCGTGGCACAGGGAGAGATCATCAGCACCAACATGGTGGTGAACTACATGCAGGAGCAGGGCATCAATGCCATCCTGCTGTCTGCTCTCGACTTCATGCGCACAGACAAGAACGGTGAGCCAGATCCCGGATATATCAAGGAGAAGCTGACAAAGGTACTGGAGGAGAACGAGGGGTATCAGGTGTATCTCACCCAAGGATTCATCTGTCGCAATGCCTACGGTGAGGTGGATAACCTGGAACGCGGCGGCTCTGACTATACAGCTTCGCTCATCGGTGCTGCTATCAATGCCGATGAGATCCAGATCTGGACCGATATTGACGGTATGCATAACAACGATCCCCGCATAGTCGATAAGACCGAGGCCGTGCGACAGCTGCATTTCGAGGAAGCTGCCGAGTTGGCCTACTTTGGTGCAAAGATCCTTCACCCTACCTGTGTGCAACCTGCTAAGTTCGCCGGCATCCCCGTCCGTCTGAAGAACACCATGGAACCCGATGCCCCGGGAACCATCATCGACAATGTGACCGTGCGTGGAAAGATCAAGGCCGTGGCTGCCAAGGATAATATCACCGCCATCAAGATCAAGAGCTCACGTATGCTCCTCGCCACGGGATTCCTGCGCAAGGTATTCGAGATCTTCGAAAGCTACCAGACCGCCATCGACATGGTGGCCACCTCGGAGGTTGGTGTGAGCATGAGTATCGACAACGATGCCCATCTGAATGACATCGTGGATGAGTTGAAGAAGTACGGCACTGTGACCGTTGACAGTGATATGTGTATCATCTGCGTGGTGGGTGACCTCGACTGGAGTAACGTGGGCTTCGAGACCCTCGCAACCGATGCGATGAAGAATATCCCCGTACGCATGATCTCCTACGGCGGTTCCAACTACAATATCTCATTCCTGATCAAGGCAGCCGACAAGAAACGTGCCCTGCAGAGCTTGAGCGACACATTATTTAAAAAGTAAACAACCATCACGATTCCTGCTCCGTGACATAGCACGGAGCGGGATCGTTCCCGACAACAGCAAACACAAGCCATTACGAAGGATATGAAAGGATTATTCCCTATAGATAAGTTCGGGCAGATTGAAACCCCGTTCTATTATTACAATACCGACATCCTGCGACAGACACTTAGAAGCATCAACGAAGAGGCAGGAAAGCACGAGGGATTCTGCGTGCACTACGCCATCAAGGCCAATGCGAACCCCAAGGTGCTTAACGTGATCTGTCAGGCAGGATTAGGTGCCGACTGCGTCAGCGGTGGTGAGATCAAAGCCAGCATCGCTGCAGGATTTCCACCGGGTAAGATTGTGTATGCCGGTGTGGGCAAGAGCGACTGGGAGATCAACTTTGGTCTCGACCACGACATCTTCTCATTCAATGTGGAGAGTGTTCCAGAACTGGAGGTGATTAATGAACTGGCCGCAAGGAAAGGAAAGGTGGCACGCGTTGCCTTTCGCATCAATCCGAACGTAGGTGCCCATACACATGCCAATATCACCACAGGATTGGCAGAGAATAAATTCGGCATCGCCATGCGCGACATGGAGAGCATTATCGACCAGGCCTCAGAGATGAAGAACGTGAAGTTCGTCGGACTGCACTTTCATATTGGCAGTCAGATTCTCGACATGGGTGATTTCAAGGCTCTCTGTAATCGTGTCAACGACTTGCAGGATCAACTTGACCGGCATCATATCAAAGTGGAGAACATCAATGTGGGCGGCGGACTCGGGATTGACTACCAGCACCCGAACCGCGTTCCTATCCCGGATTTCAAAGCCTATTTCGACACCTATGCCAGATTTCTCAAACTTCGTCCGGGACAGACCCTTCATTTCGAATTAGGACGTGCCGTGGTGGCTCAATGCGGTTCCCTCATCACACGTACCTTATATGTCAAAGAAGGAGCCTTCAAAAAATTCGTTATTGTCGATGCGGGGATGACCGACCTGATCCGTCCTGCCCTGTATAATGCCTATCATAAGATAGAGAACATCAGCAGTGAGGAACCGATGGAGACATACGATGTGGTAGGTCCGATCTGTGAATCGAGCGACGTCTTCGCCAAGGCCATCGACCTGAACGGCACCCGCCGCGGTGACCTGATTGCCATCCGTTCTGCCGGTGCCTACGGTGAGATTATGGCTTCGGGCTACAACTGCCGACAACTGCCGAAAGGCTATATTTCAGAGGATTTTTAAATGATACAGTTTGATACAACAACAATCATCATTTGTGCACTGATCATCGGGATGGCTATAGTCGCCCCGATGATCAGTATCTTCTTTCGGACAGTAAGGAACGAGGAAGAGCCATCCGAGGAGGAAGATCTGTCGCTGCCCCCATTGTCGATCCTACTGACGGTTCATGACAATGCACGGGAGTTGGAACGACATCTTCCTGCCATCCTATCACAGGACTATCCTGCTGGCTACGAGGTGATTGCCGTCGTGAGCAGAGGTGAAGATGACACCGATGATGTACTGAAACAGTTTGCCAACAGTCATTCCAACCTCTACGTGACCTTTATCCCCGACACCTCTCGTTACATGAGCAGGAAAAAACTCGCAGTGACCTTAGGGGTAAAGGCGGCAAAGAACGAGTGGGTGCTGATGACGGATGCAACCTGCGTGCCGTCATCCGACCAATGGCTGAAGCACATGGCACGCCATGCCACTACAGGCACCGACCTTGTCATCGGCTACAGCAACTACGATGATGAAGCCACTGACTTCCAGCGTTTCGAACGACTGGTGAGCCAGCGCTATATCCTGCGGAAAGCACAACGGGGAACCGCCTATCGCTGTGAGCCAGGAAACCTGATGTTCCGGAAAGCCTGTTTCCTCGACGGCAGAGGCTTTGAAGGAAACCTCAAGTATGTACGAGGTGAATATGACTTTATCGTGAACAAATTTGCAGAACGCGGGAATGTGGCTACCGTGACAGCCCCCGAGGCATGGATGATTGAGGATGCACCGACCAAGAAACAGTATCGGAACCGTCTCCTGTATTATATGGAGACACGAAGACATCTCGAACGTTCTTTCGGATACCGACTGCCTGCATGGATGGATCAGTGTGCCCTGCACCTGACCGTCCTGTTCATCGTGGCAGCTTTTGCCTATGGAGGTTTCCTGCTGACAGTGCAGCCATCGGAAGGAAAAGGCTGGCTGTACATCGGCAGTGCCGCCTTGGCCCTCATCATCACCCTCACTGTGCGCAGCATCCTGGGGCAGAGAGGCTGCAGACAGTTTGGTGAACAGATCCCTGCCTGGAAAATCCTGCCATTCGAGATAGCTATGGTATGGAAAGGTCTGTTCAACAAGATCAGATACCGACTGGCCGACAAATACAACTTTATCTGTCACAAAGTGTAACACCATGAGAATCCTGCACTTTATCCACGAACGCATGCTGGTCGCCGCCGATACGGAGACACCGCAGAGAAGCACCGACATCTCACCCGCATATCTGTCGGTGATCACTACGGGTATGGCCGAAAAGGCCAACGTGCAGGTAGCAAAAACCTTCGCACAGCTGAAACAACTGGCGAAAGAAAAGAAACCCGATATCATCCATATCCACGGCTGCTGGAACCTGTCTGCCTATCAAGTACAGCACTGGGCCACGCACCGACGATACGCCGTGGTACTATCGCTGCACAACGACATGCAACCTTGGCGTATAAGACGTCATTTCTGGCTGCATAAGCTGCCCCTTCTCATCCTCTACCAGCGACAGGCCATCAAATCCGCCGATGCCATCCATGTGTTCAGTCACTCCGAATGCCAACGCATGGAAAGGATGAAGTGGAACAGCCGCATGGCATTGATCAAGAACAGTACGATCTCAGACATTGTTTCCGATGAGCAGATGACCGATGAATGGATGGCATTCTATCAGAAAGTCATAGACAGTAACAGTTTCCGGCTGATGACCGACGAGGACAAAGTCCTCGAAAACGAGATGTTACACTGTGCCATCACAAATAACACTGTCACTACACCCTCTGACATACTTGCCGACAGTCTGAGAAAAATCCTCATCCATGCCAGTGACGAGGGTATCCTCGATGCTGTGAAAAAAGGAGCGGTCTTAATGCAACAAAAGAGCGACGAACTCGTTATTGATACGATAGAACGCTTCCCGCAACGGTTGAAGAAAGAGACAGGTCCCTTAGAAAACGAAAAGATTCTGCCGAAAAGACGACTGACAAAGACCAAGTTCCACAACCTTCTGCAAGACGAGAAGCCCAGCGAAACGGAACAGCAGCTTATCGTGATGCTAATCAATATTCAGCATGAACTGAAGCATCGGCGACTGTCACGTCGTCATCTCATGGAGTTCTATCAAACACTGCGATTCACGGAATACGACGAAGATAAGTTCCAGCGCATGACAAAGCAGCTGAAGATCCAGAAGTTCGCAGCACGCCTGATGCAAATCCTACATGAGACATTCTACCTGGAGGAGGGTTTCATGCCTATCTCGCCAGTCGATGATAAGAGAACAAACAAATTAAGAAAATCATTACTACAATCGAACACGCAATGAACAGTTATCGTGAAAGCATCGAGAAAGACCTACGCTATCTCGAACTCCTCGCACAATCATTTCCGACGATCGCCGAGGCGAGCACGGAGATCATTAACCTGCAAGCCATCCTGAACCTGCCCAAGGGAACGGAGCATTTCTTGGCCGACCTTCATGGTGCCTACCCTGCTTTCCAGCATGTGCTGAAGAACGCTTCAGGAAACATCAAGAGAAAAGTAGGCGAACTCTTCGGCAACGAGATCCGCGAGAGTGACAAACGGGAACTATGCACGCTGATCTACTACCCGGAACAAAAACTTGAACTGGTGAAACAAAACGAAGAAGACATGGACGACTGGTATCACATCACCATCCATCAGTTAGTGAGGGTATGCCGTGACGTGTCGAGTAAATACACCCGTTCGAAGGTGCGCAAGACCCTTCCTCCCGACTTCTCGTACATCATTCAGGAGCTTCTTCATGAGCGCACAGAAGATAGCGACAAGGCTGCCTACGTGAAGATGATCATCAACAGCATCATTGATACAGGACGTGCCGATGATTTTATCATCGCCATCTGCAACGTCATCCAACGACTGGTCATCGACAAACTACATATCTTAGGTGACATCTACGACCGAGGCCCAGGGGCACATCTCATCCTCGACCTGCTGAAGCAATACAAGAACTGGGATATCCAATGGGGAAACCACGATATCCTGTGGATGGGAGCCTGCGCAGGTAATGATGCCTGTATCTGTAATGTGATACGCCTCTGTCTGCGCTACGCTAATCTTACCACCTTGGAAGAGGCCTACGGCATCAACCTCGTGCCCTTAGCCACCTTTGCCATGGAGACCTACGGCGATGACCCCTGTACGGAATTCATGCCGAAGACCAACGGCGGCAGCGAACACCTTGATGAGAAAGATGCACGTCTCACCGCCATGATGCACAAAGCGATCGCCATCCTGCAGTTCAAGGTGGAGGCACAGATCTTCCATAAACATCCCGAATGGGGCATGGAAGACCGCGACTTGATCGGTACTATCAACACCGAGAAGGGCACATGCATGGTTGACGGTAAGGAGTATCCCATGACATCCTGCCACTTCCCCACCCTATCTTCCTCATCCACAACAGGAGGCAGTGCCCTCACCCCCGAGGAAGAGGCTCTGATGCAACGACTGCACCATTCGTTCACGGTGAATGAGAAACTGCGTAAACACATCAAGCTCATCTTCTCCCATGGCTGCATGTATTCCATCGTGAACCACAACTTGCTGTTCCATGCCTCCTGTCCGCTGAATGCCGATGGGACACTGAAAGAAGTGACATTGTATCAGAATAAGAAATACAAAGGAAAAGACCTGATGCATTACACAGGCATGCTGATTCGTTCTGCCTTCCAAGGGGACACGAACCCTGAGGAGCGCGACTATGGCATCGACTACTTCCTCTATCTATGGTGCGGGCCTGATAGCATCCTCTTCGACAAATCGAAGATGGCTACCTTCGAACGCTATTTCATCGAAGACAAGACTACACATAAGGAAGAGAAAGGAAACTATTTCAAACTGCGTGACAACGAGGAGATCTGCGATCATATCCTCGACGCTTTCGGTGTGGAGGGACCGAACCGTCATATCATCAACGGTCATGTGCCCGTGCATGCAGCAGATGGAGAAAATCCCATCAAGGCCAACGGGAAACTAATGGTGATCGACGGAGGGTTCTCACAGCCATACCATAAGACTACCGGTATCGCCGGATATACCCTTGTTTATCATTCCCGAGGCTTCCAGCTTGTGCAGCACGAGCCGTTCACCAGTGAGGAGGATGCCGTGAAACGAGGGATCGACATCAAGAGCACCACACAGATCGTGGAGATGACAGCCCAGCGGATGCTCGTGGCCGACACCGATGTAGGTACGGAACTGAAGAAACAGGTGTCTGATCTCCGTGAACTGCTCTATGCCTATCGTCACGGCTTTCTCAAAGAGAAACGTTAAGACATCTCAGTACCATCGGAGGTGCAACAGATGGAGGCGCCGCCGATGGTCATATTCATACACATAGCCATGCTGCCATGCATAATAGGCAATGGTGATGGCTTGCAGATCACTGAACGACGGGTGAATCACACGGGCATGGAGATCAAAGTCATAGTAAGTCGTGTGCATGAGCAATCCGTCTTTCCCTCCTAAACGATACAATCGGGTCAGATGCCCATCAGGCGAGAAGGTACAGATTTTCCCGCCATTCACCTGATAAGCATCTACCTGTCCGAAATCCTCTAAGCTGAAGACGATACACGAGTCGGGGTTATAGTTCCTCCGACCGTCATCGCCATGGATAGCCGCGGCAAGTTCTTGGAGCAGACTGTCATTCCCGGGTGCTTCCCCATCATCTTTCTGACAGGTCTTCACCGAAAAGAGCACGGGCGTCAACAGTAGCAAGATGCAAAATGACAGTATCATCTTCATTCCCGTCAGGAAAGATATCACCCATGCGATCACCACATTTCGTAGTCCTTGCTTTCTATACATACGCTTCACTTTTTGAATAATCGTTTCGTGTATAACTGCACCGTTTCACCGAATGCAAGGACAAAAGTATATGAAAGTGTGTCAGAACACAAAAAAACTTCCTGACATTTGTCTGACATTTCAATGACTGTCACTGTCAGACCCAGATAAAGGCATGGGGATAAAGGACTTACGAAGTGTACACGTATTCATCGCGAACGCATTTCCGCGCTCCCGACATCAAGAAAAACGAACCTAAAAGGGAAAGATTACGAGGGGATAACTGTAAGATAGTAAGCCCTACCACGATCTGACTCGATGCGAAGCCTACCTTGCTCCTCAATGATGGGCTTCACACGACGTATCATCGTATAAAGGGTTTCGCTGGGATCCTCCTTCTTCGGCCAGAGAGCCTCACAAATAGCC
This sequence comes from Prevotella sp. UBA3294, assembly GCA_002361535.1. Lineage (GTDB taxonomy): Bacteria > Bacteroidota > Bacteroidia > Bacteroidales > Bacteroidaceae > Prevotella. The sequence continues at coordinate 24,329 of DETG01000087.1, forward strand.
TGCTTACTCAGGCGGTGATCCTTAGCCTCAAAGAACATCGTCATCAGTTGCTGCTGCATAGGGGTAAGATGGATGCGGTTTCCCTCATGGTAAAAGCACTGATCGGTGGCAGAATAAGAAAGTCCGCCCAACACGATGGAAGGCTCTGTTACCGTTATATCCTCTTTCATCGAAGAAGGACGATAGCAGAAGGCCATCCAGAGAATTGCCGACAGCATCAAAGCATACGACATTCGTTGATCAGACATCTGGTAAATGGTGGCTATCGAACAATCGGCCGATCCCACCATTTCCAGACGGGATTGTCCGTCACGTCTTGTCACCTTCATGGCCAAATAAGCCCTATCGCGCAGCTCCTCAATGGTGATATACTGGCGATAGGTACGTATGGTATCGGCAGTGATACGGTCACTGCGCTTCTCCATCAGTGTCTTCGACAATGCCTGATGGATATCTTGGTCAATGGCATGTGCGGTCCTACGATAACTGCCTACACCTGTGACAGCCGAGGAAAGCACCAATGCTATAAAGACAAGGACGACGACGTAGGGTTTCATCATGTAATATTAAAAGGGCAGGTCGTCAGCTGCATTCTCTCCTTCCTGTGGCTGAGCAGGAGGGAACGGTGCGGCCTGTTGGGCAGGTTGCTGTACTTGCTGAGTGGACTGAGCCTGTTGCGTAAAGCCTGCTGGCGGTGGCGGGAAAGCACCTGGGGCAGCCATCGGTTGCGCTCCCATGGCAGCAGCCTGTGCAGCTGCGGGATCCACACGGTCAACACGCCAGGCAGATAAAGTGTTGTACCAACGACCCTGATATTCGCGTGCATCCACATCAAAGCTCACTCGCAGTTCTTCGCCCACTTGGATATTCATGGCTGCAATACGGTCGGCACCGAACACACGGAAACAACACTTCCTTGGATATTGGTCGTGTGTCTCAATTACATACTCTTGACTCTTCCACGCATTTCCTGTACGAGAAGAGACACCACCCTGCTCAGGGAGCACGGCAATTACTTTACCTTCTATTTCCATAATCTATCATAATATTTTGAACAATTCTCATGATTGTCTGTGTGTCTTCTCCACAAACTATCTTGTCTTTTTCCTTACGGAGTGCGAAATTAATAAAATAGTTCTTAATCTGGAAACATTTTAAGCGTTTTTTTATTCTTTTATTTTTTTATTCTTTTAATTTTTCGTATTTTTGTAGCCAGTTTTATTAAATAGGTAATAACTAAAAACATCATACCAATGAGATTTACACTATCAAGTTCTGCCTTGAGCAGTCGCCTGTCAACCCTTTCGAAGGTGATCAACAGCAAGAACGCGCTGCCCATTCTGGATTGTTTTCTTTTTGAAGTTGTGAACAACACACTGGCCATTACCGCTTCCGACAGTGAAAACGTGATGAAAACCAGCATACCCCTTGACGACAGCGACGGTGAAGGGAAATTTACCGTAAACAACCGTACCATTTTGGATGCCGTGAAGGAGCTACCCGAACAACCGCTCACCATTGACGTGGATACCAACAGTTTTGCCATCAAGGTAATCTACCAGAATGGTCTGTACAACTTCACTGGTCAGAATGCCGAAGAGTATCCTCTGGTACAGGCTATGCCTGAAGGTGCCACAACTCTGTCACTGCCTTCAAATGTACTGGCAGACAACATCTCACGTTCCGTCTTTGCCACAGCTTCTGAGGAGTTGCGTCCAGTGATGAACGGTATCTATTTCGACCTCACCCCCGATGCCCTGGCTATCGTTGCCAGCGACGGTCATAAACTGGTACGCAACAGAATATTCAGCGTTAAGACCGAAGTGCCCACGGCTTTCATCCTTCCGAAGAAACCTGCCACCCTGCTGAAGAACGTGTTAGTAAAAGATGACAGCGATCTGTCGATTCGTTTCGACGACCGTAACGCTGAGATCACTTTTGGGGACACCCTCCTGCAATGTCGTCTGATCGAAGGTCGGTATCCTAACTACAACAGTGTGATTCCCCAGGACAATCCGAACCAGCTGACCATCGACCGGAAGGTGCTCATCGGTGCCCTGCGCCGTGTGCTCCCCTTCGCCAGTGAGAGCAGTCAGCTGATCCGTCTGCACTTAGAGAACGGAAAAATCGAGATATCCTCCGAAGATATAGACTTCGCCACCAGTGCCAAGGAAGAGATTCCTTGTGACTACAGCGGTAACAGCATGAACATTGGCTTCAAAGGATCATCACTCAGTGACATCCTGAACAATTTAGCCAGCGATGAAGTCGAACTGCAACTGGCCGATCCCAGTCGTCCCTGTTTGATCATCCCCTGCACACAACCCGAGAACGAAGACGTGCTCATGCTGATTATGCCTATGCTCCTGAACGATTAACAGGTAAAAACATGAAACTCAATCTTACTAAGCCCCTTATTGTCTTCGATTTGGAGACAACGGGGCTTGATCTTGTTAAGGACAGGATCATCCAGATATCTTATATTAAAGTGTATCCCGACGGCAAAGAAGAACGGGAGAACTTATTCGTAAACCCCGAGAAAGAGATCCCCGCCGAGGTGGTTCAACTAACGGGTATCACCAACGAACAAGTAAAGGAACAGCCTACGTTCAAGCAACTGTCGGCAAAGCTATTAAAGAATTTTCAAGGCTGTGACTTCGCCGGCTTCAACTCCAACCATTTCGATGTTCCCATGCTGGCAGAGGAGTTCCTGCGCGCAGGCTATGACTTTGATTTCTCAAAGTGCCGATTGATCGATGCACAGACCATCTTCCACAAGATGGAACGTCGTAATCTCGCAGCTGCTTATAAGTTCTACTGCGGACGGAAGATGGAGGATGACTTCACCGCCCACAAAGCTGATGAGGATACAGAAGCCACCTACCGCGTACTGCAAGGGGAACTCGACATGTATGCCCCAGGCAAGCAAGAGGAACCGGAACGGCAGCTGAACAATGACATGGACGAGCTTGCCGCTTTCTCAAAGACAAACGACAATGTTGACTTTGCCGGGCGCATTGTATGGAGAGAAATGACAGATGCGCAAGGGAAGGTGCTGGCCGATGAAAACGGGCAACCACGGAAATACGAGGTATTCAACTTCGGAAAGTATAAAGGATGGGGCGTCGCCGACGTACTCCACCGTGATCCCGGATACTATAGCTGGATGCTGTCGAGTGACTTCACTTACAACACCAAGCAGGTGTTGACACGTATTCGTCTTCGTGAATTCAACAACCGATCATAATATGTGAGCAGATGACAAGGACAAGAACCACATGGCAGAAGATCTCCCTTTCCTCGTTCAGGCCTATCTTTCCCAAAGGTCTGAAAGGTTTCCTCTATGGGGTTATCCTTTTCTTCTCCATGATCTGTCAGACTGTCCAAGCCCAGGAACTGTTGGCCAAGGTGGTCATTAACCACAAACAGATTCAAGGCACCGATGCCAGTGTTTTCGACAACCTGCAGCAAACGCTGGAGCAATTCATCAACGAACGACAATGGACAGCCTTGCATTTTCAGAAGAACGAGCGTATCCAGTGCAACTTCAACATTACAGTGACCAAGTATGACCAGAGCGAGAACCTGTTCAGCTGCACTGCTTTGATTCTTGCCAACCGACCGGTTTATAATGCATCTTATACCACTACCTTATATAATAATAGGGACGCAGACTTCAACTTCCAGTTCACACAGTTTGACCAGCTGAACTTCAACGAGGAGATGATCGACAATCAGCTCACGGCACTCATCGCCTACTATGCCTACCTGATTATCGGCATGAACCTCGACTCTTTCGCCCCGATGGGCGGAGAAGACATCCTGCAACGTTGCCTGAACCTGGCTAACAATGCCCAGAACCTGAACTTTCCCGGATGGAAAGCCTTCGACAACAGCAGGAACCGTTTTGCCATCATCAACGACTACATGGAAGGTGCCATGAAACCCTTCAGACAGTTGCAATATGACTACTATCGCACAGGACTTGACGAAATGGCGAACAACGTGGAACGAGGCCGGACCAATATCAGTTCAGCCCTTGAGAACGATCTGAAGAAATGTCACGAGGACCGTCCACTGAGCCTTCTTCCCCAGATATGGACCGACTACAAGAAAGATGAGTTGTCGAACATATACAAAGGAAAAGGCACACAAAAGGAAAAAGAAACGGTCTATGACATCCTGTTCTCCATCAATGCCTCACAGAACAATTACTGGGAGAAAATCAAGGAATAGCTTTATCGAAGGAAAACAATGATCAAGCAACTTTATATCAAGAACTTCACCCTGATAGACACGTTGGACATGACCTTCCTGCCGGGGTTCTCCGTCATTACAGGAGAAACGGGCGCGGGAAAGAGCATCATCCTGGGAGCCATCTCTCTCTTACTGGGACAACGTGCTGACACCAAGGCCATCAAGAGTGGTGCTGAGCGATGTGTCATCGAAGCACATTTCGACCTCAGCCGCTATCAGATGGAGTCGTTTTTCAATGACCATGACATCGAATATGATGCCACTGACTGCATCCTCCGACGCGAGCTGACGGCCTCAGGAAAGAGCCGTGCCTTCATCAACGACACTCCAGTTCAACTCACACTGATGCGACAGCTCGGGCAACAGTTAGTGGATATCCACTCACAGCACAAGAACCTGTTACTGCAAGAAGAGGACTTTCAGCTTCATGTGGTGGATATCATTGCCGATGACCATCAGCTGCTGGAGGTCTATCAACAGCTCTACCAAGATTACCTCACGGCGAAAAAAGCAGTGAAAGAGATGCAGGAAACCATGAAACGGGCGAACGAAAGCGAGGATTTCATGCGCTTCCAGCTTACAGAACTTAACGAAGCCCAATTACGGGAGGGGTTACAAGAGGAACTGGAACAGGAAAGTGAGACCCTCTGTCATGCCGAAGAAATCAAAAGTGCCCTTTACAACACCGACCGTTTCCTCACCCACGATGACGGAGGAATCATCGAACAGATGAAAGAGGCCTCACGCACACTGACCGCTATTCAGGGTGTATATCCTGATATCAAGGAAGCCGCTGCACGATTGGACAGCTGCTATATTGAGTTGAAAGATATCGCCGACGAAGTGAGCAGTCGGGCAGAAGACTTCGACTTCAACCCCCAACGGATGGAAGAGATCAATACGGCTCTCGATACCATTTACTCTTTAGAGAAGAAGCATCACGTAGAGACCGTGGAAGAACTGTTGGCCATCCGCGACCAGCTCCGTCAAGAGTTAGACCGAATAGATCATAGCGAGGAGGAGATGAGCCGTCTCTATGAAGAGGAAAAACTGTTGCGAGGAAAATGCGAACAGACAGCAGCCAAGCTCACCAAGCTCCGCGAGAAAGCAGCAAGAACCATCGAGAAGGAGATGTTGAAGCGCCTCGTTCCCTTAGGGATCCCTCATGTCCGCTTTGAGATTCTTCGCGAAGACAAGCCCCTGTCGGCTGATGGCTCCGACCGTATCAGTTTTCTGTTCAGTGCCAACACCAACACACCTCTGCAGCCTGTGAGCGAAGTAGCATCTGGCGGAGAGGTGGCCCGTGTGATGTTGTCACTGAAAGCGATGATCAGCGGTGCTGTCAAACTGCCGACGATCATCTTTGATGAAATCGACACTGGTGTGAGTGGAAAGATCGCGGAGATGATGGCAAAGATCATGCAGGAGATGGGAGCAGCCGACCGTCAGGTAATCAGCATCACTCACCTGCCCCAGATTGCCGCACGCGGTACCACCCATTATAAAGTATATAAGGAGGAAACTCCGCAGGGAACAACCTCACGCATGCTCATGCTCAACCCTGAGGAACGCGTGCAGGAGATTGCCCAGATGCTGAGTGGCAGCGATATTTCCGAAGCAGCCATCAGTAATGCGAAAGAGTTACTCAAACAGTCATGACAAAAGATTATGAGAAATATCAGATTATTCATAGCTGCAGCCATCATGCTCTGCAGCTCCTATGTACAAGCACAGCCATCCGCTGTCAAGAACACTGCTAAGAGTGTGTTCTCCCTCACCACGTTCCGCGCCGACGGATCCTTGCTGGCCTCGTCACATGGTGTCTTCGTGGGAAGTAACGGGGAAGCAGTAAGTGAACTGAAACCATTCATCGGTGCAGCCTCGGCTGTTGTCATCGACCAGAAGGGAAACAAGATGGACGTGACACGTATCCTGGGTATCAACGACATCTACAATGCCGCCCATTTCAGGGTGAACGGGAAGACGACACCTGCCGTCCTGGCCTCATCGCCTGCTGCCAATGGTGCCTCAGCCTGGTTGGTGGGATATGGTGTGAAGGATCCTGAGATCATCAACACCCGAGTGAAGAGCATGGAGACCTTCATGGACAAGTATGCCTACTACATCTTCGGGATGAACGCGCCCGACAACGCCATCGCCTGCCCGTTTGTCAATGACAACGGTGAGGTGCTCGGGTTGCTGCAGGTGAGCAACACCTCTTTCGACACCCATGCCACCGATGCACGTTATATCAGCAGTCTGGCTACCCACGGACTGTCATACAACGATGCCAACATCAAACAGATCGGCATCCCCTGCGCCATGCCCACAGACCTCACCCAAGCACAGCTCACCTTGGTGATGGCCAGTCAGAGCGGTGACTCACTGAAACACATGGCAGCCATTGATGATTTCTGTAAGCTCTTCCCTGCCGAGCCTGACGGCTATGATGCACGGGCACGAATGCAGGCCTCCAAGAGAAGGTTTGATGATGCCGACAAAACCATGGAACAATCCATCCAACTGGTGGAGAAGAAGGATGAGGCCCACTACAATTTCGGGAAACTGATCTATGACAAGGTTCTGTATCAGGCAGATGCGCCCTATGAGAAATGGACGCTCGACAAAGCATTAGAAGAGGTCAATGAAGCCTATGCGCTCTCACCTCAGCCCGGCTATCAGCATCTCGCTGCTCAAATCACGTTCTCGAAGGCTGAATACCAGAAGGCCCACGACATGTTCATGACACTTTATCAGGACAAAGACTTCAAGAATCCTGAACTCCTCTACGAGGCAGCCCGGTGCAAGCAGATGCTGAATGCACCGGCAAAAGAGGTCATCGCATTGCTGGATAGTGCCATCAATACCACTGATACCCTACAGATAGTAAGTGCCGCCCCTTACTTCCTGACACGTGCCGCAGCATACGAGCAGGCCGACAGCTTCCGTCAGGCAGTCTTCGACTACACCCGCTACGAATATCTGATGCGAGGAAACGTCAATGCCAACTTCTACTATATCCGTGAACAAGCCGAGGTGAAAGGCCATCTGTTCCAGCAAGCCTTGGGAGATATCGCCCGTGCAATCATTCTCGATCCACAAGAACCCACCTACTATGCAGAGATGGCTTCCCTGCAGCTGCGGGTGAACATGATCGACGAAGCGATGAAGACTGCTGAACGCTGTGTGGAGATTGCGCCGAGCTACAGCGACGGTTTCCTTTTATTAGGTCTGGCACAGGTAAAGAAAGGACAAAAAGAGGAGGGAATTGCTAACTTACAGAAAGCAAAAGAGTTAGGAAATACACAGGCAGATGCCTTGATTGACAAATATTCGAAGTAAATTTGCAAAAAATCTCAAATAAATTTCCGTATCACACAGAAAACTCGTATCTTTGCAGTCCGAAATTAGTTAGATAACATTTAATCATTCATAAAAGATATGACAAAAGCAGAAATTATAGAGGAGATTGTTTCCAGAACAGGGGTGGCCAGAAAAGACGCCTCTGCCTCTGTTGAAGCCTTTATGGAGATTATCAAAGGTAGCCTTTTAGAGAAGAAAGAGAATGTGTATCTGCGTGGCTTTGGCAGCTTCAT
>DETG01000085.1:0-18525 GCA_002361535.1 Prevotella sp. UBA3294
AGGCCGTGCAGGTGCAGCAGAAGATCAAACAGTTGGAGAAGATGGTGCCCATTGAGATCGATGAGGTGGACCATGCTGCCATGCATCTGAAGTTCCCACCTTGTCTGCGCAGCGGTGACTATCCCGTGATCTGTGAGGAGGTGCGCAAGGACTACGGCGAGCACACGGTCTTTGATCATGTCACCTTTACCATCAAACGGGGTGAGAAGGTGGCCTTCGTGGGAAAGAACGGTGAGGGAAAGTCAACGTTAGTGAAGTGTATCATGAACGAGATCCCCTTCACGGGAACACTGAAGGTGGGACATCAGGTACAGATCGGCTATTTCGCACAGAACCAGGCACAGCTCTTGGATGAGTCGCTCACGGTGTTCCAGACTATCGACCATGTGGCGAAAGGGGAGATCCGTCTGCGCATCAACGATATCTTAGGTGCCTTTATGTTCGGTGGCGAGAATGCCGAGAAGAAGGTGAAGGTGCTGAGTGGTGGCGAACGCAGTAGGCTGGCCATGATCAAGCTGCTGCTCGAACCCGTGAACCTGCTGATCCTCGACGAGCCGACGAACCATCTCGACATGCAGTCGAAGGATGTGCTGAAAGAGGCCATCAACGCCTTCGACGGTACGGCCATCGTGGTGAGCCACGACCGTGAGTTTTTGGACGGTCTGGTGACGAAGGTCTATGAGTTCGGCGGCGGAAGGGTACGTGAGCACTTAGGTGGCATCTATGACTTCCTCCGCAGGAAGAAGATAGAGTCGCTGGATGAATTATCTCGTGGAGTGAGGAGTGAGGAGTGTGGAGTGAGAAATAATGAGTGTGGAGTGAGGAGTGAGGAGTGTGGAGTGAGAAATGACAACAAGAACAAGTGTTCAGTGAAGACCGAATCTCAGAGCAATTCTCACTCCACACTCCACACTCCACACTCCTCAAGTCTCACCTCCAAACTCGCCTACCTGGAACGCAAGGAGCAGCAGAAGAAAATGAAGCGCGTAGAGAAGAGCATCAAGGAGGTGGAAGGGAAGATCACTCAGTTGGAGAACCGTATTAAAGAACTCGATGACATCCTCTGTACGCCCGAAGGTGCTTCGGATATGACCGTTGTCACCGAATATACCAGTATCAAGAAACTTATCGACCAGGAAACGGAGCGGTGGGAACGGCTCTGTGAGGAGATGGAGGAGATGAAAGATTTCCTCTAAAAATATAAACCACTATTATTTTACAATTCTTATTATTCTAAATTTATAAACAATGAAATTCAAGACATTCATGACCATGATGCTTATTGCCTCTGCCACAGGTGTGGGGGCACAGCAGATGAAGTCGGGTATCGACATCACCAATCTGAACCAGACGGTAAAGCCTGGCGATGACTTCTATCAGTATGCCTGCGGCGGCTGGATGAAGAAGAATCCGCTGCCCGCCGCCTACTCACGTTTCGGTAGCTTCGATCAGCTGCAGGAGGACAACAACAAGAGAATCAACAAGATCCTGAAGGATCTCACCACGGGAAAGAAGAAAGCGCAGAAGGGATCCGTGGAACAGAAACTGGGCGACTTCTACAAACTCGCCATGGATCAGAAACGCCGTAACCGTGAGGGTATCGCTCCGGTGCAGCCCTTGCTGAAAGAACTGGAGCAGGCTGCCACGAAGGATGATCTCTTTGCCGTGCAACAGCGACTGCTGCAGTTTGGTGACCAGCAGTTCATGCGCTTTGGCTTCGGTGCTGACGAGAAAGACAGTAAGCACAATATCCTGAACGTGAGTCAGGGGGGCATCGCCTTGGGACAGAAGGAATACTACTTAGACAGAGACTCGATCACCACCAGCATCCGCGATGCCTACCGCTCACATATCTACCGCATGTTCCGCCTCTTCGGCTACGATGAGACCACTGCCAAACAGAAGATGGACCAGGTGATGAAGGTGGAGACAGCACTGGCACAGGTGAGCAAGAGTCGCACCGAACTGCGCGATGTGGAAGCCAACTACAACAAGATGACGATGCAGGATTTCCAACGCAACTACCCACACCTGCGCTTGGCACAGCAGATGGAGGCCTTGGGCGTGAAAGCCGCCGACTATCGTGAGATGGTGGTGGGACAGCCCGCTTTCCTCGCCGGTGCAGAGAAACTGGTGAAGAGTATGTCGGCAGGCGAGTACCGTGCATATATGCAGTGGGGCGTGATCCTTGGTGCTGCCAGCTACCTGTCAGAGGAGATTGCCGCTGCCAACTTCGAGTTCTTCGGTAAGACCTTGCGCGGTCGTCAAGAAGACTATCCTCTGTGGAAACGTGCCACCCAGCAAGTGGAGAGCCAGATGGGTGAGGCCCTGGGCAAGATCTACTGCGAACGCTATTTCCCTGCTGCCTCCAAGCAACGCATGGAGCAGCTGGTGAAAAACTTGCAGGTGGCCCTGGGCGAGCGTATCAAGGCACAGACATGGATGAGTGATGAGACGAAACGGGCTGCTCTTGACAAGCTGAGCACCTTCTATGTGAAGATCGGCTATCCCAACAAGTGGAAGGATATGAGCGGTCTCGACATCGATACGAAGAAGACCTACTACGAGAACGTGATGGAGTGCAACCGGTTCTGGAATGCGAAGGAGATCGAAGAGAAAGCAGGAAAGCCCGTGGATCGTGATGAGTGGTTCATGACACCCCAGACAGTGAATGCCTATTACAACCCCACCACCAACGAGATCTGCTTCCCCGCTGGTATCCTGCAACGCCCGTTCTTTGATCCCGAGGCTGATGATGCGTTTAACTACGGTGCTATCGGCGTGGTGATCGGTCATGAGATGACTCACGGCTTCGATGACCAGGGACGACACTACGACAAGGTGGGAAATATGACCGACTGGTGGACGGCAGAGGATGGCAAGGGCTTCGAGGAGCGCACAGGACGCTATGCCGATTTCTTCTCGAAAATCAAGGTGCTGCCTGACTTGAATGCCAACGGACGACTGACATTAGGTGAGAACCTCGCCGACCACGGTGGACTGCAGGTGGCTTGGTTCGCATACAAGAACGCTACGAAGAATACGCCGCTCTCAACCATCGACGGTCTGACAGCCGATCAGCGTTTCTTCCTTGCATACGCCGGCGTCTGGGGACAGAACATCACCGAGAAGGAGATCCGCAACCGTACGAAGAGCGATCCTCACTCATTGGGAGAGTGGCGTGTCAACGGTGCCCTGCCGCATATCGATATGTGGTACGATGCCTTCGGTATCAAACAGGGTGACAAGATGTTCATCCCGAAGAGCGAACGACTCGAACTCTGGTAAAGAAGAAGGGAGAATTGAGAGGTGAGAAGTGAGAACTGAGAAGTGAGAACTGAGAACTGAGAGGTATGATTAGCTTCAAGACTTGGCCTTAGCGCTTGTACTTAGTGGTAATCATACCTCTCAGTTCTCAGTTCTCACTTCTCACCTCTCATCTCTCACCTCTCACCTCTCATTTTCCTCAGTCACCCGTCCTACGTAATACAAAGGTGTAGCCAAAGAGAGTGAAAGTGAGCGTATTGGCGCTATATGTAAAAGGCACCGTGTAGTCTTTGCAATCTACCGTGATTTCTTGTTGTGATGGTAGCATGATTTTGCAAGATGAGGCCGTGCTCGTTGTCGTATCATAAGCGTAGGAGACTCTGAATCTGATGGTCTTATCGAATTGGTTGATAGATCTACCCAGCATTAGGTATAATCTCCATTGTGCATATTTACCATCATTTTCTGAATCTAAATCGTAGCAGCTGTAATATCCCCAATAGCTGCCAAATTCGAACTTAGCCCCTCCTTCAGGGGTCTTCCATGTTCCCTGGGCAATTTCTACAGGTTTATTAAATTTCAGGTCGATACCATCGATGTTCAGACTGATACCATCATCGGACGTGGCATAGTAGATGAGCACCATGTCGTCTTCTTTCCATCCCTTATCAGCGAAGATGGTTGTCTCTCCGTCTCCATCTTTCTGAGCTACACTGGACACCTTAAAGCCTATCTGACCGGAATCTGCGGTATAATAGCCTTTTAGGATAGTTTTAACACTTCCGTCTTTGCCGAGTTTGCTAATCTCCATAAAATGCCCTTCGGTATAATCAGTGAAATGGAGTTGGTATTGAGAGTTGTAGAAATCAACATATCCGTACTCTGAATCCTTGGCAAAATTGACAATGTCATCAATCATGATGTTTTTCAGATGGAAAATCTTTTGCTTGATGGTTGAAGGTGTGCCACCGAGAAAAACGCTCCATTGGGTACCCACACAATGGATGGCAAGGACATCACCCACATTCAGGGTCTTGTCGGTGGGCAGCAGGTCGCACTTGCTGTCCATTACGCTGATCTTCACATAGAGGTTTTGGGGATCGATGGTGCATTGCCCACCTAACATCAGCTCACCGTCTTTATCATAGTAGCGGAATATCTTGGGCTTATCTTTCTCCGCCTGGATGTGGAAATACGACTTGTCATCCTTATTTGTAAAGTCTTCGTTCAGGAACGGTGCTTCCCAGTCGATGTTCAGGATGGTCTTCATGTGATCCACGAAAAAAGCGACATCCGAATCAGAAAGGGTGCTGTTCCCAGCTAAGTAGATGGCATCGTTAATCTCCTGGTTCAGCTGCTTGATCTGTTCTGTTGTGGCGTCGGAAAGTAATTCCAAAAGATCCTGCGAGGTGGGCACCACTTCCTTCAGTCCTTTGGTGAGCAGTTTGAGGTTGTTGTTGCAGGCATCGGCAAAGGCCTCCCCTGTGAGATTCCCCTCAACGAGTTGGAATACCACCTCGCCATTGGTTTCAATGAAGTCGTAGGCCAGTTTGCCGTTCTGGATCAGATCAGGACCAAAAGAGAACACGATGTTGGCTCCTGCCTCGATCAACTTGGGGGCCACTGAGAGCGTGAGATCGATGTGGCGCAAACCGTTGGAGGCCATGTCTTCGGCTAACCGTTGGGTGGCAGTTGACAGAGAAGTAACGTTGTGATCCATGATGGCCTTATAGATGGGAATGGCATAGTAGTCGAGTTCTCCTGACGAGTAGGCTTTCCAGAACTCATCTGATGAGGTGCGGTACTCATCGGGCAGGACATTGGCATTCATGATGTCGCGCCAGATCTTCTGACGGTCATCTTTGCTCTTGTGTCCATACTTGGCCATGGCACCGATCACCGTACAGCGGTGCAACTTATTGGCATCATTCATCACCAAACCGAAATCTACAATAGCCTTGGCTTGTGACCAAATGCCTCGCGACTGGATGCTGGCTTGTTCTGAAAGTGACTTCATGAGATAGTCAATGCGGTCAATGTCATTTACCTTGCTCTTAGGGTCATAGGCCAGTACCAACATTCGTGCCACCAAATCACTGGTCAGGTTGTCCAGCTCACTTTCTGACATCGGGGTGATGGTGGGCTTGGGCGTCGAGGGTGTGGTTGGTGTTACAGGTGTGGGAACGGGATCTTCGGGTTCAGGCTCGTCACTTCCCCCTGTGGAGCAGGAGGCAAGAACGAACATGGAAAAAAGGAGGACACTGGTCATGCCAACGACCCTTTTCACGGCTTTCATTGCTGCGCGTGTTGGATACATTCTTGTCTTCTTCATATCTTTACATGGATGGTTAGTACTTGTGTGCAAAGATAATATGAAAACGAGTAGGTGCTACTTGCAAATCGTACATTTCGACTTGCAAATCGTACATTTCGACTTGCAAATCGTACATTTCTTGTTATCAGAGCCTGTTTCGTCAGTCTGTCTGGCTTTTCCAATCGCTTGGGGTCATGCCTGTGACGGACTTGAAGCTACGGAAGAAACTCGATTCATTGGAGAATCCGGAGGCCCTCCATACTTCATTGATTCTCACATCAGACTGGCTGCGCATCAACTCCAGGGCATGGTTGATGCGGTAGATGTTGATGAACTGACTGAAAGAGCACCCTCGAAGGTTGTTGATACAGTTGGAGATGGAGGTGCGGTTGGAACCGAGAGCTATAGCCACGTCTCTCAGTTTTAGATTGACGTTGAGATAGAGCTGCTGTTCTTCCATCAGATCGCAGATGCGCCTTAATAGTTCATGATCTGCAGATGAGTCGTCTGCATACGGAGCGGGAGCAACAGGCGGAATGGAATCATCGATGCGTTCAATCACTGTCTCATCCGTTTGGCTCACCGTTTTCCGTCTCCATCGCTTATAGACAAGTACCGTCACGATGGCCAATCCAATCAATGCCAACAGCCCTATCCACCAGTTCTTGGCAGATGCTACTGGTGCCGACGGATTGCCTGTCCTTAACAGATAGACATTACCAGAGGGGGCGAAGTTACTGACTTCCGTGGTCAGACCACCCGCTATCAGGATGTCTCCCTCATCGGTCAGCACTGGGGTATAGTCAGGAGTGATCGGTAAAGGATCGGTATAGTAGAGGGTCAGTGGCGCACCTTTACCCTTTGTTGCCTGAGCGTAATCGATGCGAAGCACATAAGTACGGAAACCCTTTTCAGGATGGATCTGGTAGTCGCTGTTTGTTCCCATCAGGAAGGCGATGCCTCGTTGGCGATCGACGATGACGGCAGAGTAGTAAATGATCCCTCCCATGGAACTCTTCATGGGAATAGGACAGACGGTGGGTAGAAGAGAGAATACGCCGTTCTCCACCTTGGCAAGGGCTACCTGACCGGCATCGTTCCTGACAGGAAAAAGATAGGCATAGACACCTTTAGACTCGTCGCCGATAAAACTCTCCCCATCACGATGGGGGGGTACAACGAGAGGATACCAAGTGTCAAACAGAGGAATATGTAAGGTGTCGTTATTTAGTCGGTCGGCAGTGGCACTGACAAAGGTGTCGCCCCTTGTGCTTAAACTGCCAAAAAGAACGACTTCGTCATGATCAACACGGAAAAGATGGGGGAGGGCATGCTCAACGGTCACGTTTTTTATATAGGTGAAATGCCGGTCTCCGTCAAAAACCTCGATGCCGTCATCATGATACCAGTTGCCGGCAATGACCACGCGACCGCTGTCTATCTCCAAGCCAGAGGCTCCGGCACGTTTGTGATCCAGACAGGTAGAGGCGTTGAAGGTGTGGGTTACGGGATCGTAGATCTCGGCTAAGAAGGTCTGACCGATTCCGATAGGCTCTGAACTACCACCTGCCAACAGCACCTTGCCCGATTTCAAGACCACGGAGAGACCATAGTCGTGGTTATAGACCATTTTCATGACATGCCACTTGCCGCCTTTGAAATATTCTGCTGTGGCTGTTGGCACAAAACCATCGGTATGTCCACCTGCCACCACGGCCTCATGGTTCACATAGAACAGCTGATGTGAGGCACGGGGGATTGTCAGGTCGGGTAGTCGGCTGACTTCCAACTTCATGACCTGACAGCGGTTCTTGGTGTTGTCGACGGCAGATGATGCCAATCCCGTGAGAGGCAGCATGGCAAGAATGCTGAGCAGACAGCACACAAAAACGTTTCCTTTGGTGGCGTTCATGGCTTTTTCTTTACATTTTTGCTGCAAAGATAATCATTTTCATTGATCCTTTGGTAAGAATGAGCAATAAATATGATCGTTATTGATGAATTATTCGTACCTTTGCAGCACGCAATAGATATCAAAATGCAAAGGTAAAGAGAATTATGCCATTAAGAATACCAGATCAATTGCCCGCGATAGATATTCTGAAAAAAGAGAATATCTTCGTGATGGATGACACCAGGGCACATACACAGGATATCCGTCCGCTGAAGATTGTTATCCTGAACCTGATGCCCCTGAAGATTACTACAGAGACCGACTTGATCCGTCTGCTGTCGAACACCCCCTTGCAGTTAGATATCACTTTCATGAAACTGAAGAGTCATACCCCGAAGAATACCCCTATCGAACACATGATGATGTTCTACAGGGATTTTGATGAACTGCGCAACAAGAAGTTCGACGGGATGATCATCACAGGTGCCCCGGTGGAGCAACTGGACTATGAGGAGGTGACTTACTGGGAAGAAGTGTCGGGGATTTTTGAGTGGGCACGGACGCATGTGATGAGTACGCTGTATATCTGCTGGGCGGCACAGGCTGGATTGTATTACCATTATGGAATCCCGAAATATCCGCTGCAAAAGAAGATGTTCGGTATCTTCAAGCAACATACGCTCACTCCCTATCTGCCGATCTTCCGAGGCTTCGATGATGAGTTCTTCATGCCTCATAGCCGTCATACGGAACTGCACAGGGAGGATATCTTGTCCAATCCCCATCTCACCCTCCTGGCAGAGAGCGCAGAGAGCGGTGTAAGTATGGTGATGGCACGCGAAGGCAGGGAGTTCTTCATCACTGGTCATCTGGAGTACGCACCCAACACCCTGGATAATGAGTACCGGCGGGATGTGGGGAAACGTGATGACGTGGAGTTGCCAAAGAACTATTACCTTGACGATGATCCAAAGAAGGAACCAGTGGTGAGATGGCGTGCCCATGCAAACCTTCTGTTCTCCAACTGGATTAACTACTACGTTTATCAGGCCACCCCGTATAATATAGAAGAAATCGGGTGAGAGATGGGTGATGAAAGATGAGAGAACTTGAACTGCTGGCTCCTGCCAAGAATCTTGAATGTGGCATCGCAGCCATCGATCATGGTGCGGATGCTGTGTATATCGGAGCACAACGCTTCGGTGCAAGGGCGGCTGCCGGTAATTCGGTGGAGGATATTGCCGCACTTTGCCGCTATGCCCATCAGTTCGAGGCGAAGGTGTATGTCACGGTCAATACAATTATTTACGATGAGGAACTGGAAGATACATGGCGTATGCTTCAAGATTTACAAGCAGTCAATGTAGATGCCATCTTCGTTCAGGATATGGGGATCCTGAGGGGAATCTCTCCTCTCTCCTCTCTCCACTCTTCTCTCTCCTCTCTCCACTCTTCTCTTTTTTATCACGCTTCTACCCAGACCGATAACCGTACCGTCGAAAAGGTGAGATGGCTGCGCTCTATCGGTTTTCGACGTGTGGTGTTAGCCCGCGAACTGTCACTCGACGAGATTGCTGCCATCCATCAGGCAGTGCCCGACATCGAACTGGAGGTGTTTGTACATGGTGCCCTCTGTGTGAGCTATTCTGGTTTGTGCTATGCCTCACAGTATTGTTTCGGCAGAAGTGCCAACCGTGGGGAATGTGCTCAGTTCTGCAGGATGAAATTCAACTTGGAGGATGCCAACGGACAGGTCATCGAGCAAGACCGACATCTCCTGTCACTGAGGGATATGTGCCGGATCGACGCGTTGGAGGAGCTGATGGAGGCAGGGGTGACCTCATTCAAGATAGAGGGGCGATTGAAAGACATCGCCTATGTGAAGAATGTGACGGCAGCCTATAGCCAGCGCCTGAACGCCTTGATCGCGAAGCATTCTGACAAGTACAGAAGGGCCTCGGTTGGTAACTGCGAATATACTTTCACACCCAACCTGAATAAAACTTTTAACCGTGGATTCACTTCTTATTTCCTCCACGGACGGAAACCGGACATCTTTTCGCCTGATACCCCCAAGGCTTTGGGAGAATATGTGGGGAAGGTGAAGGAGATTCGTGGAAACTCATTCAATGTGGCTGGGACCGCATCTTTTGCCAATGGGGATGGATTGTGCTTTTTCAAGCAGGAAGGAGGACGAAACAGGGAGGAACGAAATGTGCTACCGGGTGGAAACGTGCGGAGTGGAAGATCGATGGTACTGGAAGGCTTCCGTATCAATAGGGCTGAAGGGAATCGTCTCTATCCGTTTAAGATGCCCGCTGGATTGAAACCGGGAATGGCACTGTATCGAAATAACGACCAGGTGTTCGAACGACTGATGGCAGGTAAAACCGCCACACGAAAGATTCCTGTCCAGATGATCCTGAGACAGGTGGAGCAGGGGGTGGAACTGACGATGAGCAGGACCGACCATACAGATCGTTCTTTTACTGCATTCCTGTCAACAGATCATCAGGAAGCCCAGAAACCTCAACGCGAGAATATCGTGCGACAGCTGACGAAATTAGGTGACACCCCTTATTCCTGCACAACAGTTCTGTTAGATCCTGTCTCTTTCAACGAGTTTATCCCATCCAGTAAACTGGCAGAGTTGAGGAGGATCGGGGTAGCGGGTCTTAGTGGTGAGAGGAGGGTGGAGACTTCGCCGTCTGAAGGTGATTCAACCGCACAGCTCCCCGTTCCGAGTTCTCAGCTTGAACAGACATTTCCTTACCTTTATAATATAGCCAACCACGAGGCAAAAGCGTTCTATGAGCAGCACGGACTGACAAATGCAGCACCTGCTTTTGAGATCGCCCCTGTCGATTCTCCCATCCTGATGCAGTGCCGTCATTGTCTGCGGTATAGTCTGGGCTATTGTGTCCGTCATGGGGGAAAGCAGCCCCGATGGAAAGAACCGCTGAGTCTCGTCTTGGGCGATGGCCGACGGTTCAGGTTGGATTTCCAATGCAGTCAGTGCCAGATGAATGTGTATGGAGAGATGAGAGATGAAAGATGAGAGATGAAAGATGAGAGATATGATTATATTATATAAAATGTTGCGTGGGTGGACCGCTGTCCTGATGCTCCTTCTGATGCTGTCGGGTTGCTACGACAGGAAAGACAGGGGTAACGGTGGTATGCAACGATCCGAGGTGGTGTTGGACTCTGCGGGGATGGCTCGCCGTATGGATTCCATCCTCTTTGTCCGTAAGCATCAC
The DNA here is from genome assembly GCA_002361535.1 of Prevotella sp. UBA3294. Lineage (GTDB taxonomy): Bacteria > Bacteroidota > Bacteroidia > Bacteroidales > Bacteroidaceae > Prevotella. The sequence continues at coordinate 10,736 of DETG01000085.1, forward strand.
TATTCCGAGAACTTTAATTTCGTGGTGAAGGCCGACACGTTATATCTCATGAAGTCACAACCTGAGGAGGCTGTGAGCATGATGCCCGTGGATACTTTCCCCGTTCATCGTCACGACCGGCTGGTGGTGGCAGATATCCGCATCCTGCCCAACGACAGCATAGACTCTGTATGGGTGCAGGTGGCCCGCGACCAGCTTACCTTTGGGTGGGCACATGAGTCGGCACTGCTTCCCAAGGTGGTACCCGATGATCCCATCTCACAGTTTATCTCTCTCTTCTCGGATGTTCATCTGCTCATCTTCTTGGTTGTCATCAGTATGATTGCGGTGGCCTATCTCACCTACATCATCCGAAGAAAGAATGCAAAGATCGTTCACTTCAACGATATAGACAGTGTCTATCCCACACTCCTGGCTTTGTCTGTGGCTGTCTCGGCAGCCCTCTATGCCAGCATTCAGATGTTTGCTCCCGATGTGTGGCAGCAGTTCTACTTCAACCCTACGTTGAACCCCTTCGGCGTACCCCCGATCCTGACGTTCTTCTTGGTTTGTGTGTGGCTGATGCTGATCCTGGCCCTAGCCTGTGTGGATGTGGTGCGCCAGCGCCTGCCATTCGATGAAGCCATGCTGTATCTCTGCGGCTTGGCAGGAGTATGCGCAGTGAATTACATCCTCTTTAGTCTTACCACCTTATATTATATAGGGTATGTCTTGCTGGCCATCTATGCTTACTATGCGCTGCGCCATTATTATCACCGTTCCCATTGCCGTTATGTTTGTGGCAATTGCGGTGCACCGATGCACGAGAAAGGACGTTGCCCCCATTGTGGAACGATGAACGAATGATGAAGGAGGCCATCCTCGAAAATCCTTAAAAATAAGGATTGTACGATCAGTTTTTTTGCAGTACCTTTGCAACCGATTATTAATATATAGAAAATGATGAAAAAAACACTTGTGGGGTGTCTGATAGCGATGAGCGTTCAGACATCGTTCGCCACCCAATTAGGGGAGAAGAATGAGGCGGTAACAAACCTTCATGAACTGTCAATGGCCGACAGTTCGAAAGTGATAGACTTAGACGAAGTGGTGGTGGTTTCCCAACCCAAGGAGAATGTGCGACTGCGTCTGCAGCCGATGAGTAGTAGTGTGTTTGGCAATGAGACACTCCAACAGTTGAACGTACATGACTTGAGTCAGCTGTCACAGTTCGTCCCATCATTTGTAATGTCTGCCTACGGCTCACGACTCACATCCTCCTTATATATAAGAGGTATAGGCTCACGTATCAATAACCCTGCCGTGGGAGTGTATTACGACAATATCCCGCTGATGTCTAAGTCGGCATTCAATAACCATTTCTATATGCTCGACCGTGTGGATGTGCTTCGTGGACCACAGGGTACGCTGTACGGTCAGAACACCGAGGGCGGATTGGTGCGTATCTATTCGAAGAACCCGATGAACTATCAGGGCACTGACATCCATCTGGGCATTGGTACGGGTTTATATAGTAATGTGGAGGTCGCTCACCATCATCGTCCTTCCGATCAGCTCGCCTTTACCGTGGCCGGGTTCTATAGTGGATTGAAAGGATTCATCAACAATACGCAGTTTGATGATAAGAATGACTTGAGCAACGAGGCAGGGGGAAAGGTCAGACTGATCTGGGAACCTACGGAGAAACTGAAGTTCGACTGGACTGCCGATTATCAGTATGTCAACCAGAACGGTTTCGGCTATGGGGAGCTTGGACAGAGTTATTATGACACCGGATTCCCGGGGTCAGCACCGTTATCGACGACATTCACTGATGTACAGGATCCTGCTACAACCATCATGAACGGCTACAAGCGTAATATGCTGAACACCGGACTGAACATCAGCTATGAGATGCCACGACTGCTCTTCACCTCTACCACCAGCTACCAGTTCCTGAAAGATCAGATGCTGATGGATCAGGACTATATGGTACCCGACTATCTCCGACTGGAACAGCGACAGAAACAGAATGCCGTCACCCAGGAGCTGGTGCTACGATCCCAGCATGACGGACGTTGGCAGCATGCCAGCGGTCTTTTCGGCTCTTATCAGTGGCTGCGCACTGATGCACCCGTCTATTTCGGCGATGCCATCACTGGTCCGATCGGCATGGCCATCACTTCTGCCATGAAAGGGGCGATGATTCCTGCCATGGTGAACCGTATGCTTCCTCAGTTCTTGGAGCAGGGCCTGCCGGAGGAAGCCGCTCGTGCCGCCGCCCAGAAAGCTGCGATGGCCGCTGTCGATAAAATGGGTGTCACCATGTCGGCAGAGATGGCTGTACCCGAGTATTTCCATACACCGCAATTTACGCTTGCCGCCTTCCATGAGTCGAATATCCAATTGGCTGATAATCTCAAGCTGACCATGGGACTGCGCCTGAACTACGATCAGGTGAAGATCGACTACAACTCTCTTGCTTACATGGCGATGACAGGTGGTACGGCGAATGCCACGGCCACCTATACTCTCACTTCTCATGTGATGGACAATCTCTCAAAGGGCTTCACACAACTGCTGCCGAAAGTGGCATTGACTTATCTCCTCGATGACCATTCCAGTAATCTGTATCTCCTTGTCTCAAAGGGCTATCGTGCCGGTGGATACAACATCCAGATGTTCTCGGACATCCTTCAGACGGAGCTGAATGCCAATCAGCAGAACGCTATGCGTGGCGACTATGATGTGCCGCATACCGATGAGGATTATCAGGCCATCGAGAACACCATCGCCTACAAACCCGAGGAGTCGTGGAACTACGAGGCAGGAACGCACCTGAATCTCTTTGACGGTCAGCTACACTTTGACCTCGCCCTCTTCTACATGCAGATCCGTAACCAGCAGCTCTCCATCATGGAGCCTCACAGTAACTACGGTCGTATCATGGTGAATGCAGGCAAGAGCCACTCCTGTGGACTGGAAACCTCTCTGCGAGGGAAGGCCTTTGATAATGCCTTCGACTGGGGTGTAACCTATTCCTTCACTAATGCGAAGTTCGATGAGTACGATGCCAACACAATGAACGTGAGCAGTCATGGTACAGGCTATGAGCCACTTGTTTCCTATAAGGACAACTATGTCCCCTTCGTGCCACAGCACTCGTTCAGTGCCATGGTCGACTGCCACATCGGGAAGTTCACACTGGGTGCGAACGTTTCAGGACAAGGAAAGATATGGTGGGACGAGGCGAATACCTATAGTCAGAAGTTCTATGCACTCTTAGGTGCACATGCCGATTACGATTTCGGTCCCGTGGTCCTCTCACTGTGGGGACGCAACCTCACCGATACGAAGTATAACACTTTTGCCATTCAAAGTTCGGCGGCTGTCGGTACTCGTTACTTTGCGCAAAAAGCAAATCCTATTCAGGTAGGACTTGATGTCAGAATGCACTTTTAAAAGATGAGAGATGAAAGATGAGAACTGAGAAGTGAGAACTGAGAGGTATGATTACCACCAGGAACAGGCTCTAATGCCAATTCTTGAAGCAAATCATACCTCTCAGTTCTCACTTCTCAGTTCTCAGTTTTCTCAGTTCTCACTTCTCACCTCTCAGTTTTCATGTTTTTTTTAGAAAACATGCAGGCCTAAGAATACCATCAGACCGTTCATCAAGATCCAGAAGATGGCAAACGGCATGGTCTTGCGCATGATGTCACCATCCTGACCCTCCATGTCGCAGGCAGCGGTGGCAATGGCGATACTCTGCGGTGAGAGCAGTTTACCACCTTCAGAACCGGCACAGTTGGCTGCTGCTAACCAGTTGGTCTCGTTTCCGCTCACACCGAAGAAGGTTGACTGGTTCACCAAACCAAGGTCGCTGGCAGCTGTTGCCTGCAGCTTACCGAAGAGAATGTTCGCGTTCGTGGCACTACCGGTAACGAATGTACCAATGGAGCCGATCAACGGAGCAAAGAACGGGAAGGCTGCACCGGTGAGGGCAACAAGACCCTTTGCGATATCGTTGGTCATACCTGTATTGTTCATCAGCATGGCCATGGCAACCAAGCAGCAGATGGTGACGACAGTCTTCTGGAGGTTGATGGTGGTCTTGGCCAGCAGCTTCATCAAACTGCCGAAACTCATGCCTTGGATGAGTCCGCCGATGACAGCACCGAGGAAAATCATCAGACCGGCATTTGACAGCCAACCGAACTTGAAGGTATTGCCGATTACAGGCAGCTCGAACTGTGTCACCAAATTACTGTTGAGCAGTTGGTTTACGGAAGGAACGATCTTACTGCTGATCAGGATGAAGAAAATGATCAGACCATATACACTCCAGGCCCTCAAGGTCTTGGTAACGCCGAACTTCTTCTTCTCCACCTTCACCTCGTCGGAAGGATTCTCGTCGCGGATAAACAGCTTGTTGTAGATCAACATGGCGATGATGGCGGCAACAGAGCCTAAGATAGCAGGAGTCTCCGGACCAATGAAGTGGGCGCAGCAGAACTGCACGATGATAGAGAAGGTTCCCACGAACAGGGCCAAGGTGATGTTCTTCACAATCTTCTTACGATCGGTCATCATCAGAATCAGGAACGGGGTGATGTAGAACATCAGAGCTAACTGGATGATGATGAAAGTGGCCACCTCGCACAACATCTCGGGAGAGGCCACACCCTCGGAAGCCACTTGGTTTGCCAATGTGGTGGCCGGCAGACCGACAGCACCGAAACCTACTGCGACGGTGTTGGCAATCAAACAGATCACGGCGGAGAACATCGGCTTGAAGCCTAAGCCGATGAGGATGGCTGCAGGGATTGCCACGGCAGTACCGAATCCTGCCATACCTTCGAGCACACCACCGAGACCCCATGTCAGAAGCAGGACGAGCAAGCCTTTGTCGGAGGTCATCTGGATAAACTGTGTCTTGATAGTCTCAATCTCCTTCGTCTCACAAAGAATATTATAACTGAAAATAGCACAGATAATGATCAGGATGATCGGGAAGCAAGCCTTCAGGAATCCCTCGATCACCGACCAGAGGGTGATGCCGAAGATAGAGGTGCCGGCACTGGTGAACTTTTCCGGGAGTATTCCCATGGAAGGTGCGACAAACAAGGCTAAGAGGATTGTTACCAGAAGGGTGATAATCGCGCTCTTGTAGCCCGATACCTTGAATCCCATCATCAATACAATGAGGAGGACAATGGGAATGACAGAAACTAATGCAGACATAAATGTAGATTTTTAGTTATAAATGTTTATTATATAAGTTTCATAGGTGTCGTAAAACAGCACAAAAATACAAACTTCTTTTTAAAGTAATGTAAAAAAACATGTAAATTTTTCATAAAACGTAAAATTATCTTCGTTTATCCTGCTTTTTGTATATCTTTGCGCCTTGGAATATGTATCATTTAAATCAATCGTGATATGAAAAAAGTGATTCTTACATTCGTTTGCCTGCTGACCGTATCGGTGATATGGGCACAGCAGAAGACGGTGACCGTGAGTGATGCCGGTACGTTAGGTAGTCGGATTCCTGCCTCTGAGCGGACGAGCCTTACCAGTTTGAAGGTGGTAGGTCCGCTGAATGGCAGTGACGTGAAGGTACTGCGTGAGATGGGAAAAGCCAAGTTGGCCGACCTTGACTTGTCGGAGGCTACTATTGTGAAGGGTGGCGAGAGCTACTATCCTTTGGAAGAGGACAAGAGTGCGTACACAGAGGACAACCGACTGTCAACCCTCTTCTTCTATGGCTGTGGCGCTTTCCGTAGCATCACCATTCCAAACAGTGTGCAGTCGGTGTCGAACGATGCCTTCTCTTCTTGTCCGAACCTCGTTGAGATCAACGTGAAGAACAGTCCGTTCTTTGTATCGGTGGATGGCATCTTGTTCAATTCAGAGAAAGAACGCTTGGTGCGCTGCCCGCAGGCTAAGAAACTGGAGACGTATGAGGTGCCCCGTGGTGTCATCGAGATCTATCCCAGTGCTTTCCGTGGCGTATCCACACTGAAGAGCATCACCTTGCCTGGTTCCATCTGGAGCATCAGCGACTTCGCCTTCTCTGGCTGTCCATTGCAGACAATCCGTTGTCACATGACCCGTGCCAGCATCGGCATGGCCTTCGATGAGGCTACCTATGGCAGTGCTCGTGTGATCGTTCCCCAAGGCTCCGCCAGTGATTTCAAGTCGGTGGAAGGGTGGAATAGGTTCAAAACCATCGTGGAAGAATAAGTCAATCCCTTTTTCTTTTTTCACAAAACAAATTGTTTTGTCCTTGAAAGTGACGTTGTTTGCATTGTTAGATGACGTACTTTCGACAACAAAACAATTTGTTTTGTTGTGATAGGAATGATTCCTTGTGTTGTAATCAGACGTAGATGAGGTCGCTCATGATTGTGTCGCTGATGAAAAGACCGCGGCGGGTGAGATGTATGTGATGGTTTTCTTCCTTCAGAAGACCGTTGCGAAGATGGGGCTCGGCGTTCTCAAGGAGGTATCGGTGAAAGGACGGCATGGCTTTATTGGATGCCGGAGAGTTTTTCATCGGTGCGGACAACAGACTTAAATCAATTCCTTCTCGGGTTCGCAGGGCTGTGGTAATCAGGTCGTTATACCTCGTAATGTCATCAATCTCCTCGGTCTCCTCAATGGCAAGGCTCCCCTGCTTCAGCCGACGGATATACTGTCGGATGTCGGAGACATTCCAGTAGCGGGTGCTGACATCATAGCTGTGGGCTGCAGCCCCAATACCTATATAGGGTGTACCGTTCCAGTAACTGCTGTTATGACGGGAACGGAATCCTTCGCGGGCGAAGTTACTGATCTCGTAATGTTCATATCCGGCTGTCTCAAGACTGTCGATGAGCGTTTCGTACATCTGCCGTTCCAGTTCCTCCTCCCTTCTCTCTTCTCCCTCCTCTTTCCTCTCTTTTCCCTCCTCTCTTCTCTCTCCTCTTTCCTCTCTTCTCTCTCCTCTTTCCTCTCTCATCATCTCATACAGCACCGTTCCTTCCTCAATCATCAGACAGTAGGCAGAGAGATGCTCGACATCCAGTTCAAGAGCCCGACGGATGTCTTCCTGCCAGTCGTCTGTTGTCTCTTGGGGGAATCCGAACATCAGGTCGATGCTGATGTTATGAATATCGTTCCGGCGCAGCAGATCCACCGCTGTCCTCACCTGATCACTGGTATGCCGGCGATGAAGAAAGCGCAGACGGTCGTCCGAGAAGGTCTGTGCTCCCATGCTCACCCTGTTCACGGGCAGTGCCTTGAGTGCTTCGGCATATTCCGGTGTGATGTCGTCGGGGTTGCATTCGATGGTGATCTCAGCATCTGCCGATACCTCGTACACCTTATATATATTATGGAAGAGTCGGTGGAGCAGGGCGGGGGAGAGCTGAGAAGGTGTGCCGCCGCCGAGATAGATCGTGTTGATGGGGCAGGGTTGCCTGTGCCACTGCTCTTTCCTCAGTGACATCTCACGGCACAGGGCATCCACGTATTCCTCCATCAGGTCGTGGAAGGTGGTGGAGTAGAAACCACAGTAGATGCAGCGGCTCTTGCAGAACGGAATATGTAGATAAAGTCCGGCCATTTGTAACGATTTGGCGGCAAAATTACTAATAAGTTTAAAAAAATCACACCTTTTCCACATTTTCTTTTGTCAGTTTGATAAAAATGCGTAACTTAGTCCCCAATATTGTATCTACTATCAACTAAAAACCTGATAAATATGAAAGTATATCAAACTAACGAGATCAAGAACATTGCCTTGCTTGGCAGTGCGGGTAGCGGCA
>DETG01000085.1:18550-19973 GCA_002361535.1 Prevotella sp. UBA3294
CCGAGAGTATGTTATTCGAAAGCGGAGTGATCAAGCGCCGCGGCTCGGTGGAGCAGAAGAACACCGTGAGCGATTATTTCCCTGTGGAGCAGGAATATGGCTATAGCGTGTTCTCCACTGTTTTTCATGTTGAGTGGAACAACAAGAAACTGAACATCATCGACTGTCCTGGATCTGACGACTTCGTGGGTGGTGCCATCACCGCCCTGAACGTGACGGATCAGGCCGTGATCCTCGTGAATGGCCAGTACGGTCCTGAGGTAGGTACGATGAATGCGTTCCGCAATACTGAGAAACTGAAGAAACCCGTGATCTTCCTCGTGAACCAGCTCGACCGTGAGCACTGTGATTTCGATGCCATCCTGAACCAGTTGAAGGAGGTCTATGGCCCGAACTGTGTTCCCGTTCAGTATCCTATCGCTACAGGTCCCGGCTTCAATGCCGTGATCGATGTGCTGTTGATGAAGAAATATTCCTGGAAGCCCGAAGGCGGCGCTCCTATCATCGAGGATATTCCTGCAGAGGAGCTCGACAAGGCCAAAGAGATGAAAGCCGCCCTGGTGGAGGCAGCAGCAGCCGGTGACGACACGCTGATGGAGAAATTCTTCGAGACGGAAGATCTGACAGAAGATGAAATGCGCGAGGGTATCCGCAAAGGTCTCGTCACACGCAGCATCTATCCTGTGTTCTGCGTTTGTGCAGGAAAGGACATGGGTGTGCGCCGTCTGATGGAGTTCCTGGGCAACGTGGTTCCTTTCGTCAGTGAGATGCCTGTCATCCAGAATACTGCCGGAAAGGATGTGCCTGCCGACACTTCTGCTCCCACCTCCTTGTATTTCTTCAAGACAGGTGTGGAACCGCATATCGGTGAGGTGAGCTACTTCAAGGTGATGAGCGGTTGTGTGAAGAGTGGTGATGACCTGACGAATGCCGACCGTGGCTCTAAGGAGCGTATCGGTACGTTATATGCCTGTGCTGGTGCCAACCGTATTCAGGTTGATCAGCTCAATGCCGGTGATATCGGTTGTACCGTGAAACTGAAGGATGTGAAGACGGGTAACACCCTGAACGGCAAAGATGTGGACTACCGCTTCGACTTCATCAAATATCCTAACTCCAAATTCTCACGTGCCATCAAGGCTGTGAACGAGAGTGAGACGGAGAAGATGATGGCTGCCCTGGCTAAGATGCGCCAGGAGGATCCCACATGGGTAGTAGAGCAGTCAAAGGAGTTGCGCCAGATCATCGTTCATGGACAGGGTGAGTTCCACCTGCGCACACTGAAGTGGCGTATGGAGAATAACGAGAAGATCCAGATCGAGTTCGTTGAGCCGAAGATTCCTTATCGTGAGACCATCACGAAGATGGCCCGTGCCGACTACCGTCATAAGAAGCAGTCGGGTGGTGCCGGTCAGTTCGGTGA
>DETG01000085.1:20080-24137 GCA_002361535.1 Prevotella sp. UBA3294
ACATCAAGGGCAAGGAAGAGATCGATCTCGAATGGGGTGGAAAACTGGTATTCATCAACTCTGTGGTGGGTGGTGCCATCGACCTGCGTTTCATGCCTGCCATCCTGAAGGGTGTGATGGAGCGTATGGAGCAGGGACCGCTGACAGGTTCGTATGCCCGTGATGTGCGTGTCATCGTCTATGACGGAAAGATGCACCCGGTGGATTCCAATGAGCTCTCGTTCATGCTGGCTGCACGTAACGCCTTCTCTGCTGCCTTCAAGGAGGCAGGCCCGAAGGTGCTGGAGCCTATCTACGACTTGGAAGTTCTCGTTCCTGCCGACTACATGGGTGATGTGATGAGCGATCTTCAGGGTCGTCGTGCCATCATCATGGGTATGGACTCGGAGGCTGGATACCAGAAGCTTTCTGCCAAGATCCCACTCAAGGAGCTGGCAAGCTACTCTATCGCCCTGAGTTCAATCACCGGCGGTCGTGCTTCCTTCTCCACGAAGTTTGCTTCCTACGAGCTTGTGCCGAACGATATCCAGCAGGCTCTGATCAAGCAGCACGAGGAGGAAATGAAAGAAGAAGATTAATTCTTGTAATCATCAAGGGGCGGGCTTTCCTGCCCCTTTTTCTTTGACTGGTATGAATGAGCCTAACTCTGTGCCCCCTCGGAAATCACGACAAGGATGTTTCCTTCCCAGCTGTCTGCTGATCACAGGAATCTTCATGGTCATCATCGCAGTGGTGATGCTCTTGTTCGGAATCCTGACGATCACGACATCCGAAGGGATGCACCAGGAGCGGATGCGTGCTAACGAAGACCTGTTGGAAGATTATTATGCTGATACGGTCAGGATCCACGCTCAACAGGCGGAGTACAGGCGGATTCAGGCAGAAGCGTTGGAGAAGGGTGACACCGTACTGTACCAGGCCATGGAGGACAGTCTGGCCATTGACACCTTCCCTAAACTGTATGTGGGATTCCCCATCGGTGGGGCTTTCGGTCTTGTCGTCATCTTCACGGCTGCTGTTCCTTTAGTAATCGGTGTCGTGCTGATCGTTATCTATTTCTATCGACGAAGGAAAGCACGTCGCTCATGACCTGATCCTTCACAGAATACCTACAGATAGGATTTTCCCCGTAACTTTAGGGAAAATCCTATCGTTGTTTAGGGACAATCCCTTTTCCCCCTTGTGATGATTCCCTATCTTTGCACTTGTAAAGAAGTTCCCATAATCACTATATACCTTCATATTCATGAAGTCTGACAAGGATGCGCCCCCGGCGCATCCTTTTTCATGACCCTCACTCCTCCCATCTCCTTACTCTTTTCTGTTTCCTAATAATTAATAATTCTCAATTATACCCATCCTTTATGGTTAACTAAACAAAAATTAACCGAAATAATTAACGAAATAAATGAGGCATATCGGATAAATCACTATCTTTGCAACCATGAAGAAAACAACGATTCTTGCCATAGCAATTATCATGGGTTTGAGCTTCCTGGCCCTGCTCTACCTTCAGCTGAAATATATCGAGGAGATGGTTCAGATGAAGAAGGAGCAGTTTGACGTGTCTGTCAACAAAGCGCTTTACGAAGCTTCGCAAAACTTAGAGATCAATGAGACCTTGCGCTACATTGAGAAAGATGTCAACGAGTCGGAACGGCGGGCAAACAAACGCGACTCCGTCGGAACAGGTAAAAGGATGAATGCAGGCAGCTCGCGACAGTCGCATCAGTTCTCCGTAACTGATGAGGACGGATCATCCTACTCTTATTTCGAACTCAAGACATCCGCCTACAAACCCTCACAGGTGCCAAAGGCACTGATCCTCCGTAATGATAAGAACTCCATCAACGAGGCCACAAAGTCGATGCGGGAGATCGTGAAGAACCGCTATGTGTATCAGAAGGCATTGCTCGACAAGCTGATCTACCGGATTCTCTATACCGCCAGCAACAAACCTCTGCAGGAACGTATCAACTTCAAGACACTCGATCAGGATCTGAAGGTGGAACTGATGAATAATGGGGTGAACATCCCGTATCATTTCACTGTGAACACTCAGGACGGACGAGAGGTGTATCGCTGTCCTGACTACTCCGACGAGGGCGAGGAATATACTTATAAGCAGGTGCTCTTCCGTAATGACCCCCAGGAGAGAACTGGTGAGGTGCGTATCCACTTCCCCGACATGAACAGCTATATCTTCTCCAGCGTGCGTTTCATGATACCGAGTATCATCTTCACCTTCGTGTTGCTCATCACGTTCATCATTACCTTGGTGTTAGTGTTCCGACAGAAGAAGCTCACGGAGATCAAGAACGACTTCATCAATAACATGACACACGAGCTGAAGACTCCTATTGCCAGTATCTCGCTGGCAGCCCAGATGCTCAACGACGACTCTGTTCCCAAGAGTCCTGCCCTGACGAAACATCTCGGTGGGGTGGTGAACGATGAGTCGAAACGATTGCGGTTCCTCGTGGAGAAAGTGCTGCAGATGTCGATGTTCGACAGAAAGAAGGCGGTGTTCAAGAAAAAGGAACTCGACCTCAACGAGATGGTGGAGACCATCGCCAATTCCTTCACCCTGCGTGTGGAACATACCGGCGGGAAAATCTATACCGATATCGGAGCCGTCGATTCCGCTATCTATGTCGATGAGGTGCACTTCCAGAACGTGATCAACAACCTGCTCGACAATGCCGTGAAATACCGGAAGTCGGACCAGCCGATCGATATCTATCTGAAGACGTGGAACGATAAGGATCGACTCTACCTCTCTATCCGAGATACAGGTATCGGTATCAAGAAAGAGAACGTGAAGAAGATCTTCGACAAGTTCTACCGCGTACATACCGGCAACCGTCACGATGCCAAGGGCTTCGGTCTCGGACTGGCCTATGTGAAGAAAGTGGTTGACCTCCACGACGGGGAGATCAAGGTGGAAAGCGACTATGGCAACGGCACCACCTTCACCATTTCGTTGCCAGTAATCATGAATTAGTAATTAATCAAAGAATATTCACTTTTAAACAGTAAAGACTATGGACGATCAGTTGAAAATCTTATTGTGCGAAGACGACGAGAACCTCGGTATGCTGCTTCGCGAGTACTTGCAGGCAAAGGGCTACAATGCTGAACTGTGTGTTGACGGCGAGGCTGGATACAAAGCCTTCCTGAAGACAAAGTTTGACATCTGCGTGCTCGACGTGATGATGCCGAAGAAAGACGGTTTCACACTCGCCCAGGAAATCCGTCAGGCGAATGCCGAGATGCCAATCATTTTCCTCACCGCTAAGACGCTCAAAGAGGATATCCTCGAAGGCTTCAAACTCGGTGCCGATGACTATATCACCAAACCTTTCTCGATGGAAGAACTCGTGTTCCGTATTGAGGCTATCCTCCGTCGTGTGCGCGGAAAGAAGAACAAGGAGAGCACCGTCTATCACATCGGACGCTTCACCTTCGATACTCAGAAGCAGCTGCTCACCATCGACGACAAGCAGACGAAGCTCACCACCAAGGAGAACGAACTGCTGGCACTGCTCTGCAGTCATGCCAACGAGATCCTGCAGCGTGACTTCGCACTGAAGACGATCTGGATCGATGACAACTACTTCAACGCACGTTCTATGGATGTGTATATCACCAAGTTGCGTAAGCATCTGAAAGAGGATGATCAGATAGAGATCATCAACATCCATGGCAAGGGGTATAAGCTCATCACGCCGGAGACTGAGTGATGAAGAACTTCTTACAACAACAAGGGGGAATGGCGCTGGTGTTCACCGGTGCCATCCTTTTGCTTGTGAGCTTTCTTACCGGATGGACACGCTATAACAGTGTGCTCCTCCTCTCCCTGTTGCTGATCATTATAGGTATTGTCGTGCATGTCAGACAGATAAAAAGACAGGGAAAGTATTAAATACTGTTAAACATTCGGAAAGATCAAAGTCCAAAGTTCATAGTTCAATGGAAAATGAGTACCTTTGCACCCGCTTTAAGCAAAATATTAATATTTTATCATTTTAATTAGTATGAATCAATACGAAACCGT
>DETG01000085.1:24206-24547 GCA_002361535.1 Prevotella sp. UBA3294
CGGTCGCTAAATTCAAGAAGATCCTCACCGATAATGGTGCTGAGATTGTGAACGAAGAGACCTGGGGACTGAAGAAGATGGCTTATGCAATTGAGAAGAAGTCAACAGGTTTCTACTGCCTGTTAGAGTTCAAGGCTGAGCCGTCAGTGATTAACACGCTTGAGACTGGATACCGTCGTGATGAGAAGGTGATCCGTTTTATGACAGTGAAGCTCGACAAGTATGCTGCACAGTATGCTGAGAAGCGTCGTAACAAACTTTCTAAAAAAGAGGAGGCATAAACCATGGCAGAACAATCAGAAATCCGTTATCTCACTGCTCCTTCTATCGACACGAAGAAG
>DETG01000125.1 GCA_002361535.1 Prevotella sp. UBA3294
GTAACTTATCCAAAGTTACGAAAAATCTGAGTAAGTGAAAAGGAAACAAGTGTATTTGTTTGCTTGAACGTGAAGAATTTATTCAAAAAATGAGAGGCTACCACCTTGGTAGCTGATGCCTGCCAGCTTTTAGAATTCGTATCCGATGTTTAGGTAGAAGTATGGCTCTTTGGTGCGGTTGCTGTAGCCGATAGTGGCACCTATAGGACCGAACATCGTATTGTAGTAATAGGCAGCTTGAACCCCCAAAAGGGTGCGATGGTCGGCAAGTTCTTTTAGATGGTCGGCTTGTTGTGCACCAGCTACGCGGAGCAGTACGTAGTTGCTGCTACCGATACGCTGCTGTGCCTGGAGCTGGGCGGCAACAAACTGGTGACTTACATACTCGATGTTACCGATGCCGGCGAAGGGCATCTGCTGTTCGATGTAGTGACCGAACCAGTCACCGCCGATGGCATTGCCAAAAACTGGTGGAATGACCGTTCCAAAGAGCAGACGGCCATAGAGCATCGGTTGGAGCGTGAGACGACTCCCGAGGGGGAACGACATTCTCCAGTTGGCACTTACCTCGCTCATCCCTGTCTTCTTTCCGATGACGGTTCCTTTATCATCTCGCACATTGAGCTTCGTGAGGTTATTGGTCACATACGCGTATTCGGCATTGAAACGAGCACCGTGTGTAGGGAAGTACCAGTTGTCTTCACTGTTGTATTTCAGTTGTCCGCGGTAGCTGATGAAATGTTCATTCTTGAGCGTCACCTGTATGGAATTCTCCGACCCCAGCTTGTTGCGGTAGTGCATGTAATCCCACCTCACACCGAATTGGAGGTTAAAATGCCTCAAATCGAAGTTGATCGGGAACAGAATACCTTGGAACTGGTTGTATAGGATGTTGTAAGAACGTTCGCCGTCCATGTAGATATCCACATCGTTGCGGTGGAATGCGTAACTGATGGTAGGACGGGTGAAACTGTGGGGATGAACGGTCAACTCTCCTTTGGCCATCAGTCGTTTGCCGAGACGCAGCGTAATATCGGTATTGACGGGCACATCGGTTTTCAGCGGGATGTCGAGGCCTAACTGCACGGCGGCATATTCTTCGGTGTCGTAGCGGAACCCGGCATGGAACTGTGCCGATTTGCGGTTGCCTGCCGAGAGGATCACACGCACGGCATCACCAACGGGCACCAGACGGCACTCCGCTGTCTGGTAAAACAGATCCACGCGCATGGATGTGGTGAGTTCCTGTTCCAGTCTGGCATCAATACTGTCGGTTTTGTTCAGGCGGAACTTCTGGCGAAGGAACTGTTCGGCCTTTGGCGTCATATTTTCGAAAGTATAGCCAACGACGCGTTGTTTCTCTGTCATCACCTGAGGGCGTAACGGATGTAGGATGGTGGGATGGAACGTCTCATCGATACCGATGCGCTGTTTCAGGGCAATGATATCATCCCAGCGTCTCATCGCCAACTCCTCACCACGGCGGATGAGCGTATCGATGGCGGCCTGTGAGAAGCTGGCTGAACTATAGCCCTTCGTGTCAACAGGCAGGTGCAGGTCGGTTATGGCAAGGTTCTCATCGTATTTGTTCTTACAGTTCACGTCGATAATCTGACTGAGGATGCTCATGGTATTCCCCAGGTCGTCAGCAGCCTTTGGCGCTCCTTGCACCGTGACGCCGATGATAATGTCGGCTCCCATTTCGCGGGCGATGTCTGCCGGATAGTTATTCTTCAGACCGCCATCCACCAGTACCTTGTCACTGATCCTGACAGGAGAGAAGGCCGCGGGGATGGCCATCGAGGCACGCATGGCCTGAGGCAGTCGGCCGCTGTGGAAATCGACTTCGCTGTTGTCGATGATGTCTGTGGCCACACACGCAAAGGGGATGAGCAGGTCGTGGGTGAAGTCGAGCGAGTCGGTGTAGCCCGTACAGAGCTGCTGGAACAGTTCTGCCAGGTTCTTCCCTTTGATAAGGCCGCCGGCATTCTTGTCCTTCTTACCGATGGTCAGACCTGTCGAGAAAGCATAGGTGTTCTGTTTCTCGCGGTCGCTGAGACTCTGGCGGCGCAGATCTTCCTTGTCGGTGATCACGTAACTCCAGTCTTGTACCCGCACCATCGAGTCAAGGGCATTGGCATTGTAGCCAATGGCATAGAGACCACCGATGATGCTACCCATCGACGTACCCGTGATGATATCTACTGGGATACCTGCCTTCTCCAGCACCTTCAGCACGCCGATGTGAGCCATGCCTTTTGCACCGCCACCGCTCAAGACAACGGCCACCTTCTTTCTGCCAACAGCAGTATTGTCATTGTGTTGGGCATTCACCGTACAACATAGCAAAATGGTAGCCAATAAGATGAAGATTCTTTTCATTTTCTTCTTATGTTCACGTATTACTTGCAAATATACGTTTTTTGATGCTTATTTGTTTATTTTCCAATAAAGATTTAACAAAGGTTAATTCTTATTCATGCCTCGCTTCCTCTTCTCTCATGATAATTCCCTTTAAATGAATCTACTTTTTTCTGAATTATTCTGACAAAGTACCCTCTCAGAATTGCATTTTTACAAACAAACGACCGTTTGGTCACAAAAATGAAAAACTGGAGAGGTTGGGTAAGGTGCTGAAAACAAGTGCTTTAGTGTAAATAGGTCGTTTGGGGAAGTCGAAAACGGACTTTTTTTCACGAAAAAACGACGTTTTTAGGGGTCAAAATGCACGTTTTGAGAAGCTAAAAACATTGTTCTCGTCACTCAGAAATAGCGTTTTGAGTTGAAAAGGTGGCTCCTACAGGTTGTTCGAAACGGTGTTTTCATCCTTTCCGCCGTCATTTACGTGTCGTTCCTCCGTCATCTATAGGAGTAAGGTGACGGCGGAACGGGTGGTAGGTGACGGCGGAACGACCCATAACTGCTTTCCTCCATTCAAAATCATTCTTTTTGCTATTTCTATGCTATCCCTAAATCACCTTTTTTGATTTTTAGAGCACTTATTGGCTAACGTTTTTTTGACCAATTTACTTGACAAAGTCAAAGGAAAAACAGAATTACTGGAGAATGATTCCAACAAACGGATATATGAATTTCTACAAAAATATTTGTTCGTTTTCAGTTTTTTTCCGACCTTTGCGACCTGATACGCATAGCCAAGTCAAAGTATGAGGCTCCATTGGTAATCTCCGTTTGCTGAAGTTGGTATCATGCGGTCTCTTATCGATGATGAATCAAAACGTAAAGAATAAGATGAAATACAGAACAATTGGAATGATAGGCCTGAGTCTGTTACTGCTCATGGGCTGTGGTGAAAAAAAAGAGTCTGCCCCCAAGGCACCGACGCGTGTGCAGACCGAGTTGGTATCAACAGAGGCCAGTGGAGACGGTCAGACCTATGTCGGTGTGGTTGAGGAGAATGCAGCCACCGCTGTCAGTTTCACGGGCATGGGCGTGGTGCGACGGGTCTTAGTGACCGAAGGACAGATGGTGAGCCGTGGGCAGCTCTTGGCAGAGATGGATGATACGCAAGCCCGTAATCTCCTGTCGGGTGCTGAGGCCCAGATGACTCAGGCTAACGATGCATTGAAACGTTACAGTATGTTGCACGACAATGGCTCTTTGCCGGAAGTGCAGTGGGTGGAGATCCAAAGTAAGGTGGCGCAGGCGAAATCACAGTTGGAGGTGGCAAAGAAGAACCTCTCCGACTGTCGGTTAGTGGCTCCTGTCAGCGGACTGATCGGTCATAAGCAGGTAGGGGCGGGGGAGACCGCTCTTCCGTCGCAGGCAGTGGTGACCATCTTAGATATAAGTAAGGTTAAGGTGAAGGTGTCGATCCCCGAGACCGAGATGGGGATGATCCATGCCCACACCCCTTCGTCGGTAGCGGTGAAAGCCATTCAGAAGAAGGTGAATGGTGGGATGATCGAGAAAGGGGTGCAGGCAGATGCCCTCACCCACACTTATGATATCCGCATTCATGTGGCTAATCCCGATCGCAGGCTACTACCGGGAATGGTGGCAACAGTCACGCTGGGACAGACTCATTCTCCAGCCTACACCCGTCAGGTCACCCTTCCTGTGACCAGTGTACAGAAGAGTGCTGATGGCACGTTTTTCGTTTGGGTTGTAGCTAACGACAGTACGGTTCATCGGGCGAAGGTGACTACAGGTCACACATCGGGAAACCGAATCGCAGTGACGAGTGGTGTCGCTCAAGGCGAACGGGTGGTCACCGAGGGCTATCAGAAATTGAGTGAGGGAACGAAAGTGATCTTTTAACTGACAACCGATCGTTGACAATGATGAAAGAGAGAATGAACTGGCTCAAGTGGCCGTTGGAACATTATTCCATCACATTATTAATTATACTCATCTTGTTTGTGATGGGTATCTACGGTATGTACGTGATGCCTAAGGATGAGTTCCCGCATGCTACGATCCGGCAGGGAGTCGTGGTGGCTGTCTATCCGGGGGCTACGACAGAAGAAGTGGAACAGCAGGTGGCACGCCCATTGGAACGGTATCTTTTCACATACGGAGAGGTGAACCGTAAGAAGACTACTACGACCTCACAGAACGGTATGTGTATCATGATGGTGAAACTGAATGATGACGTGAACAACAAGGATGAGGTGTGGTCGAAGATCAAACACGGCCTGAACACCTACAAGTCGCAGCTGCCTTCAGGTGTATTGGCCATCGTGGTAAATGATGACTTTGGTAACACGTCGGCCTTGCTGATCGCTATTGAGAGCGGCCAGCGCTCCTATCGTGAACTGAAAGAGTACAGCGATGAACTTTCCGACCGTCTGCGACGCATCCCCTCTGTAGCAAACGTGAAGATGTACGGTGAACAGAAGGAGCAGATCAGCTTGTATGTTGATCGTCAGCGCCTTCAAGCTTATGGCATAGGACAGCAGGTGCTTTTCAGCCGTCTTCAGGCACAAGGTATTACGACTATGAGTGGCAGCATTAGCGATGACGACCAGCTAATACCCATTCATGTAGCCGATACGGAAAACAGTGAGGAGGAGATAGCCAACCAGATTATATTCAGTGATCCCGTGACGGGCAAGGTTGCTCGTGTACGGGATGTAGCGCGGGTGGTTCGTGAATATGATACCAGCAACAGCCGTATAGAGCAGAACGGACACCCCTGTGTGCTGCTTTCGATGGAGATGTCACCCGGCAACAACGTGGTGGAATATGGTAAGCAGGTTGACAAGGTCCTTGACGATTATCGTCATACCGCATTGCCAGAGGATGTGAACATCACACGTATTGCCGACAAACCGAAGGTCGTGGCCTTGAGCGTCAGCTCTTTCCTGCGCGACCTTATTATTTCTATGGTGATTATCATCTTGGTCATGATGGTACTTTTCCCTCTGCGGTCGGCTATCGTGGCGGCCATCACCATCCCGCTGAGCACCTTTGTCAGCGTGGCTATCATGTATATGGCTGGCATCGAACTGAACATTGTCACTTTGGCAGCCCTCATCGTGGTCTTAGGAATGATCGTAGATAACTCTATCGTGGTGATCGACGGCTACTTGGAATATCTTGGCAAAGGCCTCGAACCCCATCGGGCTGCTATTGAATCAGCCCGTCAGTATTTCATGCCGATGATGCTGGCCACCATTTGCATCTGTGCTATCTTTTATCCCTTCCTTTGGACGATGAAAGGTATGTTCCACGATGCGCTGGTGGACTTCCCTGTTACCATCACCATCAATCTGATGGTGTCGCTGTTGCTCGCCGTCACGGTGATCCCGTTCTTAGAGGTGCTGATCATCAAACCGGGGAAGGTGAGCACGGGAGGGAACGCCATCACCCGTTGGGTACAGACCACTTATAACCGTGTGCTCGACTTCACGTTCTGTCATCCTTGGCTCACCATTGGCGGGGGTATCGGTGTCATCCTACTTTCCACACTCATTGCTCCGACATTGAAAATCCGACTGTTCCCATACGCCGACCGTGACCAGTTTGCTGTGGAGATCTTTCTTCCAGAGGGTAAAGGACTGCAAGAGACCACTGTGATTGCCGATTCTGTTCGCCATACATTGCAGCATGATGAACGTATCACAGGTATCACCAGCTTTATCGGGTGCTCGTCACCCCGTTTCATGGATGCCTATGCCCCACAAATGGCAGGTCGTAACTACGCTCAATTCATTGTCAATACAACATCCGATCAGGCTACGCTTGATCTGTTGGCTGACTATCAGCCCAAGTTAAGTGAAGCTTTTCCCAGTGCCTATGTCAAGTTCAAACGACTCGATTACTTAGAGGTGAACGAATTGGAATATCGTTTTTATGGAGATAACCTCGACTCGCTACATGTGGTGGCCGAACGACTGATGGAGCGTATGCGTGAGATGCCCGAACTGGAATGGGTACATACGGATTATTTCCAACCCACACCTATTATTAATGTCGAACTGGATCCTGTCAGCAGCGCACAACTGGGCATCACACGAACGACAGCTGCCTTGGCTATCAGTGCCACCTCGAACGACTTGCGTGTTGGACAGCTGTGGGAAGATAATTATGAACTGCCCATCGTTGTCAAAGACAACAACGACATGACTTTTGCCGATGTGGAGAACTTTGGCATTGCCACGCCGGTAGCGATGCTCTCTGCTGGACTGAACACCGCTAACAGCACAGTACCTCTACGTCAGTTTGCCAAGGTGAGCCCTCTGTGGAGCGAGAGCCGCATCCTTCATCGTGGCGGGGAGCGTTGCATCACGGTAACGGCACATTTTGCCCAGGGGGTCTATACCAGTCCTGTAGAGAGACGCATAGCCAAAATAATGCAGGAGGAGATCAAGCTGCCACAGGGTGTTCGCTCTGAGGTGGGTGGTGAGATCGAATATGGTGACGAGGCCATGCCGCAGATTATCAGCGGTATTGTGATAGCCATGATCATCGTGTTCTTCTTCCTCCTTTTCAACTTCAAGAAATATGGCATTACGACAGTCTGTATGGCAGCCCTCGGACTGATGATCCCTGGTGCCTTGATAGGTCTGGGGTTGATGCACCGAGCCTTAGGACTGACTTCCATTTTCGGACTGATCACCTTGATGGGAATGATCATGCGCAACGAGATCCTTATCTTTGAACATGCCATCGACCTGATCAAGAAGTACGTGGCCGAGCATGGAAACTGGACAGTGGATCGTAAGGCGTATAATGAGGCGGTGAAAGAGGCAGCCTATAAGGCGGGCAAGCGTCGTATGGTACCCATTTTCCTTACCACTGCCACCACTGCCGTGGGTGTGGTACCGATGATCATTGCCCAGTCATCGTTCTGGATGCCTGTGGGTGTTACCATCTTTGCCGGTGGCATTGGTTCGCTGATCATGGTGGTCACGATGCTCCCGGTAATTTATTGGAAAGTGAATTTGAAATAAAGATCCATGGAAAGAATCAATATGAAGAGAATCGTGTTAGGCATCACATTTTTGGGGGCATGTGCCGGTCTTGCGTCACAGCCATCTGCTTCGTCCATCTCATCGGAAGGGCAGGGGAGGATGCTTACCTTGAAACAGTTGAAAGACTCAGCATTGCAACATAACATGTCCATCCGCAGTGCCCGGCACAATATCTCCATAGCACAGGAGCAGCGCAAGGAAGCGTTCACGAAATATTTTCCTACCGTGAGCGGCACAGGTGCTTGGTTTAATGCCGATAAAGGCATGGCAAAGATGGAGATGGACCTTTCGGAGTCTATTTCACCAGAGTTGGGCAATTCACTGTCGCAGATGCTTCCCGCAGAGGCATTGGCGGCGTTGAGCAGCCCGGTCAGTATGACGATGATGAAGAACGGGGTCATTGCCGGTATTACCGCCTTGCAGCCGCTCTTTGCCGGTGGGCAGATCATGAACGGGAACCGTTTGGCGAAGGTTGGTGAGGAGGTGAGCCGACTGCAGCTGCAACAGTCGGAGAACGAGGTGGAGACCGCTACCGAGCAGTACTATTGGCAACTGGTGTCATTAGAGGAGAAGATGGCCACGGTTGATGCTGTTGATACGATGCTGGCCGGTATCTGCAAGGATGTGACGGTAGCCGTAAAGGCTGGTGTCACCTTGCGTAATGACCTCCTACAAGTTCAGCTACGGCAGAACGATGTGGCCAGTCAGCGACTGAAGCTGTCGAACGGTATCAGTGTGGTGCGCCTCCTTTTAGCTCAATATTGCGGATTGCGCGATACTTCTTTCACCCTTCAACGTCCTCCGGTTCATGAGGAACAGTCTGTTTACCCCCTGCTGACGGAGAATGACAAGCAGGGCTCACTTCCCTTGCTGACAGAATACCAGCTGTTGGAGAAACAGGTGGAGGCCACCGACCTTCAGCAGAGAATGGCCTTCGGACAGAACCTGCCGTCTGTGGCTGTCGGGGCAGGCTATAACTACCATAATCTCCTTGGTAACGACCGGTCGTTTGCGATGGTTTTCGCTACAGTGAATATACCTATTACCGACTGGTGGGGAGGCACGCATGCTGTGAAACGCAGGAAACTGGAACATCAGAAAGCGGTGGAACAGCTGACCGACAATGCTGAACTGCTCACCATCCGGATGCAGAAGTCATGGAACGATGTGGAAGAGGCACGGCAGCAGTTGGCAATCGCAGAAAAAAGCATCGAACAGGCATCGGAGAACCTGCGGCTGAACCGGAATTACTATCATGCTGGCACTATCACCATGAGTACCTTGTTAGAGGCACAGCTCCTTTATCAACAGGCTCTTGACAAACGTACCGATGCCTATGCCGACTACCAGAACAAACGGTTGGCATACAGGTTGGCCATGGGAAAGAAGGAGTAGGCATGAATTCCTTAATTCTTGCTAAATCCTTTCTCTTCTGAATTTATTGTTGTACCTTTGCCGCCGCATTGAAGAAAATCGTGTTATGTATCCTCGGGGTCGTCGGTCTCTTATTGTCATGTAATGAGGGGAGACAAGACAAACGGGTCATCACGCCATGGGGCGAGGTGCAGACGGATAGTATCCCATCCACAGAGAATTTCACCCTGAAAGATATTGTCTCCAACGGGGAGATGATCATGCTCACCTTGTCGGGCCCAGAGACCTACTACGACTATCATGGTCGTGGCATGGGTGCCCAGTTCCTGCTCTGTGAGAAATTTGCACAAAGCATCGGTGTGTCTCTCCGTGTGGAACTCTGTAAGGATACCATGGAGATGGTGTGGAAATTAGGGCGCGGAGAAGCGGATATCATTGCCTACATGCTTCCTGACAGTATCGTGAAGCATCTCTCAGATTCTATTATTGACAGCGACGCACTGCGTTTCTGTGGTGCCTACCAGACGGCTCCCGACTCCACGAGGATCCAATGGATCGTGTCCTCTTCCAACAGTGAACTGGCCGACACGCTTGATCACTGGTACAAACCGGATATGTTGGCGGAAATCAAAAAGGAGGAACACCGACTGCTCACTACGGCATCGGTGAAACGACATGTCTATTCTCCGTTCCTGAACCGTAGTACAGGTGTCATCTCGAAGTATGATGATCTCTTCAGAAAGTATGCACCTCTGGCACGGTGGGACTGGCGTTTGATGGCTGCGCAGTGTTATCAGGAAAGCTGCTTCGATCCGAAAGCACGATCGTGGGCGGGTGCACGCGGATTGATGCAGATTATGCCGGGAACGGCAGCTCACTTAGGATTGGCCATGAGCGATATCCATGCACCAGAGCCTAATATCTCGGCGGCAGCCCGTTATCTTCAGGAACTGAGCAGTACCTTTAGTGATATTCCTAACGTAACCGAACGACAGAACTTTGTGTTAGCAGCATATAACGGCGGTGCCATGCATGTAAGGGATGCGATGGCCCTGACGCGTAAGAACGGCGGAAACCCGCAGCGGTGGGGGGATGTGGCACGCAACATGCTCTTACTTCGTGAGCCTGCAGGTTATAACGATCCAGTGGTTAAGCACGGTTATATGCGTGCCAACGAAACCGTTGACTATGTGGATCGGATCCGTGCCCGTTATGCACAGTACCGTGGTGTACCTATGGGTAAACTTCCCTCGGCAGGTGGCAGTTTCTCACCTGTGGCTCCGAGGAAAGCCAAGAAAAAGCATAAGTACCACGTATAATCGTTAAAGCATCCCTTTGGTAGAAGGCAGTTCGTAGTGGTAGATGTCACGGCGTACTGCCATCTTCAACGCACGGGCCAGTGCCTTGAAGATCCCCTCGATCTTGTGGTGCTCGTTCTGTCCCTCAGCCTTGATGTTCAGGTTCATCTTGGCTGCATCACTCAGACTCTTGAAGAAATGAAGGAACATCTCCGTGGGCATCTCACCGATACGCTCCCGGTGGAACTCCGCATCCCATACTAACCACGGCCTGCCTCCAAAGTCGAGAGCTACCGAGCACAGACAGTCATCCATTGGCAGACAGTAGCCGTAGCGTTCAATGCCACGCTTGTCGCCTAACGCCTGTAGGATACATTCGCCTAAGGCGATGGCGGTATCCTCGATGGTGTGGTGCTCATCGACATGCAGATCACCTCGGGTGTGGATCATCAGGTCCATCATACCGTGCTTTCCTATCTGCTCCAGCATGTGGTCGAAGAATCCCAGTCCGGTGCTGATGTCGCATTTCCCGGAGCCGTCGATATTCAGCTTGATATGGATATCCGTTTCCTTCGTGGTACGCCTCACCTCCGCCGTACGTTCTCCAGCAAAGAGAATCTCGGCGATGCGATCCCATGAGAGGGGATTGTTCCCTTCTTCTGTGCCTTGGTCTCCCAGGATGAGTGCCTTGCACCCTAAGTTCACAGCCAGTTGCCGATCACTCTCCCGGTCACCGATCACATAGCTGTTTTCAAGGTCGTAGTCGGGGTTGTTGATATACTCTGTGAGCATACCTGTCCCAGGCTTGCGGTTAGGGTGGTTGTCCTCAGGAAAATGGGGGTCGATTTTGATGTCATCGAAGGTGATGCCTTCGCCTTCCAGTGTCTGTAGGATGAAATGATGTACTGGCCAGAACGTCTCTTCGGGGAATGAAGGCGTGCCCAGTCCGTCTTGGTTGCTCACCATGACGAACTTGAAGTCAAGATTCTGGCGGATAAAGGCCAGGTTCTTGAATACGCCCTTTACAAATTTCAGTTTCTCGAATGAGTCGATCTGCTCATCAGCCGGTTCTTCTATCAGGGTACCGTCGCGGTCAATCAATAATAGTCTTTGTCTCATATCTTAATTCTTCCCTTTTCACCTTTCCAATTTTTTCTGCTCTTTTGTCTCAATACTACCGTATATATAATAGATCACAAAGAGCACGAAGATGCCCATGATGTAAATGATGAAGTAGGTTACTACCGAAATGAAGTAGGCGAGGATGTTTAAATACCCGGGCATGCCCGACTCATCACCTTGTGCCATGCCCTGCATGGATAGGTTATAGGCGGTCATCAGGATAATCAGGGGGAGCGTGATGATCAGCAGAATGACCGAAAGACAGATGGTTGTGAGCAGTAAGGTCAGGAATATGTACCCCCAGTGCCTCATACCCGTCTTCCATCCTTTGAACCAGATCTGATGGAAACGGGTGTCTGTCTGCACCACATATTTCATGATGGGATAGACGAATGGCAACATCAGGAGCATGACGACGAGGGTGGCTAAGAATACCATTCCGCCAATCTTCACGATAGCCATCTGCTGTTGCAGGGCGATCATGGGATTCGCCTGGGGCATCGTGCCCGTCTGGATGTCTCCTCCCCATAGTGCATAGCCGATGCCACCCCCAGCCATGCCGAAAACCAAGCCGGCGATGCCGAAAAAGAAGATCATCCAGAGATTGATTTTAAGTGCGCGCAGAATATTCCATGAAAGAGACTGCGTGTTCACAAGCATGTAAACCCTTCCGTAGAAAATGATTTCGGCGATGAGGGCAAAAAGCATCATGCATATTGAGACGATGATCCTGTTAACCGACATGGGTTCAAGATGATAAGCTCTGAGCTGGTTCAGAATAAAGAACCCTGATAAGGCTGCCAGGACGAGGGCATAGAGCCAGCAGTGGCGCAGGATGATCTTGTAGTTGTCGGCGAACAGATTGTAGGCGGCACGTATCGTGGAGCGATAGCCCCGGCCTTTCATCAGTTCTTCTTGTTTTAACGATGTCATAACATTCTGATTAAAAATTTGTCGCAAAGGTACGAAAAATCTGACTAAGTGAGAAGGAAACAGATGTTTTTTTCCTATTTGATTCATTTATTTCTGATAATTGTTGTATCTTTGCATCATCATCAAAGACAGTGAGGAATGAAACTGATTAATTGGGGATTCATCGGTTGCGGAGAGGTGACTGAGAAGAAATCGGGACCAGCCTTCAACGAGGTGACAGGCTCAAAGGTAGTAGCAGTGATGAGCCGCACGGAACGCCGGGCCCGTTCGTATGCCGAACGGCATCATGTGCCGAAATGGTACACTGATGCCCAGGAACTGATCGATGATCCCGATGTGAATGCCATCTACGTGGCCACGCCTCCCAGCAGTCATGCCACTTTTGCCATCATGTCGATGCGTGCCGGTAAACCCGTCTATGTGGAAAAACCATTGGCATCGAGCTATGATGAATGTGTGCGCATCAACCGGGTGAGCGAGGAGACGGGCATACCCTGTTACGTAGCCTATTACCGTCGCTACCTGCCTTATTTCCAACGGGTGAAGGAGATTGTCAAGAACGGTGTCATCGGAAATATCGTGAATGTGCAGGTGCGTTTCTCTGTTCCTCCACGCGATCTGGATTATTCGTCTGAGGAGAAACTGCCATGGCGCTTACAGCCGGCGATTGCTGGTGGCGGCTATTTCTATGACCTGGCTCCTCACCAGCTCGACCTCCTGCAGGATATCTTCGGTGTGATCACGGAGGCTGATGGTATCTGTGCCAACTGCGGACATCTGTACAGTGCGGAAGATAGTGTGAGTGCCTGCTTCCGTTTTGAGAGTGGAGTGCCCGGCAGCGGCTCCTGGTGCTTCGTGGGCCATCATTCGGCACAGGAAGACCGTATCGAGATCATCGGTGAGCAGGGAACACTGAGCTTCTCTGTATTTAACTACGATCCTATTCAGTTGGTGACGAGTGAAGGAGAGACGAAGATCACCGTGCCCAACCCGCCGTATGTACAGCTGCCGATTATCCGTTCGGTGATCGAGGACCTGCAAGGACTGGGCATCTGCACGGCCACCAGTGTGAGTGCTACGCCGGTGAATTGGGTGCTTGACAGAATCCTCGGGAAATTCTGAGGGTGGAAGAGATGAGATGAAGGATGACGGATAAGTTGAAAAGGTTGCTCTTGGGATTGTTGATGGCGATAGCACAATATGCTGTTGCACAGACTGTTGTGCCTGACAGTACAACCCATGCTTTGGAGTCTTCTGTGACCGATGTCTCACCCAAGAATACAAAAGAGGATGTGCCCCATCGCATTGGAAACTTCTTCACGCGCTATTTCAAGGACTTCAACGAGATCGATACCAACTATATCGAGCCACAGCACTTTAACTATGCGGTGATGATGCAGAACACGAATACGTATGAGACCTACCGCATCAGTAGTAAATCGGGACAGTCGGTGTCGTTTGCACCGGAACTTACCTACCGGGTAGGACCGTATTTTGGGTGGCGATGGATCTTCTTGGGATATACCTTCGACATCAATCATGTCAGTAGCGGCCATAAGAAAAAGGAATTCGATATCAGTCTGTATAGTAACCTGGTCAGTGTGGACCTTTACTACCGTAAGACCGGAAATGACTATAAGATCCGGAATATTGTGCTCGATGATGATCGGGGTACGATCCGCCATGTGGACATCCCTTTTTCCGGACTGAATGTGGGGATCGTAGGCTTTGACCTGTATTACGTCTTCAATCATAAGAAATTCTCTTATCCTGCTGCCTTCAGTCAAAGTACAGTACAGCGACGCAGTTGTGGATCACCCCTGTTCGGAATAGGATACAACAAGCACAACATGAGCCTGAACCACGAAAAGCTGCAGCAAGCCATGGACGGACTGCCTGCCGATGTGGTGGAGAAATACGGAACCATCCAGCTTGACAGCGGCTTGATGTTCAGTGAGGTGAAATATGAGAACTTAAGAATTTCAGGAGGATACGCATACAACTGGGTCTTTGCCAGAAACTGGTTACTGGCAGCCAGTCTGTCGGTGTCACTCGACTACAACAACTCGTTCGGCGACCTGCTGCAAGACGGTCAGCAACGTATCCGCGATTTCTCATTCACGAACATCACATTCAACGGCACGGGGCGTCTGGGTATCGTATGGAACAACACCCGCTGGTTTGCCGGCATGAGTGCTATCATACATAAGTATCATTATCAGAAGAGTCAGTTCTCGACAAACAGCCACTTCGGGAGTCTGAACTTCTATGTAGGACTGAATTTCAAACGAAAAAGATAGAAAGATGAAAAGGATTGCATTGACCACCTTGCTTTGCCTTGGGATGCTCAACCTGTTGGCCACTACCGTGCAATATGAGCACGAAGACAGCGTAAAAGTGGTGGAACTGCTGAAAACAGCACCACGGGAGGGAAATCTGATGGTGCACTTTGCCCGTCAGCTCATCGGTGTTCCTTATGTAGGACATACCTTGGAGCCTTTCGATAAGGAAAGACTGATTGTCAACCTGCGGCAGCTCGACTGCACCACGATGGTGGAGAACGCACTGGCACTGAGCCTCTGTGTCCGCGACAGCCTCTGCTCCTTCGAGGCCTTCTGTCATGTCCTGCAGAAAATTCGCTATGAACAGGGGGATGAACCTGCCTACATCAAGCGACTGCATTACTTCACCTCGTGGATAGAGGATAACACGAGCATGGACTTCTGTAAGGAGGTGCAGGGACCCAACCCGCCGTTCACCGCATGGCAGACGGTTGAGGCCAGCTATATGACACAGCATCCCGACCGCTATCGGATGCTGAAGGTGAATCCCGGAGATATACCTGCCATCAGGAAAATGGAACAGCGCATCGAGGGACGGCGGTATCGGTATATCCCCAAGGGACAGCTCACGAACACCCCACTGCTGAGACAGACCATCCTCGATGGTGACATCATTGCCATCATCACGAATATTTCAGGTCTCGACACCCAGCATATCGGCATCGCTGTATGGCACGATGACGGACTGCACCTGCTCAACGCTTCCAGTATTCATCACAAAGTGGTGGAAGAGCCCATGACGCTCCAGCAGTACCTCTACCAGCATAAGACCATGCCAGGCATTCGGATTATTAGACCAAAGATGAAAGATGAGAGATGAAAGATGAGAGATGAAAGATGAGAGATGAGAGATGAAAGATTTGGAAAAGGAAAGCAGTTGTTACGGCGATGCCTATAACCACTATGGTCTTTTCGGACAGACTCCTACCATCATGGCTCACTGCGTTTGGACTTCGGGCGAGGAGCTGGAACTGATGAAAAGAAATGGCGTCATGGTTGCCCATTGCCCCACATCCAATTTCAACCTGTCATCGGGGATGGCTCCTGTACGAACATTCCTCAATGAAGGACTGCGTGTAGGTCTTGGCAGCGATATCAGCGGAGGGCACGACTTGAACATGTTCCGTATGTTGACTTATGCTGTTCAGGTGAGTAAGATGCACTACCAACAAGATCATAATAAGCCCTTTCTCACCTTGTCGGAAGTGTTTTGGATGGCCACCAAGTCGGCAGGAAGTTTCTTCGGAAAGGTAGGAAGCTTCGAGCCTGGCTATGAATTTGATGCTCTGGTCATCGACGATGATGTGCTGCACCCGGATGAGTATTCATTGCTCCACCGTCTGGAGCGGTTTATTTGTGTGGGCGATGACCGTCAGATTGTGCATCGCTTCTGTCGTGGGAAGGAGGTCATCCTTCATGCCCTCGCTCCCTCGTCTTCCCGTGCTTTCGAATGAAGCAAGTGTAGCATGCGATGATAAAAACGGTGTTTTTCTTATAGCTATAACCAAGGCGGGTAAAGCGAAGAACCTCACGTCGTCTGCTTTTATCAATAAATATCGTCTGTCGAGCAGTAGCAGTGTACAGTCAGCAATAGTGGCCCTTGCATTGTTTTTCGGGGATTTCTTTGGCGGTTCGGCTTTTTTTTACTATATTTGCACACTTAATTTTTATATTTAGGATTTTTCACTAAACACCAAGACCAATATGAAACAAAACATCAACCACATCGTTATCGCGCTGGCCTTGATGCTGGCGGGCAACATCTCTACCCACGCCGCTACCTTATACGGTTTCTCTCTGGGGGGGGTAGATGTTACTTCAGACAACTGCGGCAATATCCAGAATGCATCCGGAGCAAAGATTACCATCAGTTCGAATCTGGAAAATGGCACTGAATGGTATGCACGCTACGATCCCAGCACGAAGACACTCACGCTGAAGAATACCAGCGCTGGAACTTTCCAGAGCAGTAATTCCGGACTGGTCAACACAAGATGCGACGGACTGACGGTGGTGTTCATCGGCAAATGCGAGATTTCGTCGAAGAACGCTGGCGCTGAGCTGAGTGCCGACACTTTCTTCAGAAGCGAGTATGGAATGTTCGACAGAAATCAGACTCATATCAATGGCGATGGTGGCGGCATTTCGGTGAAGAATGGGGCCAAGGTGAGTTTCGAAGATGCCAACATCACAGTGTACGACATAGGCCCCAACCCTGACAACACTGCCATCTGGGGAGACAACGGAAATGGCAAGGAGGAAATCAGCATCTGGAACTCACGTGTCAGATTCGATGGCAAGCGTGGTATCAGCAACATTTCCAAACTCTCGGTGATGGAGAGCTACGTGAAGATAGAAGGAACGGTGCAGGCAGTGGATAACATGACCACCTACGCCCCCGACTCATATATAAAGGTCTCGGCATCGGAGGGCGCAGGTGCCGTATTCAATCCTGAAAAGAAAACGTTCTACTCTGCAGCTACCGGCAAGGCCGCTACCAAGGTGACGCTCGATGCCTTCCACCCCATTAGCGCCTATTTCAGCGACCCTGTGTTCCGCGCGTATGTCAATGAAAACTTCAACACCAGCCACGACAACTTTCTCACCATTGAGGAGGCCGCTGCCGTGACTTCAATTGATGTGAGCTACAAGGGCATCACCTCGCTCGATGGCATCTTTCTCTTCGGGGCATTGCGAATTCTCGAATGCACCAATAACAAGATTTCCAAGCTCGACCTGACAGGCTTACCCTATCTTGTTGAACTTCGGTGTGAACAAAACAAGATAGAGGATCTGGACTTCAGTAAATGCACAAGGCTGTATGATGTAAAAATCGGCAACAACTGCATCAACGTGGAGAACATGTGGAAACTGGTGCTCGGGCTGCCTGCACCAAAACCGTATAGCGATTCCGGCAAAGCATATTTCGACGTAACCGGATCTCTAAATCTTGAGGGCTACGAGCACGACAACGCCTGCACCAGGGCACAGATCCTTACCATCGAGGCCAAGGGATGGACCGTCGTGACCTGCACCGACTACGGACTCACCGTGGGCAAAGATGGACTGGTCTGCCCCGACAACTTCACCAATCTGGTGGGGGCGGGTGGCACGAGTGCTACCGGCGACGTAGCCGAGGCCGTGGCCTACTTCGACCCCAGCAAGAACGAGCTACACCTGAAAGACGTCAGCATCAACCGCATCACGCTCCGCCAGAACAAGGTGAGAATCGTGCTCGACGGCGGGACGACAAACCTGAAAAGCACTGGAACCATTTCACCAATCTCTTGTAATCTTTTTGGTGGCCTCGACGTGGAGATATGCGGAGAGGGCAGGCTGACGATGTCGCCTTACAATACTCCAGCCATCAACAACGTGAAGAGCCTCACGGTGAGCGGAAAGGCCAGCGTGCTTATCGACTTCCCCGAGGGCACCACAAGCAACACCGCCATCTACGGCTATGCTTTGGCCGATGTCCACAACCGGGGCACGCTGACGGTGAAGGAGGATGGCATCATCAGGGCCGTCGGTCCCAATGGAGCCTGCCTGAAAGAGATCGGCACGCTCAACCTGCAAGACGACTGCACCATCATCTCGCCCGCAGGAACAACCTTCGACGGACAGAACTGCCAGTTCATCGACAGTGAGGGCAACGCCGTCACGGGTCAGCCCCTCGCGCTGGGCAAGACGAGACAGATCCCCCGCATCTACATCGACGGCTTCACGTGGCCCCAGCACAACCAGCTGGGTGACTACGAGGTGAGCACCCAGACCGAGGGTGTGAAAGATGTGGTGGTGGAATACCGCGAAGGGGTATTCGACCTCACCGTGATTGACCCCACGTACAAGTTCAAGGCCGGAGAATGGCCGGAAGTAGATTTCATCATCTATCCCGAACTGGGCTATGAGTTTATTTCGAACGGTATGCAGGGCACTCGTGTCGTTGTGCCCACAGCCGACAACTCCAAGAATAGCACCTATCGTTACTATAATGTTCCAGACGGTGGCCGCCGCTTCTATTTCGATGACTACGAGGTGCCCACGCCCGATAACAGCATTGCCACTGGCATCGATTCAGTGGCGAACGATCAGTTACATGCTACAGGTGGCACGTGGTGCACCCTCGACGGGCAACAGCTGAACACCAAGCCCACACAGAAAGGCATCTATCTGTTCAAGGGGAAGAAGGTGGTGGTGAGATAAAAAAGCCCGCCCCTGATTCTTTCCTTAACTAACTTTCGCAAGTATGCGAAAGCCTTTATTTTTAGTCGCCTACGGGAAACCAACGGACACTCTCCGCTACGCTTTGAGTGACCGTTGGTTCTGCCCGACAGGGCGCTCCTTAATATTTTTGGCAGGATAGTTACCATTGCCACCGCAAAAGTTAATGATTATTATAAAACAATTATTGTGGTATGATAATTGGAAAATAATAATTATCTTTGCGCCGTTATTTAATATGGAGACTCTATGATTAATAATCCATTTATTCTCTATGGCTATGAGTCGGAGAAGTATTTCTGCGACCGCAAGGACGAAACTGCAGAATTAAAGCGGTTGGTCACAAATGGCAATAATGTCGCATTAATTGCTCCTCGGCGTGTTGGAAAGACAGGACTGATAGAGAACCTGTTTCACCAGAAAGATATTGCACGTAATTATTATACTTTCTTGATTGACATCTATGCTACAAAAAGTGTAGAAGAGATGGTGATGGCTATGGGATCATCTATGTTAGCATCGCTGAAGCCAAGGGGGACAAAGGTAATGCAGCACTTTGTCAGTTTTTTAGGGTCTCTTCGTAGTGGTGTTTCCTTTGACCCTATGGGAAATCCGTCGTGGAATGTGGAAGTGGGTGATATCCGTTTACCCAAAACTACCCTCAACGAGATTTTTGAGTACATTGCTTCGGCAGACAAACCTTGTATTGTGGCTATCGATGAATTTCAGACTATAGCCAACTATAGAGACGATCGGGTAGAGGCGGTTCTGAGAACATATATTCAACATTGCCGGAACGCTCAGTTTGTTTTCTCCGGCTCCCAGCGTACTATGATGGGGGAAATCTTCCTCAGTCCGTCACGCCCCTTCTACCAAAGCACTTCGATGATGAGTATTGGAAGTATTCCTTTGGACAAATATGTCTGTTTTGCCCAGAGGCACTTCGAGGAGGCTGGAAAGTCTATCTCAGAAGGTGTCATTGCTGAAGTCTATCATCGTTTCGACGGTGTTACATGGTATTTGCAACGAGTGATGAACGAGTTCTTTTCGCTCACTTCCCAGCAATCCAAGTGTGATGTTGATATGCTTGAGCCTGCCATTAAGAGTATCCTAAATGCCAACGAGTTCACTTATCAATCTTTGCTATTCCAACTTCCTCAGAAGCAAAAGGAGTTGCTTATAGCTATAGCCAAGGCGGGTAAGGCAAAGAACCTCACGTCGTCTGCTTTTATCAATAAGTATCGTCTGTCGAGCAGTAGCAGTGTACAGTCAGCTATAAAAGGTTTATTGGAGAAGAATTTCGTCACGACGGCTCTTGGCATCTATGAAGTTTATGACAAGTTTTTCGCCTTGTGGCTTTTGGCGAGGATGTAATGTGGGTGTGAAAGATGTGGTGGTGAGATAAAAAAAAACGCCCCTGATTCTTTCCAACGTTCCCTACGTGTTATTCCGCCGTTCCCTATATGTTGTTCCGCCGTCACTTAACATCCTTAGGTGACGGCGGAACACATGTTAGGTGACGGTGGAACTTATGTTAGATTACGGCGGAACGTGTTGTGGGGCCGTTGAAGTTTGAAAATTGGGTGGGAGGGTGGTGTGGGTGATCTATGCGGCATGCCCCATCTCGTAAAGCCTTTCAGGGGCAATGTCGGCACCGTTCTTCCAAAAGATGGTCTGGTCAAGGCCGAATTGGATGAACTCATTCTTGTCGCGCAGCTCCTCGAATGCGGGATACGAGAGTAGCGGCGTGAGATCCACCTTGCGGCGTTCGCCCGTGCTAAACGTACAGAGCAACGTGTAGTCGCCCAAATACTCTACATCTGTAATCGTCAGAAACATAATCTGTCCTCCTTATCTTATTTTGGTTATCTTCTCTCCGCGTTGTGCTCTGCCCCATAGTTCCATCAGCTCTGCCTCGTGCTCGTCGATGAAGTCGTTGATAATCTTGACCGATGTGGAGCGGGCCTTTCCCTCGATGACACGGTCTTGGATGGTGATGGAGAAATTATCCGTACCGCTCCGCACATGGATGTGCGGCGGGTTGTGGTCGAAGGCGTAGATGTAAATCAGTATGCCTTGTATGATGAATATAGAGCCCATGTCGCTTTGTCTTTTTATTACTTATCGGCTACAAAGGTACAAAATCTTTTTGATAAATATAACACTTTACTCCTATATTTCCACTTTTCTTTATATCCCTGCATTATAGCCGCCCCTTATCAAGGGGCTCTGTTATGGCGTGGTCATCAACGGTACAGGGCAGAACGTGGACAAGTTAGATAGTGGCGGAACGTGTTGTGGGGCCAATGAAGTTTGAAAATTGGGTGGGAGGGTGGTGTGGGTGACCGTTTTTTTGAAACATTTATAAAAAAGTATTTTCTCTTCTCGCGCGCACGGGGATTTTGTAAAAAACGGCCACCCACACCACCCTCCCACCCAGAAGGAAGAGCCAATTTACCGTCGAGATTTTTCTAATGCCTCGCGTTTGGCCTTGAAGTAGCGGTCAACGAAATGGATCTGTTCGGCATTGGGAAGCATGATGAGCGATGCCCCGTTGGAGAACTGCATCGTGGTGGGTTTCGTCTCATCGAACGTAGGCCAGTAGGGCAGTCCTTTGCCGTTGGGGTTCCCGGTCTTGGCGAAATTAATCCAGTACTGCTGGATGATCTCGGCCACGGCAGATTCCGTGGGATATTCGTTGGGTTGTGTCAGGAAATGACCGTTGAGATAGAGGATATCGTCGGCATGGGCCACACCGCGACGGCGGGGATCCTGTGAGAAACTCATCTTGGAAGGCTGTGCCAGGTAAGCGGCATAGGCAGCACTCTTTCCGGTCTTTGACTGCAGGTTCACCCAGGCATAGGAAGGCCAGGCAAAGCCCATGTCGCGGAAGGCATCGCCGAAAGCATGCCATGCCTCATTATCCGTGTTTCCTGGATACACCTTCTTAGCCTCGTCGGCCATGTCGCCGAAAATCGCCTCGATGGTTTTCTGATAACTCTCGGTTGTGATGTTCCCCGGTGAGAACAGGGCGCCCTCATCCGAATTGGTCATCACGATCACGGGAACGTCATTGTACTCACCACGTTCGTAGAGACGATACTGATCATCGCAGATCACATATTCGTCAACACAAGGCCAGAAGCCGCTGAAGCCGACATTACCGTCGCAGAGTGCCATGGCATCCATCTGTCGTAGTTGCTTGATGTTTTTCTTCTTCAGGTGTTTCTGGAAGGCTATGCCTTGTTGCTCGGCGCCTTTCTGTGAGGCATCGAGCCCTAAAGAACGTGGACTGTCGCTCCATGGGGCGAACGACCCTCCGCTCTGACTGATGCACCGGTGGAAGAGTCCCTTTGCCAACGGTGATGCACAGAGCATGCTGCAGCTGATGGCGCCTGCGCTCTCGCCGAAGATCGTCACGTTGGCAGGGTCGCCTCCGAAATTGGTGATGTTGCGCTGTATCCATTTCAGTGCGAAGATCTGGTCTAACAGTCCGTAGTTGCCCGAGTGCCCCTCGGGATCCTCTTTCGTCAGCTCCGGATGAGCCATGAAGCCGAGTGCCCCGGTGCGGTATTCTATGCTCACGATGACCACTCCTCGAAGGGCGAGGAATCTCCAGAGGTCGCCGCCATACCATTCCGTTTGGAATCCGCCGCCATGAATCCACACCATCACTGGCAGGCGGTCGGTAACGGATGTGGCCGGTGTGGCAACAGCGAGGTAGAGGCAGTCTTCGCTCATCATGTCTGCGGTACGTCCGGGTCGTGTCGGTTGTGGCGGCATCTTTCCGAACTCGTTGCATCGTCTCACGCCCTCCCAGGCACGTGCCGGTTGAGGGGCTTTCCAACGCAGTTTCCCGACAGGAGGTGCAGCGTAGGGTATGGCCTTATACACCGCCAGCGTACTGTCGGGTACACCTTCTACCTCTCCCGTTTCTACATGTGTTCTCAGCAGGGGTTGTCCCTGTATGTCTGTCACTGTTCCCAACAGTGCAGTGAGCAGTAATAAAAGAGTTTTTTTCATACGTCAAATTCTGTTTGTTTATTCCGTTATTCTGTTTTCAACTTTTGCAAAGGTAATTATTATTCTCTTTCCTTCCAAAAGATCAGTGAATAAAACTCAAAATACTTTTGGTTTTTCGCTCACTTATTCGTACCTTTAACTTCGTTTAAAGTACTCACGTTCGGAAAAACTCAAAATACTTTTGGTTTTTCGCTCACTTATTCGTACTTTTGCACATAATTATTAAACAGGAAGAATGAAATATGCTTTTGTAACAGGTGGGTCGCGTGGTATCGGTAAGGCCGTGGCTTTACGGTTAGCCCGTGAGGGAATGCCTGTGGTGATCAACTATAAGAGTAACGAAGAGGCTGCAAGGCAGACTGTGCAGGAGATCGAGGCGGCTGGCGGAAAGGCAGAGCTGTTGCCTTTCGATGTGTCGGATTCCCAGCAGATAGAGGCGGCCATCGAACAGTGGGAAACGGCTCATCCAGATGATTATGTATCTGTATTGGTGAACAATGCTGGTATTCGTAAGGATAACCTCATGATTTTCATGCAGAACGAGGAGTGGGAGCGTGTCTTGGACACCACACTCAACGGCTTCTTCTATATCACCCGCAGACTGCTGAAGAACATGCTCACCCATCGTGACGGACGAATCATCAACATCACCTCCCTTTCTGGTATCAAAGGACTGCCAGGGCAGACGAATTACTCTGCTGCCAAAGCTGCAGTGATTGGTGCCACGAAGGCATTGGCACAAGAGGTGGCACAACGCAAGGTGACGGTGAATGCCATCGCTCCTGGATTCATTGCGACCGATATGACGGAAGGTCTTGATGAACAGGAACTGAAGAAACTGATTCCTATGGGGCGGTTTGGTAAACCCGAGGAAGTGGCATCGGTTGCTGCTTTCCTTGCATCCAGCGAGGCTGCCTATATCACAGGACAGGTGATTCAGGTGAATGGAGGACTATATACGTAGAATTGAAAATTGAGAATTGTGGAGAGAAGAGTGGTAGTGACCGGCATCGGCATTTGGTCGTGTTTGGGAACGAATTTAGAAGACGTGAAGACGTCGTTATACGAAGGGCGTTCAGGAATAGGTGTTGAGCAGGAACGCATTACATACGGATACCAGTCGGCTTTGACGGGTATTGTAGAGAAGCCGGTGTTGAAAGGACTGCTGCACCGCAGGTTGCGTGTGGGGCTCTCCGAGGAGGCTGAATATGCCTATATGGCGGCACGTGAGGCTTTTGCGAATGCAGGAATTGACGAGGAGTTCATGTTGAAGAACGAGATCGGTATCATCTTCGGAAATGATTCCTCGGCCAAGCCGGTGATCGAAGCCGCGAACATCATGGCCGAGAAACACGACTCCCAACTGTTAGGCAGCGGTCTGATCTTCCAGTCGATGAACTCCACGGTGAACATGAACCTGAGCTCCATCTTCCATCTGCGCGGCGTGAACTTCTCTGTAAGCTCCGCCTGTGCCAGTGGCAGTCATAGTATCGGACTGGGTTATCTGCTCATCAAACAAGGGTTGCAGGACCGTGTTCTCTGCGGCGGTGCCCAAGAAACCAACTATTACTCGATGGCCACCTTCGATGCCCTGAATGCCTTCTCGAAACGAATGGATGAGCCAACAAAGGCATCACGACCCTTTGACCGTGACCGCGACGGTCTGATACCCAGCGGTGGGGCTGCCGCCTTGGTGTTAGAGGACTACGACAGTGCTGTGAAACGCGGCGCGCCCATCCTTGCCGAGGTGTGTGGCTATGGGTTCTCTTCAAATGGTGGTGGTATCTCGCAGCCCAGCGACGACGGTAGCGTGACCGCTATGACACGTGCCCTGAAGGATGCAGGCATGGAGGCCGATGACATTGACTATGTGAATGCACATGCCACCTCCACCCAACAGGGAGATCAATTCGAGGCCATTGCCTTAGACCGGCTGTTCCATGGTAAGCATGCGCTGATCAGTTCTACCAAGTCGATGACAGGACACGAGTGTTGGATGGCTGGTGCCAGTGAGGCCGTCTATTCCATTTTGATGATGAAGCATCACTTCGTGGCGCCGAACATCAATTTCGAGAACCCCGATGCGTATTCAGAGCCGCTGAACCTGGCCACACAGACCGTGGAGACTGAGGTGAACACCGTCCTGAGCAACTCGTTTGGTTTTGGTGGCACCAATTCGGCCTTGGTGTTGAAGAATGTTTAACTTACAGTCAAAAGAAATACGATGAACCTTTCACCTGCCCTCGAAAAGGCTTATACCAAAGAACAGCTGTCAGCACGCAATGCGCAGCGGTTAGCAGAATTCATTGCTTTCGGTCCTGTGGTGTTTCAGGTGTCCCGCTTGATGATCAAGTTTGGCATCTTGGAATTGTTGCGTAACAACGATGGCGGACTGACCGTTGCCGAAGTGGCGCAACGCTGTGAACTGAGCGAATATGCGGCGAAATGCCTGTTGGAGGCATCGCTGACCATCGGAACGGTGCTTGTTGACAAAGACAGTGACCGTTTCACCCTCTCCAAGACAGGGTGGTTCCTGCTGAATGATCCGGCAACAAAGGTGAACATTGCTTTCAATCACGACGTGAACTATCTGGGCTTCTATCATTTAGAGGAGGCACTGAGAGAAGGCAGGCCGGCAGGACTGAAGGCTTTAGGCGATTGGAAAACGATCTACGAAGGACTGTCGGAGCTGAAGCCCCAGGTGCAGCGCAGCTGGTTTGACTTTGATCATTTCTACAGTGACAGCTCCTTCCGTCAGGCCTTGGAGATTGTCTTTGCCCGGAAACCGCGAACCCTGCTCGATGTGGGAGGGAACACAGGGCGATGGGCCATGCAGTGTGTGTCGTATGATGAACAGGTTGAGGTGACCATCCTCGACTTGCCCCAGCAGATCGACATGATGCGAAGAGTCACACGAGGGCTGCCCGGGGCACAGCGCATTCACGGCATCGGCATGGATCTGCTGGATCCAAATAATCAGTTCCCTGCCGATCAGCATTATGACGTCATTTGGATGAGTCAGTTCCTCGACTGCTTCGGCGAAGAGGAGATACAAAGCATCCTGGAACGGACGGCAAGGATCATGGACAAAGACAGTAGGTTGTTTATCATGGAGACCTTGTGGGACCGTCAGAAATACGAACCCGCCGCTTTCTGTCTGACACAGATCAGTCTGTACTTCACGGCTATGGCTAACGGCAACAGTAAGATGTACCATTCCGACGACCTGTTCCGGATTATCCGTAAAGCCGGGTTAGAGGTGGAGGCCGTTCACGACAACTTAGGACAGGGACATAGTGTTTTGGAGGTGAGAGGTGAGAAGTGAGAGGTGAGAAGTGAGAGGTATGATTACCTTTGGGTAGTGGTATTTTAGAAATAAAACAAGATAAGGTATTTTAGAAATAAAATAAGATAAATATGACAAGAACAGAAATTGAAGAGAAGGTAAGAGAGTTCCTCATTGACGATCTGGAGATCGATGAGGAGAAGATTGCCCCGGAGGCTCTGCTGAAGGAAGACTTAGGTATCGACAGTCTTGACTTCGTGGATATCGTGGTGATTGTGGAGAAGAAGTTCGGGTTTAAGATCAAACCCGAGGAGATGGCCGAGGTGAAAACCTTGAACCAGTTCTGCGATTATATCGAGCAGAAAGTCAATTAGAAAAGTCGAAGAGTTGAATCATTGAAGGATTGAAGAAGGCGAGATATGGAGCATAGTCAGTGGGAAGGAAAGACCGAGGGAACGACATGGATGCACCGCACCCTGATACGTTCGTTCCGTTACCTGAACCTGCGTTTTGTCTATGCAGGCATGGCGGTGTTTGTGGTGCCCTTCTACATGCTGTTCTCCCATCAGGGCTATATCTCCATGTATCACTTCTTCCGTCGGCGCATGGGCTTCTCCCCGCTGAAAGCCTTTGGATATGTCTATCTGAACCATTGTCGGTTCGGGCAAATTATCCTCGACCGTTTTGCTGTCTATGCCGGACAGCATTTTGACTTCGAGATAGAGAATTACGAACAGTTCGAGGCACTGATGCATCAAGAGGGTGGCTTTATGATCCTAAGCTGTCATGTGGGAAACTACGAGATAGCAGGCTATGCTTTCAAGGCATCCGAGAAACGCTATAATGCGTTGGTGTTCTCCGGGGAGGCAGATACGGTGATGGAGAACCGTAACCGTCTGCTGTCGAAGAACAATATCCGCATGATCCCCGTCAGGGAGGATATGTCGCACCTCTTTGTGATGAACAATGCCTTGAGCGATGGCGAGATCCTCAGTATCCCTGGCGACCGTATCTTCGGTTCGCCCCGTTCTGTGAGATGCGAGCTGTTGGGAGCACCGGCGAAATTCCCTTTAGGACCGTATGCTACGGCCGTGAGTCATGACGTGCCGGTGTTGTGTATCTTTGTGATGAAAGAGACGACCCATCGGTATCGGGTACTGATCAGGTCGCTCCAGACGACATCCGCCGACCCACATGCCTCGCGCCGTGAGAGAGCATCTGCCCTTGCCCAGCGGTTTGCCGACGAAATGGATGATGTCGTGCGGAGATACCCCACACAATGGTTCAATTACTATGAATTCTGGAATGAAGAATGAATTTTAAAGAGATCGACGTACACACACTGCTACCGCAACAGGAGCCTTTCGTGATGATCCACCAGCTGATCAGCTATGATGAGGAACGCACGGTGACATCATTCACCGTTACGGAGGATCATCTCTATTATGAGAATGGCACCCTCAACGCGTATGCCCTGATAGAGAATATCGCGCAAACCTGTGCGGCACGGATGGGGTATGTGAATCAATATATCAATAACGAGGATGTGAGCATCGGCTTTATCGGTGCCGTGAGAAACCTTGTGATAAAAAGAGTCCCCCGGTTAGGTGAGACGCTGACGACAACGATCAGGGTGGTGGAGGAGATCCTGAAACTTACCTTGGTCAGTGCGGAGATCAAAGTGGGGGATGAGACGATTGTGACAGCCGAGATGAAGGTGGCGGTGCAGTGATGTGAAAAGAAACGTGACGAATGAAAGAGTTAAGAGCATCTAAGGAATTTGAGATCCGTTTCAGTGAGGTCGATTCGATGAGCTTTGTATGGCATGGCTCCTATCCGTTGTATTTCGAGGATGCCCGCGAGGCATTCGGGAAGAAATACGGCTTGGGCTACTTACTGATCTTCGACAACGGTTTCTATGCACCGTTGGTGGAACTCTCCTTCCAGTATAAGAAGCCGCTTGTCTATGGGATGCACCCTCGGGTGGATATTATCTACCAACCCACTGAGGCAGCAAAGATCGTCTTTGACTACGAGATCCACGATACGGCCGATGAGTCGCTGATTGCCACTGGGCACAGTGTTCAGGTGTTTATGGATCGTGATTACCAGTTAGTATGGTCGAATCCTGCTTTTTACGAGGAATGGAAAAGGAAATGGGACGTGCTATGATTGTGAAAGTGGCAGATGCCATCATCTCACCCCTTGGATGTTCGACGGAAGCTAACTACGAGGCGGTGAAGGCTGGGCGGTCGATGCTGAGAGAATATCAGTGGGACTCCTTGCCGCAGTCGTTCGTGGCCTCACTCATGGATTGGCATGGGATTGTGGAGCGGGAGGGGATGACCCGTTTTGAGATGCTGGTCGTTGGGGTTGTGGAACAGCTGATCCCTCAGCTGTCATTCGACCTTTCTTCTCCTCGTGTCCTGTTCATCTTATCGACGACGAAGGGGAATGTGGATCTGTTGGAAAAGGATGTCAGTAGTCCGTCATCGTCTGTCTATCTCGGTGACACAGCCATGAAGATCGTCCGCCATTTCGGTAATCCCAATACACCTGTCGTCGTTTCTAATGCCTGTACCTCAGGGCTATGTGCCCAGATCGCCGCGGTGCGTGCCTTGGAGAGCGGCAGATACGACTATGCCGTGGTGGTGGGGGCAGATATCCAGTCGCGTTTCATCATCTCTGGATTCCAGTCGTTCCAGGCCTTGTCGCCGGCACCTTGTAAGCCGTTTGATGCCGAACGCCGGGGATTGAACTTAGGTGAGGCTGCTGCAGCCATTGTCTTTCAGCGTGTGGACCAGCCGAAGGCAGGACAATGGCTGTGTCGCAAAGGAGCCATCCGCAACGATGCCAACCATATCTCCGGACCATCACGGACGGGGGAGGGGAGTTACCGTGCCCTGCGGACGGTCATGGCAGATGTCCCGAAAGATGATCTTGCCTTTGTTAATGTGCATGGCACCTCCACCCTCTACAATGATGAGATGGAGAGCATCGCGATAGAACGTGCCGGCTTGTTGGATGTACCCGTCAACTCGCTCAAGGGCTATTACGGACATACCATGGGAGCAGCAGGAATTTTGGAGGTAATCCTTTCGATGCGGGCCATCGAGGATCATACCGTCTTGGCCACCCGTGGATTTGACCGTCTGGGGGTGAGCCGTCACATCAAAGTGTCTAACGTGCACGCTGCCACCTCCAAGAACAGTTTCATCAAACTGCTCTCTGGCTTTGGAGGCTGTAATGCCGCTATGGCCTTTTCGCGGGTGACGGAGGACGGTGCACCGTCCGCTCCAGTCAAAGGGAACACTCCCCTTGATGAACCTTCGCTGCTCACTCATTCGGAGATCACCCTCACTCCCCAGAAGGTGACCCTGAACGGGAAGGTGCTGAATACCACCCAGCAGGGTGGAGCCTTACTGACAGAACTCTATCGACAGTATATCAATGACTATCCGAAGTTCTTCAAGATGGACGAGCTCACCAAATTAGGCTTCGTGGCCTCGGAACTTCTCCTTCGGATGGGGGACACTGTCCCGAAGGACACGGAGGAGGTGGCCGTGATCCTTTTCAATCGAACCAGTTCGCTGTGTAACGACAGGAAATACCAAGCTACCATCAGCGACATGGAGAATTTCTTCCCCAGGCCATCGCTCTTTGTCTATACCCTCCCGAATATCGTCACGGGAGAGATTGCCATCAGAAACCGCTTTTTCGGAGAGACCTCATTCTACGTGCTTGATCATGAAGATCCGAAGCTGATGCACGAGATGGTCGTGTCTGCTCTGGATGAGGGAGAGGCTCGTCTGATCATCTACGGATGGGTGGATTGTGAGGATGCAGATCACTTCCTGGCAAAGATGACCTGTGTGGAACGCCCTGTATGACTATCATTTTTTAACAGATAACAGATAACAATGGAAACAATCAAGAAAGAGTTAAAAGAACAGATTATAGATGTGTTGAACCTTGAGGACATGCTCCCCGAGGATATCGAAGACAGTGCCCCCCTCTTCGGTGAGGGACTGGGACTCGACTCCATCGATGCACTGGAGTTGATCGTCCTGTTAGAGAAGAACTACGGGATCAAGATCAAGGATCCCTCTTTAGGAAAAGAAATCTTCCAATCGGTAGATACCATGGCAGATTATATCGTCAAGAACAGGACAAAGTAAGAGACCACAGCGAACGGAAATATGAGAATCTGGATCACAGGTGCGGGTATCATCTCTGCCATCGGCAACAACCAGGCAGAGACCTTAGAGGCCTTGAAAAGCGGAAGATCGGGCATCGCCCCCATTCATTATCTTTCTACGGAGCATCATGAGTTCCCCGTGGGAGAGGTGAAGATGAGTGATGAGCAGATGAAGGCGCTGTTAGGCATCCATGAAGAGCCTACCACACGGTCGGCCCTGATGGGAATGATCGCTTTGAAGGAGGCGATGGATGATGCTTGCCTGCACCCAGATGATCATCCTTGTTTCATCAATGCCACAACAGTGGGAGGAATGGACAAGACAGAGCGTTACTATCTGGATCTTCTGGATCATGACGAGCATCAGGAGTATGTCAAGACTCATGATTGCGGTGCCTGTACAGAGATGATCGCACAGTATTTCGGAAGTTTTGATCTGACCACGACGGTGTCAACAGCATGTTCCTCGGCTGCCAATGCCTTGGTGCTCGGAGCCCGTCTGATCCAGGGCGGACGATGCGAACAGGTGATCGTGGGCGGTACCGAGTGTCTTACCAAGTACCACCTGAATGGGTTCCATACGCTCATGATCCTCGATGACCAGCCATGCCGTCCCTTCGATGCTACACGGAAAGGACTGAACTTGGGTGAGGGCGCTGCTTATCTCGTACTGGAGTCGGAAGCTTCAGCACGGCGGCGTGGAGTCAAGTCAAAGGCGATATTGTCGGGTTTTGGCAATGCCTGTGATGCCTTTCACCAGACAGCCTCTTCAGAGAATGGTGAAGGGGCATTCCTTGCTATGACAGAAGCCTTGCGGATGGCATCGCTTGCACCCGGTGACATCCAGTATGTGAACGCGCATGGCACCGGGACACCCAACAATGATGCCAGTGAGAGTGTCGCCCTGAGAAGGGTGTATGGGATGGAGATGCCTGCCGTGTCATCCACGAAAGCCTTTACAGGACATACCACGAGTGCTTCGGGTACCGTGGAGGGGGTGATC
This sequence comes from Prevotella sp. UBA3294, assembly GCA_002361535.1. GTDB lineage: Bacteria > Bacteroidota > Bacteroidia > Bacteroidales > Bacteroidaceae > Prevotella. The sequence goes on from DETG01000125.1 coordinate 31,240, forward strand.
TGCTTGCTGGCATTGGCACATCAGTTCATACCTGTGAACCTGAACTGGCAGCAGCCCATGGAAGAGGGCATCCGTCCGTGGATAAGCGGAACAGATGCCAAGAACATTCTCCCTTTGCGCCATGTGATGTGCAACTCATTCGCCTTTGGTGGGAATGATACTTCGTTCATCCTTTCCTCCTTCGATCCTTCTCCCTCATCATCCGTCCTTCCACCATCCCAGAAGGTCTATATCCGTTCTGCCGCGCAAATCTCCATTCAGCAGCCCCTTTCTGATGATTGGTATGATCATCCTATCCATTACGATGAGGCCTATTCAAGAGCTGTTGATCCGGATTTCCGTGCTTTCTTGAACCCGATGCAGGGCAGAAGGATGGGCAAGATCCTGAAGAGGGCGCTTGTCACGGCAAAACAAGTGGTGGAAGAGGCAGGAGGACCTGAGATAGATGCCATTATTACGGGTACAGGACTGGGTTGTATAGAGAATACTGAACTGTTCCTAAGTCAGCTTTGCCGGGAAGGGGAGAGCTTGCTGAAACCTACTCATTTCATGCAGTCAACCCATAATACGATTGGTTCGATGTTAGCCATTCAACTACATTGTCATGGCTATAACACCACCTATTCCCATCAGGGCATCTCATTCGATACAGCATTGTTGGACGCCTACCTGCAGCTCCGGATGGGGAAAGCCAGTCATATCCTGGTGTGTGGCAACGAGGAACTCACTCCGTCGTGTTTCTCTGTCCTGCAAAAGGCGGGTGTGTTAGGACAGCCGCATCAGACGGTAGCTGGAGAAGGATCTGTCACGATGATGTTGACAACAGATCCCACAGGAGCACTCTGTGAACTGGAGGATGTGCAGATCTCTGGCAGTACGAATGGGGCGACCCAATCATCGTGCTCTTTTTCCTCCCTTTTCGGTATCGGTTTCCTGTCCTCCGCTTTCGATGTCTATGCTGCCGCCAAGTGCCTGCAGAGAGGAAAAATGCCCAATGGTGAACCTATTGAGACTTTGGAGATCGTGAATCGACAGGGAGAAACTCATGTGTCGTTGATTAAACTCAGGAGAATATCATGCGACTGATTCTGCTAAGTGTCATCCAAAGCATCCTGTTGTGTGGTGGACAGGTGTTGCTGAAGTTCGCCTTGAACAAGGCGGGAACATTCAGTTGGACTACAGGGTTCTTGGTAAGGAACCTGTCGAACTGGTGGTTCTTAGGATGCGGACTCTGTTATGCTGCAGCTACCGTGCTGTGGATGTATATTGTGAAGAATTTCCCGTTCAGCATGGCCTATCCCATGATTTCGCTCAGTTATGTCTTTGGGATGATTGCTGCGATGCTTTTTTTCCACGAACAGATTCCTTTGGTTCGTTGGTTGGGCGTGCTGCTGATTATGGGAGGTTGTATATTGATTGCTAAATAAGAATGAGGTGATGTGTAAAAGTATCGAGCGTTTCTTTTTCGTTCTTGTCATGCTGCTGACCGTGACTTCCCTTGGTGCACAGACCAAGGCTACGGCAGCACAGGCGAAGACGATGATAGACAAGATCAATGCCGCGGCGGCCAAGCAGCACACGATCCAGTGTGATTTCCAGCAAACGAAGTCGCTGTCGTTCCTGAATGATAAGATGGTATCACAAGGAGTGATGTATTATGACCACAGGGGAAAACTGCGATGGGAATATACCTCCCCTTATCGTTACGTGTTTATCATCAACAACAATCGGGTGTATATCAAGACCGCGAAGAATAGTAACACGATAGATATCCGGTCGAGCAGACTGTTTCAGGGCATTGCCCGTGTGATGATGAACAGTGTGACGGGAAAGAGTCTGTCATCGACAGCCGACTTCTCCGTGGAGATGTTCATTCAGGGTGATGAATGGATCGCTCGTCTTGTGCCTAAAAAGAAGGAGATGAAAGCGATGTTCCAAAGCATTCGCCTCTTTTTCAACAAGAAACGGCAGATGGTGTCGAAGGTCGAGATGGTAGAGAAGAACGGTGATCAGACCGTCATTCAACTTTTACACGTCAAGAGCAATGGGAAGATTGAGGATCGTTTTTTTGCTATTCGTTAGCATGTGGCTGTGGCATGCCTCTGCCATCACCCTGGACGGAAAGAAACAATACAGTGTGCTGATAGAAATGCCTCGGGGAGGGAGCCTGACGGGAATCTGCCTGATCAAGACGGACGAATCGGGAAGTAAGGGGGCTCTCGTCAATGAGTTTGGCATCCATGCCCTTGATTTCACCGTGAGTGCCGATCGCCGAAAGGTTCGTTTGCTTCATGTGATTGACTGGATGAACAAGTGGTACATCAAACGAGTGCTGCGGCGCGACCTACGTTTCCTTTTCTTAGGTTCGGAGAACACCCAAGACCGCTGGAGGGAAGTGACCGTGGCTGGTGACACCACGATATTGCGAAACAAGAAATACCACATAACATATACATTTACAGAGATAAAGAATGAAACTGATCAATGAAATGTTCTCTATCGTGAGCAAGGGCGACAGGGTGCGGATCAAACTGCATCCCGAGCATGTGATCTATGCTGCCCATTTCCCCGGACAGCCCATCACCCCCGGTGTGTGCGTCGTGCAGATGATCGGCGAGATCTTGCAGGAGAATGAAGGATGTATGATGGAACTCGATACGATTACGAACCTGAAATTCATACAACCGCTCTCACCTGTTGACACACCAGAGGTGGATGTGGTCTTCGACTGCATTTCCTATGACGGACAGGGGCGATGCAAGGTGAGGGGAACAGTAGCCAATGAAGATACAATATTTACCAAATTCTCTGTGATTTATCGATGAACGACATCAGAGACCTCATGAAACAGTATCGTGTCTGTGTTGTTGTACCTACATACAACAACGCGAAGACGATCGTGGAGGTCGTCCGTCGCATCCTCCTTCTCACAGATGATGTCATCGTGGTGATGGATGGCTGCACCGATGACACACGTGAACGACTCGATGAGGCCGAAATGACGGTGACGCGAGTTGACTACCCTAAGAACAGAGGGAAAGGTCATGCCCTGCGCGAGGGCTTTCAGAAGGCCATGACAATGGGATACAACTATGCCGTCACGATCGACTCCGACGGACAGCATGCCCCAGAGGATATCCCTGCGTTGGTGACAGCCCTGGTGCAGCATCCCGGTTCGTTGATCATCGGGGCGCGTGACCTTCGGCAAGAGAATATGCCACAGGGAAACACCTTTGCCAATCAATTCTCGAATTTCTGGTTCTGGGTGCAGACAGGACAACGGTTGGAGGATACGCAGACGGGATTCCGGCTTTATCCTTTGCACCGCCTGAAAGGCTTGCGATGGCTCACTTCGCGTTACGAAGCCGAACTGGAACTGTTGGTCTTTGCCGTTTGGGGGCAGGTGCCCGTCCATAGTGTTCCTGTTCAAGTGTATTATCCGCCCCAAGGGGAAAGGGTCTCTCATTTCCGTCCTTTTACAGATTTTGCCCGTATCAGTGTACTGAACACGGTGCTTTGTTTCCTGGCCGTTGTGTATGGATGGCCAAAGATGATTCTTTCTAAACTCCTGCGCCATGGTTAAGTTCTTCGACTCTATCTATCTTTGGTTATCCGGCAGGAAAAGACAGACAACCGTCATCCTCCTCCTCCTGACGGTTGTCTTCGTGGCTCTCTCCCTGCATATCCATGAAGAGGAGGACATTGCGAAATTCCTGCCACGCAATGAACAGAATGAGAAATTTACGGATGTGTATCAGCAACTGAGTCGACAGAATCAGATTGTCGTGATCTTCTCTTCCCGTGATACCGTGGATGTGGTGCCTGCTGATACCATCATTACGGCAATGGAGCAGTTTGCCGAACAAATGGATCAGAAGATGGTGGGCAACGCTGTCAGGGTACATGCCGATGAGACACGTATGATGGAGATGATCGACTTTGTGACTCAGCATGTCCCTTATTTCCTTACAGAAGACGACTATGCCCGTATAGACAGTCTTTTGCAGACACCCGACTATATCGCAGAGCAACTGAGAGAGGATAAAAAACTATTGAACCTTCCTGCGGCAGGTGTCAGCATGGAACGACTTCGATACGATCCCCTACAGCTCTTTTCGCCCGTTCTCCATAGGATGCAGAACTTCAACAGCACGCATTCCTTTGAGGTGATCGACGGCTGTGTGTTTACTCGTGACGGGCGGAGTGGACTGGCTTTTTTAGAGTCGCCCTATGGCACCAGTGAGTCGGCCAACAACGAAGCGTTACAGAAGACCTTGGAGAAAGTCATGGGTGATGTGGAGAATACCTATCCCCAGTTGCGTGTCTCTGCCATTGGTGCTTCTCTGGTGGCAGCGGGGAATGCGCGACAGATCAAGAAAGACAGTATGTTGGCTGTCACCATCGCCGTTATTCTGATCTTCGTCGTACTCATTCTCCATTACCGTCGTCTGGCCGATCTCTGGTGGTTAGGATCCTCCTTGGTCTTCGGATGGCTCTTCGCGCTGGGTGGAATGTCATTGTTCCATGACAGTATGTCGGTAATCGTGTTGGGTATCGGTTCTGTGATCATTGGTATCGCTGTGAACTATCCGTTGCATTATCTGGATCATCTCCGAGAGGTTGGCGATACCCGCCAGACCCTTCGTGAGATGGTGCCGCCCCTGCTGATCGGAAACATCACAACCGTCAGTGCTTTCCTGTGTCTGGTCTGGCTCGATGCCGCAGCGATGCGCGACCTGGGCCTTTTCGGCTCTCTGATGCTGGTCGGAACCATCTTGTTCGTCCTGGTGTTCCTTCCATTATATGCGAAAGCCACCTCTTCATCCAACCCTCGTTCCTGTCATGCAGAATCCTCGTTCCTGTCGTGTCAGCATACTCTGTTTACTAAGGTCAAGAGAATCGCAGACCAGGCCGGTCGTCACATAGGAATCGTGGTGATGGTGTTGCTGACGGTCATCTTAGGGTATTTCAGTATGCAGACCTCATTTGACTCCGACTTACGTAACATCAATTACATGACCCCTCAGCAACGCAGTGACATACAGATGCTCACGGCATTCTCCCACGAGGCTCCTGTCTATGCCGTAGCAGAAGGACAAACCTTGGAAGAGGCGTTGCAGAAGAATGAAAGTGATGTACTGCCCGTGCTTGACCAAATGAAACAGGATGGCGTGGTGGAGAAGGTAAGTGGGGTAGGATATTTTGTACCGACAAGTGCCATGCAGGAGAAGCGCCTGAAGCGATGGAAGCGGTTTTGCACGGCTCATGCTCAAGACATCGTATCGGAATTGCAGAAGCAGTGTTCTCTTCAGGGCTTCAACGTGCAGGCCTTTGCCCCCTTCATCGAGATGCTTGAAGATGACCATGCCCTTCAGCCTTTGTCGTTTTTCCAACCGGTGACAGATCTCCTGCACGATACATACCTCTTTCAGGATGAGGAACATGGCATGGTGAGGGTGGTGAATGATGTGCAGACCAGTCAGAAGAAAACGGTCAAGGAAACCTTGAATGGGATGTCTGCACCGGCCATCTATGCTTTCAGTTCGGAAGACATCGGTAACCAGTTGGTACAGATCCTGTCAGACAGTTTTAACTACATCGGCTTCGTGTGCGGTCTTGTGGTCTTCATCTTCCTGTGGATCTCCTTCGACAGCATCGAGCTCTCCCTGATGTCATTCCTGCCACTGGCTGTAAGCTGGCTGTGGATATTAGGACTGATGCATCTGTTCGGGGTACAGTTCAATATTGTGAATATCATTCTGGCCACGTTCATCTTCGGACAAGGTGATGACTATACCATTTTTATCACCGAAGGACTGATGTATGAGTATTCCACGGGAAAGAAACGTCTGACTTCCTATAAACGCAGTGTCGCCCTGTCTGCCCTGCTGATGTTTATCGGTATCGGAACCTTGATCTTCGCCAAGCACCCTGCTTTGCGTTCGTTGGCTGCCGTTACCATCATCGGAATGTTCACCGTGGTATTGATGGCTTACTATCTCCCGCCTTTGGTGTTTAGGTGGTTGACGCGCGGGGTACGGACTGCAGATCCCTCATCCCTCATCTCACACATCTCATCTCCATTACCTATCACCCTGGGACGATTCTGTCGTTCTTTGTTTGCCATCGTCTTCTTCCTGCTGATGATGTACCTGTTCATGCTCCCCTTCACATGGTTGTATTTCCACTGGGGGAAGAACAGTGAGGAGAAGAAGCTGCGATACCATCGCCTGCTGCAACGGATGTCGGATTTCGTCATCCATCATGTGCCCGGCGTACAGTTTGCATTGCAGAACAGGGTAGGTGAGACCTTTGAGAAACCCGCCGTGGTGATCTGCAACCATCAGTCGCATCTCGACTTGATGTGTCTGATGATGCTCACACCGAAAATCGTTTTTCTGACCAACGACTGGGTGTGGCATAACCCCTTCTATGGCATGGTCATCCACCGTGCAGAGTTCTATCCTGTCAGTGATGGGATAGAAGCCCGTCTGGAACAGCTGTGTTCACTCTATCAGCGAGGCTATTCCATCTGTGTCTTCCCTGAAGGTACACGCTCGCCAGACTGTTCCATCCTGCGTTTCCATAAGGGAGCGTTCTATTTGGCAGAGCAGCTGCAGTCCGATATCCTTCCCATCTTCCTGCATGGTGCAGGACATGTGCTGCCTAAGAACGACTTCATGCTTCGCCAAGGACGGATCGATGTGGAGGTGCAGAAGCGGATTCCATGGGATGATCCTCACTTCAGTAACGACTTACTGACACGTACGAAGCAGATGCGAGCCTATTACAGAAATCATTACTCGGAAATCTGCGAACGGACAGAGACTGATGCCTACTGGGCTCCATACCGCAGATATATCAAGAAATATATGACCTCATCAGATCAAGAAAGCAGATGAAAAAGGTTGTCATCATAGGAAGTGGGTTAGGCGGCCTTACCTGTGGTGTCGTTCTTGCCAAGAACGGTTACCAGATGACGGTGCTTGAGCAGGGTACACAGGTGGGAGGTTGCCTGCAGTGCTTCACCCGAAGGGGGGTGAAGTTCGAGACAGGCATGCATTTTATCGGGAGTGCCGACACGGGACAAACACTGTCACGGTTCGCCCATTATCTGGGCATTTCCCATACCATCCATCTGAGCAGACTCGATCCGCAAGGCTATGATGTGGTATCGTTACAAGGTGAGCATTTCCGTTTCGCCAACGGCAGGGAACCTTTCATCGATCAGATGACTGGCTATTTCCCTCATGAACGGGAGAACTTGAATCACTACTTTGACCTGGTGGAGCAGGTGGCCAATGCATCCACCCTGCATAGCCTGCGCCAAGTGGCCGATGACAGTGCATTAAGTATGGAGTATCAGCTGAGGAGTATCAACGAGGTGCTCGATGAGGTTATCGGCGACCCCCTTCTGCGACAGGTCTTGGCAGGTACCCTTCCGTTGTATGCCGCAGAGAAAGACAAGACACCGTTTTCCACACATGCCTTTATCATGGACTTTTATAACCAGAGTGCTTTCCGTATCGTGGGGGGAAGCGACAACCTGGCAGTGGCACTTACTCATGCGCTTGAACGAGAAGGAGGACGGGTGCTGACCAGACAACAGGTTACGGAGATTGTCTGCAACGAGACAAAGGCGGTGGGAGTGCTCACGGCCACGGGAGACTATTACCCGGCAGATATCGTGATCTCTGATGTACACCCGGCACGCACCTTGGAGATGGTTACCTCACCGTTGCTGCGCCCTGCCTATCGCAGAAGGGTTCTCTCTTTGCGAAACACGGTGGGCGGCTTTTCTGTCTATCTGCATTTTAAACCGGGTGTCGTACCTTATATGAATCATAATTTCTATGGCTACCGCCAACCCTCGCCCTGGGATTGTGAAACCTATGATGATGAGACATGGCCCAAGGGCTATCTCTATATGCATCTCTGCCATCAGGAGAATGCCCCATTTGCAGAGTCGGGTGTCATCCTTTCGTATATGCAGTATGACGAGGTGGCCCGGTGGCAGGATACGCAGGTGGGACAACGGGGGAAGGACTATGAGCAATTCAAGAAAATGAAGGCGGAGCGGCTATTGGAAGTTGTGGAACATGACTTCCCGAATCTTCGTTCGGGCATTGCCCATTATTATACCAGTACACCACTTACCTATCGCAATTATACAGGGACGGAACAAGGGGCGATGTATGGCATTGCCAAGGATATCCATTTGGGTCCTGCGGCACGTGTGCATCATCGTACGAAGATTCCCAACCTGTTGCTGACAGGACAGAATATCAACTCACACGGAATCTTAGGTGTGATGGTGGGTACAGTTGTCACGTGCAGTGAGCTGATCGGCTCAGAGACTATTTTTAATCAGATCAGGGAATGCGGCGAGTAGTGATTATAGGAGGCGGACTGGGCGGGCTCTTCACGGGTGCCCTGCTCTCGAAAGAGGGATACCATGTGGTAGTTCTGGAGAAGAACCGTGTGGCAGGAGGAGGTCTTCAGACCTTCGTGCGCCACGGAGTACGTTTTGAGACAGGTATGCATATCCTCGGGGGAATGCGTGAGGGAGGAAGTATCTGGCGTATCTGTCGTTATCTGGGGATCGAGAATATCCGGCAGCGGGCGGTGGATGCAGACTGTATGGACAGCATTACCTATTTACGACAGGACAAGACCTACCGTGTTCCCGAAGGACGGGAGGCGTTTACATCGTATTTCTGTGAGGCCTTCCCCCATGAGGCAACTGCCATTCGCGCTTATGTCAACGCTTTGTACGACCTGGCAGAAGAAGTGGATATGTTTTGGCTCCGACGGGGAAAGAATTATCTTTTTACCCACTCGGAACAGTTCCTGTGGTCGGCTGATGAACTCATCTCCTATTATATCAAAGACCGGAAGCTGCAGGATGTGCTGGCTTATATGAGTCCGATGTATGGCGGTGTCAAAGGACACACTCCTGCTTATATCCATGCACTCATCAATGTGTTGTATATCAACGGATCGAGCCGCTTCGTGGGAGGAAGTCAGCAATTAGCCGATGCCCTGACAGAGGTGATCCGGTCTCATGGCGGAGAGGTGATGACAGGTGCAGAGGTGACAGATCTTCATGTGAATGACCATCGGGTGGAGCGTATTGATTTCAGGTGGGACGACAAAGGAAAAGAGACTCAGACATTATCGGTAGGCTCCGCGGATGTGATCTCTGCCATTCACCCTGCCACACTGATCCCCATGTGCACCGAAGGCTCGTTCCCCAAGGCTTACCGTCAGCGTATAGCACAGATCCCCAACACCTATTCGGCCTTCACCTTATATATTCTTTTCAAAGAGAATAGTTTCCCATATATCAACCATACCTGCTACGCACAAGAAGATTATGGCATGATCTGGAATATCGGCGAATACGAAGAAGAAAGCTGGCCGCATGGCTGGATGTATATGACACCACCTGTTTTTGACACCCCTGAAGCCTCTCCTTCTTTTTCACGAAAGATGATCATCAATTGTCTGATGCCGTTCTCGGTGGTAGAGCCATGGATCCACACAACAGTAGGACACAGGGGAGAGGCATATCGCACCTGGAAAGAGAAGCATATCCAAAAGATCCTTGACAAGATGGAACGTTTGTATCCTGGCTTCAGGGGGAAGATAGAATATGTGGAGGCATCATCACCGCTCACGATACGCGACTATTACCACCAGCCAGAAGGGGCTCTGTATGGAGTACGCAAGGATTGCAAGAACATGATGCTCTCACAGATCCCTATATATACTAAGGTGAGGAATCTCTTCCTGACAGGACAGAATATCAACCTGCATGGTATCTGTGGCGTTCCCCTGACAGCCATCAACACGGCGGAGGCGATCGTGGGGGAGAATACAATTATCGATAAACTCAACGAGATATGACAAGACGGCTCTTATTGATGCTCTCCATCATGGGAATATGGCTGGATACCGGGGCACAGACACCAACGGGGGCATCGGATACACTCTTTATCGTTTGTCCTGGAGGAAGCTACTGCTGGCTCGATATGAAGAACGAGGGCAACCCTACAGCGGAGGAACTGAGGTCACGTGGCTATGATGCCTACGTATTGCGCTATCGTGTATCGGGCATTTTCGCCCATGTGACACATAGCCGACTGTTGTTCAGAGGGCACCAGTATCCTGATGCACTCGATGATATTAAAAAGGCTATCAGCGAGGGACGGAAGACGCATCGTGTCGTAGGGGTCATCGGCTTCTCTGCCGGCGGTCATCTGGCCTTGCTGAGTGCCATGGAGAGTAACCCTGATTTTGTGGCTGCCATCTATCCGGTGGTCACGATGCGGAAACCTTATGTGCATAAACGCAGTCGCAGGGGACTGTTGGGAGAATATCGCAAATACAATAAATCGCTGCAGGATTCGTTATCATTAGAAAGACATGCACAACGGATCAAATCACCGGTGTTCTTACTGAACTGTAAGGATGATCCCGTGGTGGATTACCACCACTCCGTGATGATGGACTCTGCCCTGACGGCCGCCCGGAAGCCTCATCTGTACATACAGCATGAAAAGGGCGGGCATGGCTTCGGCATCCGTAAGCATCATTGGTTAGACGAATTTATAACATGGCTATGCAAGATATAGAATACCAATCCATCGAGGAAATCAAAGCGTATCAGGAGAAACGCCTGCACGAGGCCTTGCACTACCTGAAAGACCATTCGCGCTATTATCAGCGTGTGTTTGAGAAATGCGAGATAGATATTGACAAGATACGACACATTGAGGATTTAGTGAAGATTCCGTTTACCGAAAAGAAAGACCTGCAGCTCTTCAATGAGGACTTCTTGTGCTGTCCGAAAGAAAAGATCGTGGATTATATCACCACCAGTGGCACATTGGGCGATCCCGTCACCTTTGGATGTACGGAGAAAGATCTTCAACGACTGGCTTATAATGAGAAGAAGTCCTTCGAGTGCGCAGGACTGCGTCCGGGAAATATCCTTCAGCTGATGACGACCCTCGACAAACGGTTTATGGCCGGACTGGCTTATTTCTTAGGAATACGGGAAATGGGAGCCAGTATCATCCGGGTGGGAAACGGTATCCCTGAACTGCAATGGGACACCATCCGCAGGATTCAACCCGATACCATCATGTGCGTGCCTTCTTTTATCCTGCGCCTTATTCAATATGCGGAAGAACACCATATCGATTACCGGCATTCATCGGTGAAGAGAATTATCGGCATCGGTGAGGGGCTGCGCGACCAGCAGTTTAACCTGAACCTCTTGGGAAAGAAAATCAATGAGAAATGGCCGGAAGTACAGCTGTTTGCCACTTACAGTAGTACGGAGATGGGCGCCACCTTCTCGGAATGTCCTTTCGGAATGGGAGGACACGTGCATCCCGAACTGATCATCGTAGAGATTATAGGAGAAGATGACCTGCCAGTGGCCGACGGGGAAACAGGTGAGGTGGTGGTCACCACATTGGGCGTGGAGGCCATGCCCTTGCTTCGCTTCCGGACAGGTGATGTCTGTGCGAAAATCGTAGAACCTTGCCAATGCGGCCGTAACAGTTATCGTCTCACTCCTTTGGTGGGCAGGAAGAACAATATGATCAAACTGAAAGGTACTACGCTCTACCCACCAGCTATCAACGATGTGCTGGACAATACTGATTATATAGAGAACTATGTGATCTATGTGCAGGATTCAGAGAGTGGAACGGACGATGTGGTGGTAAAGGCCGGACTGAAAAAAGGTGATCATGAGGAAACACCGGCTTTCCTCAGTTCTTGTGTGAAAGATCTCAAGGATCGCTTCCGTGCCCGTATCCGGGTGGCGCCACGGGTGGAGATTCTGCCAGTGGAGGAGATCGCCAAAATCAATTTCCCCGCCAAGAGCAGGAAACCCATCAAATTCATTGATCTGCGTAACAAATCATAACATTTTGAGAATATGCGAAGCTCAAAGTTCGATGACATCCGTCCCTATTATGATGAGGAGATCCCTGCTGCGATGAGCAGGATCGTACGAAGTAACTTCATGGCCCTGCTGTCATCGTATGTCTATCCCGAACGCCCGTTGGAGGAGGTGAAACGGATGATGCTGGATTTCCGCAGTATCCGCGACTTTCAGTTGGAGGTGATGAAATCAGTGAACGAGCAGGTCATTGCCCGCAGTATGACCGACTTCACTTATGCCGGCATCGATCACCTGGATCCCTCCATGCGCTATCTCTTTGTGTCAAACCATAGGGATATCGTATTGGATTCCTGTCTGATGCAGTATGTGTTATACAAAAACGGGCATGAAACCACACAGATTACCTTCGGGGCCAACCTGATGTCTTCACCATTGGTCATCGACATCGGCAAATCCAATAAAATGTTCCGGGTGGAGCGGGGAGGGAATATGAAGGATTTCTACATGAGCTCGCTGCATCTTTCCGAGTATATCCGATATGTCATCAACGACTGTCATGAGTCTGTGTGGATAGCACAGCGTAACGGACGCACCAAGGATGGCATCGATGCTACTGATCAGGGAATCGTCAAGATGTTCTGTCTGAGTTGCCCCGATGATAAAATCAAGGCATTAGATGATTTACATATCGTACCCGTCTCGGTGTCTTACGAGTGGGAATCGTGTGATATCTTGAAGGCTTTGGAACTCTACGAGTCTCGCCATGCCAAGTATATCAAGAAACCCGGTGAGGATCTGAACAGTATCCTGACGGGTATCGTACAGCAAAAAGGCAGGGTGCATATTGCTTTCTGTGAACCAGTGAGAAGACAGGATCTCTTGGCCTTTGACAACTGTACGAATAATGAATACCACAAACGGGTGGCTGCTTTGATTGATGAGCGGATCGTGAGGGCTTACCAACTCACCCCTAACAACTTTATTGCTCACGACCTCAGATACGGACAGCAAACCTACAGTTGTCATTACACGGCTGAAGAGAAGGACGCGTTCCTCGCTTACCTCGGTAAACTCAATGATTTTGAGATCAATGAGCCCGATGTGCTGAAAGATCTCTTCTTAGGGATCTATGCCAACCCTGTGGACAGGAAAAAGATGAGAGATGGGAGATGATATTCAATATGTGGTGATTGCGGTGGCGGTAGCGGTTGCTGTGGCCTATGCAGGATGGCGTATCTATCGAGCGCTGAAACATGCTGGCGACCCATGCTATGGGTGTGAGGGCTGTGCTTTGAAAGCAGCGAAACAACGTCATAAAACAAAAAAGTGTCCCAAAAATTTGGCAGATACAAATAATTAGCGTATCTTTGCACTCGCTTACAACACATGGTGCGTTAACAAAGCGGTTATGTGGTGGTCTGCAAAACCATATAGAGCAGTTCGACTCTGCTACGCACCTCACGAAAAGAATCGGAAACCCTTGTAAATCAAGGATTTCCGATTCTTTCTTTTTGTTATTTGATCAAAAGGCATCAAAAAAGAGCAGGGATTATGTCCCTGCTCTTATTCAGACAGTTTCGTATTCACGTACGTGACTGGACTCTTGCTGTTGGGTTTTGAATTAATAAGCGAACAAAGGATAGTTCTTCATCGTGGCATTCACCTTGGCACGCACCTTGGCGATCACCTCTTCGTTCTCCGGATCATTGAGCACTTCCTCGATCAGTTCTGCAATGAGCACCATCAGGTCTTCCTTGGCACCACGGGTGGTGATGGCAGGAGTTCCTAAACGCAGACCACTGGTCTGGAAAGCACTGCGGCTGTCAAAGGGAACCATGTTCTTGTTCACGGT
>DETG01000122.1:0-216 GCA_002361535.1 Prevotella sp. UBA3294
TATAGGTGTCGCAAGCGAACTTCTTACCCTTGATGCTCTCCTCGTACATATCGTTAGGAACGGTATTGTTGATGTCGAGCAGGGTAACAGCATCCTGTGTGATACAGGTACCGATGAACTCAGACAGAGTACCGTAGATGTCCACCTCACAGCTAACGGGAATACCACGACCCGTCAGACGGCTGTTGACATAGCAGGGCACGAAACCGAACATGG
>DETG01000122.1:247-4134 GCA_002361535.1 Prevotella sp. UBA3294
GGTCTGGAAAGCAGGCCAGCACTTGGTGGTCAGAGCAACGAACTGGCGTGAGCCCTTGTGAGCCTCTACCCAGTCTAACAATGTCAGCTCATACTGTGCGAGCTTAGGCAGTACCTGTGGGATCTTATTGCCATGGCCCAGTTCGGCAGCCATATCCTTAGCCACCTCCTCAATACGTGGGTCGTTAGCATGCTTCTGGAACGATTCTAACAGGTCGAGCTCTGAGTTCTCCTCAATCTCTACATCGAGGTCATAGAGGGCACGGATAGGAGCGTTGCAGGCAAGGAAGTTGTTGGGACGGGGACCGAAACTGATGATCTTCAGGTTCTGCAGACCAACGATGGCACGTGCGATGGGCACGAACTCGTGGATCATCTCAGCACACTGTGCGGCGTCACCTACAGGCTCCTCGGGGATATAGGCACGTGTCTTGCGGAGTGACAGTGCATGACTGGCGTTCAGCATACCGCAGTAAGCATCACCACGACCGTCGATCAGGTCGTTCTGTGTCTCCTCAGCAGCAGCGCAGAACATGGCGGGACCGTCGAAATACTTGGCGAGCATGGTCTCAGAGATCTCAGGACCGAAGTTGCCGAGATAGACGCAGAGTGCGTTACAGCCAGCCTTCTTGATGTCCTCAAGAGCCTGGCACATGTGGATCTCACTCTCTACGATACAGATAGGACACTCGTAGATGTCGGCAGCACCGAACTTCTCTACATACTTGGCAACGACAGCCTTACGGCGATTCACGGCCAATGACTCGGGGAAACAGTCGCGAGAAACGGCGACGATTCCGATCTTAATTACAGGTACGTTGTTCATAATCGTGTTATAATGTTCTTGTATATTTTTATTTTCGGAAACAAAGGTAAGCTTTTTTTTCAAACAAAGCGATGATCTGCAGAGAAAAAAATGTTAATCGTGCAAAATCAATGCCGACTGCGCACTGACAGTGACACTGCCACCTTCGATTTCTCCTAATCCTTTTTCATCGATGACACCATTGACACATACCTGAGTATAGCGACCTTGAGGGATGCTCACTTCTACCGACGACCTGTTGGCGTTGAGGATGACGATGATGTTCCGCCAGGGATCGTCACCGGCATGATCCTTCAGACGGAAGACAAGGGTCTTTTCCGGAGCATCCAGAAATTCAAGATGCTTGCGTACCAACTCTGCTTTTCCAAGACGGAAGGATGGGTGGTGTGCCCTGAGGGCTGTCAACCCTTTGTAGTAGTTGAACACCTGAGGATACTGTTCCTTGTTGTTCCAGTCGAGGTGGTTGATGCTGTCGGGGGATTCAAAAGAATTTTGCACCCCTTTCTTGGTGCGCAGCATCTCTTCGCCGCTGAGCATGAAGGGCACACCCTGAGAGGTGAAGACTGTTGTCTGTGCCAACAGATCCAGACGAATCAGTTCTTCTTTAGAGACACCCGGCAGACTCGTCTTCAGACGGTCAAAGAGGCACATGTCGTCATGACAGCTCACATAGCTCATCATCTGTGTGGGTTCTGTGGCCCAAGGCTTCTTCGAATAGTTCACCAAGGTCATATCCACCTGTGGGTGAGCAATGGCTCCGACAATGCCGAACTTGACGCTCTCCTTGAAGCCCGCAAGGTCTGACGATTTGAAGATCCTGATGCCTGCCCCTAACCATGCTGCCTTCGTGTCATCATCAAACGGACCGCGCAGACCATCGCGTATCTCGTCGGAGAAGGCGGCGATGCGCGGCATCTGCGAGATGTTTGCCTTGATGCCCAACTTCACCTGCGGATAGGCACACTGTCCGGCACTCCAGCCTTCGCCATAGATCAAGATCGTGGGATCAATCTCATCCACAGCCTTGCGGATCGCATTCATCGTCTCGATGTCGTGTACTCCCATCAGATCGAAACGGAACCCGTCGATGTGGTACTCGTTGATCCAGTATTTCACCGACTCGATCATGAAACGGCGCATCATCGGCTGTTCTGATGCAGTCTCGTTGCCACAGCCAGAGCCGTTGGAATAGCCTTCCTCTGTTTTCCTGTAATAATAGTCGGGATACGTCTTCTGGAAGTTCGAGTGCTCAATGTCGAAAGTGTGGTTATACACTACGTCGAGAATCACGGAGATACCTGCTTTGTGGAGACTCTGCACCATCTGCTTGAACTCACGGATACGCACTTCGGGACTGTAGGGATCAGTGGCATAGCTACCCTCAGGCACATTATAGTTCACGGGATCGTAGCCCCAGTTGTATTGCGGCTCGTTGAGTCGTGTCTCATCCACCGAACCGAAGTCATACGAGGGCAGTATATGGATGGCGTTAATCCCCAGTTCCTTCAGGTGCTCGACGGCCCAGGGCTCAGTGAGCGCGAGGTACTTCCCCGGATATTTCGCATCAGGTCGTGCGATGGAGAAATCCCGGTGATGCATCTCATACACCATCATGTCCTGATAGGGGCGCAGCACATGGCGGTCGGTTTCCCATCCCTCGGGGTCGGTGTCCTTGAGATCCACCACGACACCTTTCTTCCCATTCACGGTTACGGCCTTGGCAAACACACCCGGAGAGGCTTGTCCGTTGACGATAAATTCGTACTGCTGACTTTTCCGGTCACCTTTTACTTTGGCCGTCCATATACTGTCTTTGCCGAGTTTCATTGGTATGGAGTCACTACCCACAACGACGGAGCAGGCTGCATCCGCTGGGGCAAAGAGCTTAAAAACGGTCTCATGTGGTGAGTAGGTCACCTCGTCATAGTGAAACGCTTGGTTTTCACCTTGGCATGCCATCATCAGGACTGTCATTCCGGCCATTATCAGTTTTTTCATATCCTGTTCTATTGATTTCGGTCTCCTCGCTCCCTCGTTCCCTTGTCCTTCTAATGAGGCAAGCGAAGCCTGCGAATGTTATTATCTATTCTTCTTTGAAATCCTCTGCAAGGTGAACAATGGCCTGCAGTCAGGATCGTCTCACTTGGCTATGAGGGATATGGCAACGCCGCCGCCGGGGGCTTCCCTCAGTTTGAGCGTATCTCCCTTCTTCACGGTGCGCTTCGTGATGACGTAAGCCTGCGGATTCTTCTCGTAGTGAGCATCTGCCGCATCGGCATAGATGGTGCAGTCGTACTTCCTTCCTTTGTCAAGGAAATCAAGTTTGACGACGGCCGTATGACCGTTCTCGTCGCATTTGCCGCCGATGAACCAGTTGTCGGTACCCTTGGCCTTACGTGCCACGGTGATGTAGTCGCCCGGCTCTGCCTCTAAATACTTCGAGTCGTCCCAGTCGCAGGCCACATCCTTGATGAACTGGAAGGCATCCATGAACTTCGCATAGTTCTCCGGCAGGTCGGCAGCCATCTGCAGGGGGGAGTACATGGTGAGGTAGAGGGCTAATGAACCGGCAATGGTGATGCGGGCCCAAGAGTCGTTGCTGCTCCATTCTGAGAGTCGTGTCACGAAGATACCGGGGGTGTAGTCCATCGGTCCTCCCTGCAAACGGGTGAACGGCAGGATGCACGTATGGTCGGGGTTACTTCCGCCGAATGCCTCATACTCCGTACCGCGTGCACTTTCATTACCTACAAGGTTCGGGTAGGTACGGCAGATGCCTGTCGGACGTGTGGCCTCATGGGCATTCACCATGATGTGATGCTTGGCAGCTTCCTTCACCACATAGAGGTAGTGGTTGTTCATCGACTGTGAGTAATGGTGGTCACCTCGGGGGATGATATCACCCACGTATCCTGTCTTCACGGCATCGTATCCATATTGGTTCATCAGACTAAAGGCATCCTTTAGATGACGTTCATAGTTCTGTGTGCTCGATGATGTCTCGTGGTGCATCATGATCTTCACTCCCTTGGCATGTGCATAGTCGTTCAGCATCTTGATGT
>DETG01000122.1:4291-6636 GCA_002361535.1 Prevotella sp. UBA3294
TAGCGCTTCACCTTCTCGTTGTTGGCACCATGACGGCCGTTAGGCTTCACCTTCGACCAGTCGATATTGTCGAGTTTGATGCTGGGGAAGTCATTGGTGTAGTTCCACGATGATTTTCCTACAATCATCTCCCACCACACTCCGCAGTACTTTGTGGGATGGATCCACGACGTATCTTCGATCTTACATGGTTCGTTGAGGTTCAGGATGAGGTTGCTCGACAGCATGTCACGGGCATCATCCGATACCATCACGGTGCGCCATGGTGTCTCGCATGGTGTCTGCATAGCTCCCTTCAATCCTGTGGCATCCGGGGTGAGATGACTCACGAAGGTGAAGATGCCAGGTAGGGGATAGTGTGATGGCTGAGGCCTGGGGGTATAGGCGTTGCTGCCGCCCATGAGATCCTCGGAGAGATGTGTCGTCTTGGCATCAACGAGTTCCAGGTGCATGGTGGCATAGTCGAGACAGGCTGCCTCATGAATATTGATATACAGTCCGTCATCGCTCTTCATCTGCAAGGAGGTCTGCACACCGGTGGGTGAGAAGACGGCTACCGAAGAGTTTCCCCAGTTCACTGCCTTGCTCATCCGTTCTCTGATTTCTGAGAGCTTGGTCTGCTGGGTCTCCTGCTCTTGGGTGTCGTAGTCGCCAGGTAGCCACCATGCTGTATGGTCGCCTGCCATGGCAAACTCCGATCTCTCTTCTTTGATGAGGAAATAGTTCAGTTCTTCCTGCTGCGGGAACTCATAACGGAAGCCGATGCCGTCATCATAGACGCGGAAGCGGATGATGATGGTGCGTGTCTGCGGCACTAAGGCTAAGCCCAGGTTCGTACCGTCTCCCATGTATTTCTCAATATTCTCTGTCTGGTTGAGGGTGATGGCCATCTCGTTGTAGTGGTTACGGATGGTACTGGTCTCACCCCATACGGGCTTCCATGTCTCATCGAAGGAGGAGTTTTTCACATCTGCTATCTGGAAATGTTCCATCAGGTCGGTCTCCTTCATGCCCTTTGAGGCATGTTTGTCCTTGGCCAGTTCCAGTCCGAGGTGTGAGGGCTTCACCACGCTCTTACCTTTGTAGGTCATTTCATACGTAGGCCGTCCGTTGTCGGTGAGTGAAAAGGACAGTACAATGTTGCCGTTAGGCGATTGGATTGTCTGTGCCGTAGCCAGCATGGGCAGCAGCAACAGGGGCAGTAGTAGTTTCTTGACTTTCATATCTGGATATTACAGATTATTTTCCGCATAGACAGAATTTATTTGCGTCCGCTTTGAAGGATGAGCGTGCTCAGATCCTGGTTGAAGGCATCGGCAGTCATCAGGTCCTCAATGTTCAGGTGCATGCGGTAGCGCCAGTAGTGTTTGGGGTTTGCAGGTATATTGATACGTTCTGCATTCTGATCTGGCAACCGCAGTTTCTCATCAATGGCTAACCAGTCTTGTATCGAGAGGATGCAGAGCATGCTCGGTGAGGTGAGATGCCGCGAGATGATGTCACGTGCCAGCCATCCCGGCAGTGGGTGGGGGGCCTGATCTCCTCTGTACAACATGGTGTTATAGTATTCCTGTGTGCGGTTGTCGTCTTCATCCCACCACTGTCTCAGTGTCGGCATATCGTGAGAGGAGATGGTGCAAACGGAGCGGTAGGGGTTACGTGAGAGGTGTCCGAACTTCACCGAGGGGTCTTTCGGCATCGACTGCAGCTCTAAGGAGAGGATGCGCAGCTCGTCCATCACCCAAGGTACGCAGTCAGGCACCATTCCGAGGTCTTCTGCACATACCAGCATACGGGTGGCCTGCACCAGTTTGGGCAGTTTCTTCATGGCCTCGCGGTACCAGTACTGGTTGTTGCGGCGATAGTAGTAGTCGTTGTAGAGCTTGTTGAATATGTATTTGTCACTGTCGTAGAGACTCTCATAGACAAAGTCGAGCTGGGCCGAGATGCGGGGGTGGAACTTATTGGGGTTCTTATGGTCGCGCACGAAAAGCACATCGCTCACAAGGGCATAGAGACCATCGCGCAGATGGGCAAGACCCTCGTTGTCCGTTTCACCAGTGCTCTTGTTGTACCAGGCTTCTATCTTCCGCTGGGTGTTGAATTCCTCTTTCATGCGGTAGAAACCGTTGCCCTTCGGTTCTACGAAATGTTGGCGCACCTCGTCGGCTCTCTCCTTGAAGATCCTGTCGAGCACCCAGTCCATGATGAAAGGTTCGGTGAAGAGTTCTTCCTGCCAGTGCAGTCCGTAGGCTTCTATCTCTTCACGTGTCATACCCAATGCCGGGGAGAACTGTCCGAGCAGTCCGTGTACCGCATCGATAGGAATCTCCCAGATGCGGAAG
>DETG01000122.1:6788-15189 GCA_002361535.1 Prevotella sp. UBA3294
TAGGTGGGGAATCCCCAGTTCTGTCCGTTGGCGGAGAAGTCATCGGGGGGTGCCCCTGCCTGTCCGTTCAGGTTGAAGTAACGGGACTCCTGCCAGGCATCGCATCCATAGCGGTTTACGCCGATGGGGATGTCGCCTTTCAGGATCACACCTTTCTTTCGGGCATAGTCGTGCACTTCGCTCATCTGGGTATTCAGGATATACTGCACGAAATAGAAAAATGCCACTTCCTTGTATCTGGCAGTGCGCGGTGATGACAGTGCCTCGCGTTCCTGCTCATTCCACGTCTGATGGTCGGGCCACTGTGTATAGTCGGCTGTACCGTTCTTGTCTCGTAGGAAACAGTATTGTGCGTAGGGCACAAGCCACTGCTTCGACTCTTCGAAGAATCGTTTGTACTTGGCAGAGGCCATCATCTTCTTTCCTTCTTGAGCAAAGAGCAGACGCAGATAGTTGGTCTTGGCCTCGTTCACCCGTTCGTAGTCGATTTGTGGCAGGTCGTTCAGCTCCTTGCGTAACGTCTCGAACTTGCGGCGGGTCTTTTCATCGCTCAGAGGTGGCAGGGCCTGCAGATGGGCGTACTGCGGATGGAGGGCGAAGATACTGATACAGGAATACGGGTAGCTATCGGTCCAGGTATGGGTAATGGTGGTGTCGTTGATCGGCAGGATCTGGAGCACGCGCTGTTTGGTGGCTGCTACCCAGTCGATCATTTTCTTCAGGTCACCGAAGTCGCCCACGCCAAAGCTTTCTCTGCTTCTGAGGGAGAACACGGGAACCAATGTTCCGGCGCATTTCATGTGATAGATGGGGAAGAAAGCCTGTGGCAACTCATACACCACGACATCGCCTTCGTTCAGCAGGGGCAGACAGATGCTGCGGTTACTCCCTTCCTCCCAAATTGGGGTCACATCATCCTCTTCATCGAGGATGACGAATTTGAACTCCATGACGGGACGTTCCAGCTGGGTGGCATCTATGTTCACCACCCACTCGTTATAACTGTGTTCCGTCATGGGGAGTGCATTCTTGGCATTCCAATTCCCCAGTGCCGCAGTGTCACCCAGTAGTGCCAGACGCTCATTTTCACGCAGCTGAGGAGCCCGTACCTTGATGCGTACAGTGTAGGTGAAGGGGTTCTTCTGACTCTTCACTGGTGTGTGCTTGGCGATGCAGTCGGTGAAGGCGGAACTGTACAGGTAGGCATCATCAGGCATGTCGATCCAGTGGTCGTAAATCGTGTAGTGCGTCCCTTTCTCGCTCGACAGTTCCAGGCGGTGCTGACTAACCAGCCACTCATGCCGTCTTTCCTTCCCATTACTTTCCACGCTGTAGTAATAGTCGATGGTATTTCCCACATGAAACTTGCCGTTCAGTTCATAACTCCAGTTTGTACCGTCGTGTGTACTCATACGGTAAGAGGACACAGCTGGTGCATCCTTCCCGTTGTTCATCGTTACATTCAGAATCAGTTCCTCTCCGAATACTGTCTGATACTCTATGTTAAATAATAGTTTCATAGACCATTTAGTTAGTTTTATGTTGCGAAATTACGCATTTCTTCTCAGACAAGAATTCATGGGGATGCGGTAAATGCCCGTTTTGATGTGCAAACGTTTGCATCATCCGTGATGTGCCATCTCCTCTTCCTTCACCTTTTTAAAGAGGTCGGAGGCAAAGATAAAGTCGTTCAGCTTTTTGTTGGTAGAAGTCATAATCTGGTCTTTGTTCCCATTCCAGGCTGCTTCGCCCCGGTAGATGAAAATGATGTTCTCGCCGATGCCCATCACCGAGTTCATATCGTGCGTATTGATGATAGTGGTGGTTTGGAAATCCTGGGTGATGCCGTGCAACAGCTCGTCAATCACAAGGGATGTCTTGGGATCCAGACCAGAGTTGGGCTCATCGCAGAAGAGATATTTCGGATTCAGCACGATGGCACGAGCGATGGCCACACGTTTCTGCATACCTCCAGAGAGCTCGCCCGGATATTTCTTCTCTGAACCAACGAGATTCACACGGTCCAAGCAGTTCATGGCCTGCTGAGTGCGTTCACGGAGGTTCATGTTTGAGAACATGTCGAGTGGGAACATCACATTCTCCAAAACGGTAAGGGAGTCGAAGAGGGCCGCACTTTGGAAGATCATACCCATCTCACGCCGCAGCAACACCTTTTCGCGTTTCGACATGGACACGAAGTCGCGCCCGTCATAGAGGATCTCACCTTTGGTGGGGTCGAGCAGACCTACGATGTTTTTCATCAGGACAGTTTTGCCAGAGCCTGACTGTCCAATAATGAGGTTCGTCTTACCGTTCTCGAACGTGGCGTTGATGTCGTGGAGGACTTCCTTGTCCTCGAACGATTTATAAAGATGTTTGATTTCGATCATGACAGCAGCTGGGTTAGGAAAACATCACTAAACAGAATAAGGACACTCGATGATACCACCGCGTCGGTAGATGCCTTACCTACCTCTACACTACCGCCTTCCACCGTATATCCGCAATAGGATGACACACTGCTGATGATGAAGGCGAAAACCAGACTCTTGATGATACTCATCCAAAGGAACCAAGGCACGAAGTCGTGGGTCAGTCCGAGGGTGAGGTCGTCGGGCGGCAGTACATGACCGATGTATGCTGTGGCATAGGCTCCGACGATACCCATGGCTGAGGAGAAAATCACGAGGAATGGCATCATCGTCAACATACCCATGATCTTCGGCAGAATCAGATATTCAGCGGAGTTTACACCCATGATCTCCAAAGCATCGATCTGTTGGGTTACCCGCATCGTTCCAAGCTCCGATGCAATGTTCGACCCTACCTTACCGGCGAGGATCAGACACATGATGCTACTGGAAAACTCCAACAGCATGATCTCACGGGTGGTGTATCCACTCACCCAACGAGGCATCCACGGACTCTGGATGTTCAGCTTCATCTGAATGCAGATCACTGCTCCGATGAAGAAAGAAATGAGCAACACGATGCCAATGGAGTCAACGCCCAAGGACTGCATTTCAGCAACGTACTTCTTCCAAAACATACGGAACCGCTCCGGACGCGAAAAGGTTCTCCCCATCAGAATAAGGTATCTGCCAAAGGCATAAAGCCATTTATATAATAATGTACGTTTCATCGCAATGTCTTGATCAACCCGTTGGAAACGACACTCTTTCTTCGTGTCATTCTTCCTGGGTTTCGAGCGCAAAGGTACGGAATAAAATAAAACCCACCAAAGATTTGCAGGATTTTATTTTATTCCGTACCTTTGTCGGCTGAAAAGAAAGGAATCGATATGGAGCATGAAATCAATGAGATGGCGATGACAGGATCCGTCCTACGTGCCGAAGGACTGGTGAAGCGCTACGGGAAACGTACGGTGGTGAATGATGTGAACATCAATGTGCGCCAGGGGGAGATCGTTGGACTCCTCGGGCCTAACGGTGCTGGTAAAACCACCTCGTTCTATATGACTACGGGACTGATTGTGCCAAACGCCGGACATATCTATATTGATGAACAGGAGATTACAGACTATCCTGTCTATCGCCGTGCACGTGCTGGTATCGGCTACCTGCCGCAGGAAGCCAGCGTGTTCCGCAAACTGAGCGTTGAGGATAATATCATGGCGGTGCTGGAGATGACGGGGAAGCCCCGTACCTATCAGGCGGAGAAACTGGAGGCACTCATCAAGGAGTTCCGCTTGGAGAAGGTGAGGAAGAATAAAGGTGACCAACTGTCAGGAGGCGAACGTCGCCGTACGGAGATCGCACGTTGTCTGGCCATTGAACCGAAATTCATCATGCTCGACGAACCTTTTGCGGGCGTCGATCCTATCGCCGTGGAAGATATCCAACATATTGTGTGGCAGTTGAAATACCGGAACATCGGTATCTTGATCACCGACCACAATGTTCATGAGACACTGAATATCACCGACCGCGCCTACCTGCTCTTTGAAGGGCGCATCCTGTTCCAAGGCAAACCCGAGGAACTGGCTGCCAATCGTATCGTGAAAGAAAAATACTTAGGTACAAATTTCGTGCTTCAGAAGAAAGACTTCCAGCTGCTTGATGAGGAGAAGAGAAGAAGAGAAGAGGAAAGCTGACGGGATGGAGAGGTACAAAGGCATGCAGGACGTTAAAAAATCGTATTTTTCCACATTATATATAAGATATTCAGGAAATAATGCGTACCTTTGCACCTCGATTTTCGAAAAAAACAGTAAGACCCAACTTCAGGGAATAGAAACGGTTCATTTCCAAGAAGTTGAGTGAATGTGAAACTTGAATAAATAAACAATACACAGATGAAAGTAACATTTGAGAATCCAGACAAAGTGAATGGATTGATGACGCTGACTGTAGAGGAGGCTGACTACCAGAAAGATGTAGAGAAGACACTGAAAGACTATCGCAAGAAGGCACAGGTGCCGGGCTTCCGTCCGGGTATGGTGCCGATGAGCATGATCAAACGACAGTATGGCACCGCTGTGAAAGTGGATGTCATCAACAAACTGCTGGGTGAAGAGATTTACAAGTATGTTAACGAAAACAAGATCCAGATGCTGGGTGAACCGCTGCCCAGCGACAAGCAGGTAGCTGTTGACGTAGAAGGCCCCGCCCCCTATACCTTTGTCTTTGACATTGCTGTGGCTCCTGAGTTCAAGGTGGCACTGACAGGTCGTGACAAGATCGATTACTATCACATTATCGTGGATGACAAAATCATCGATCAGCAGGTGGATATGTATGCCTCACGCTCTGGACACTATGAGAAAGTGGAGGAGTATGCCGAGAACGATATGCTGAAGGGTGACCTGCGTGAGCTGGATGAGAATGGCAATACCAAGGAAGGTGGTATCACCGTGGCTGATGCCGTGATGCTGCCGTCATATATCAAGGTTGAGGATCAGAAGAAACTGTTCAACGGTGCAAAGCCTGGTGACATCATCACCTTCAACCCGAAGAAAGCCTATCCCGAGAATACGGGTGAGATCAGCTCGTTGCTGAAAATCAAACGGGAGGAGGCTGAGAACCTGACAGCTGACTTTAGCTATCAGATTACCGAAATCTCACGTTATACCAAGGCAGAGGTGAACCAGGCCCTCTTCGACCAGGTGTTTGGCGAGGGTGCCGTGAAGGACGAGAAGGAGTTCCGTGAGAAGATTGCTGAGAGCCTGAAGGCTCAGTTCGCCACTGACAGCGACTTCAAGTTTATTCAGGATGTCCGTTCACACTGTGAGAAGAAGGTGGGCGACCTCATCTTCCCCGAGGCACTGCTCAAGCGTGTGATGCTGAACAACAATAAGGATAAGGGCGAGGATTTCGTGAACAAGAACTTCGACCTGAGCATCAAGGAACTGAAATGGCACATGATCAAGGAACAGCTCGTCGAGGCTGAGGGCATTAAAATCGAAGATGCCGACGTGAAAGAAGCTGCCAAGGAAGCCGCACGTGCACAGTTCGCCCAATATGGCATGAACAACGTGCCTGATGAGTATTTGGAGAACTACGCTTCCGACATGCTGAAGAAGAAAGAATATGTGGATAATCTCGTTGACCGCAGTATTGACCGCAAACTCACCGCTGTACTGAAGAACGTGGTGAAGCTGAACGAGAAAGAGATTTCCCTCGACGACTTCAACAAGCTTTTCGAGGCCAAATAAGAGCGTTAAAAAAAGTTTTTTTATAAAAAAACGGCATTAATATAGAAGGTTATCGACTTTTTTTCGTATCTTTGTATCTCACAAAGACGGGAAAAGTCGATAACCTTCTTTTTTCGTCCTAATAACAAAAGAAAATATGAACGATTTTAGAAAATATGCTACCAAGCATTTAGGAATGAGCAGCATGACGCTCGATGACGTGATAAGTGCGCAAAACCAGTACTTGAACCCCTATATCCTCGAGGAACGACAGCTCAATGTCACACAGATGGACGTGTTCTCCAGACTGATGATGGACCGCATCATCTTCCTCGGTACTCAGATTGATGACTATACAGCCAATACTTTACAGGCACAGTTGCTGTTCCTTGACTCCACAGACCCCGGGAAGGATATTTCCATCTATATCAACAGTCCTGGCGGCAGCGTAACGGCTGGCCTGGGCATCTACGACACCATGCAGTTTATCAGTTCTGACGTGAGTACGATATGTACGGGGATGGCCGCTTCGATGGCCGCAGTCCTCCTCGTGGCAGGAAAAGAGGGGAAGCGCTCGGCACTCACCCATAGCCGAGTGATGATCCACCAACCGTTAGGCGGTGTACAGGGTCAGGCTTCCGATATCGAAATCGAAGCCAGAGAGATTATGAAATTCAAGAAGGAACTCTATACCATCATCAGCGAACATTCACATACACCGTATGAAAAGGTGTGGGAAGACAGCGACCGTAACTACTGGATGACAGCGGAAGAGGCAAAAGAGTACGGAATGATTGACCAAGTGTTGAAGCGGAAGAAGGAATGAAACTATGCCAAAGAAAGTATGTAGCTTCTGTGGAAGAAGTGAGAACGAGGTGAGCCTGTTGATAACAGGGCTGAACGGATATATCTGCGAGAACTGTGTGGCTCAGGCTTACGAGATCGCACAGTCATCTGGTATCCTTAACCAAGGGGCGAAGCAGAACGCGAAGGCACCGAAGCTGAAAAACGTCCCCAAGCCACGGGAGATCAAGGAATATCTCGATCAGTACGTAATCGGGCAGGATGAGGCAAAACGCTATTTGTCCGTTTCGGTGTATAACCACTACAAACGTCTCCAACAACCCTCGACGGATGATGGCGTGGAGATCGAGAAAAGCAATATCATCATGGTGGGAAGCACGGGCACAGGAAAGACCCTTCTGGCACGAACCATCGCCAAACTGCTCGATGTCCCTTTCACCATCGTTGATGCAACGGTGTTTACTGAGGCCGGTTATGTGGGGGAGGATGTCGAGAGTATTTTGAGCCGACTGCTTCAGGTAGCCAACTATAACGTGGAGGCAGCACAGAGAGGTATCGTTTTCATCGATGAGATCGATAAGATCGCGAGGAAAAGCGACAACCCCAGTATTACACGCGATGTGAGTGGTGAGGGTGTGCAACAAGGATTGCTGAAATTGCTGGAGGGAACGGTTGTGAATGTACCACCCAAGGGAGGACGGAAACATCCCGATCAGGACTATATCCATGTGGATACCCGCAACATCTTGTTTATCTGCGGTGGGGCCTTTGATGGCATCGAACGGAAGATCGCACAACGGCTGAATACTCACGTAGTGGGATACAACAGTGTGCAGAACGTACGGAATATCGACAAGAATGACCTAATGCAATATGTGCAGCCGCAGGACCTGAAGTCGTTCGGACTGATTCCCGAGATTATCGGACGCCTGCCGGTACTAACGTACCTGAATCCGCTCGACCGCACCGCATTACGGCGTATCCTCGTGGAGCCTAAGAACTCCATCGTGAAACAATACGAGAAACTCTTCGAGATGGACGGCATCAAACTGGTGTTCCCCGAAGAGACCATCGATCTGATCGTGAATCAGGCAGTGGAATATAAACTGGGTGCCCGTGGATTACGTTCTATCGTGGAGAACGTGATGATGGATGCCATGTATGAAATACCCTCGAAAAAGGTGAAAACCTTCGAGGTCTCTCTTGACTACGCTCGAAAACAGCTCGGTAAGGCTCGCATGCAGCAGCTGGAGAGTGCGTAGAGATCGTCGGAAGATAATCAAAACATTGCAAGAAAGGAGACTGCGTCTGTATGACCAAAGAAGTGAATCTTACACAGAAGTTAAAGCAATATTTTGGGTTTGACAAGTTCAAAGGCGACCAGGAAGCTATCATCCGAAATGTCTTGGATGGAAAGAACACGTTTGTACTGATGCCAACCGGTGGCGGAAAGTCATTGTGCTACCAGCTACCTTCACTGATCATGGAGGGAACGGCCATCGTGATCTCTCCACTCATCGCCTTGATGAAAAATCAGGTGGATGTGATCAATGGTATGAGTGAGGAGGAAGGGCTGGCTCACTACCTGAACTCTTCCTTGAACAAAGCTGCCATCGATCAAGTGAAAAGTGATATCATCGCGGGGAAGACCAAACTGTTGTACGTCGCACCGGAGTCACTGACCAAAGAGGAGTATGTGGATTTCCTGAAATCGTGCAAGATCAGTTTCTATGCCATCGACGAAGCACATTGCATCTCTGAGTGGGGACATGATTTCCGACCGGAGTACCGGCGGATACGCCCCATTGTCAACGAGATAGGTATGGCACCGATCATCGCGCTCACAGCCACAGCCACTGACAAGGTGCGCACCGACATCATGAAGAGTCTGGGTATCCTTGACGCGAAGGAGTTCAAGAGCTCGTTCAACCGTCCGAACCTCTA